>NZ_JAAGMG010000065.1 GCF_010548525.1 Streptomyces sp. SID14478
TGGCCGAGACCGTCGACGACCACGGCGGTGCGCCCGCCCGGCGCCTCCACCACGGCCGCGCTGTCCCCGCAGGCCTCCTCGCCGCGCACCGGAAGACACAGCAGGCCGATGTCGGAACGGAGCGGGCCGCTGCCGGGGGCGTGGAAACGGGCGCAGATCAGCGTGCCGACGCCGGGCAGGGTGCGCAGCGTCAGCTCGTCGGCCAGGCGCCGCGCCGCTCCCATGCCGGAACCGAGCGTCCCGGTCGTGCTGAAGCCGTCGACCATGGCGCGGTCGGGCCGGGCCATGCCGGGGCCCCGGTCGACCGCCACCACGTCGAGCCCGCGCCCTTGGGGATGGCGCTGCACGTAGACGGCGCCGCCCACCGCGTGCCGCAGCAGGTTCCCGGCGAGCTCGCTGGTGAGCACGGCGGCCCGCTCCGCCC
>NZ_JAAGMG010000099.1 GCF_010548525.1 Streptomyces sp. SID14478
CAGCCGCTGAATGATCGTCCCCGTCGCCAGGGCGCCGCCCGCGCACATCGTGATCAGCGCGAACTCCTTGTCGCGGCGTTCCAACTCGTGCAGGGCCGTGGTGATCAGCCGGGCGCCGGTCGCGCCCACCGGGTGCCCGAGCGCTATCGCCCCGCCGTTGACGTTGACCTTCTCCAGCCCGTCGAGGTCCGCCTCGAACTCCTGCGCCCAGCTCAGCACCA
>NZ_JAAGMG010000133.1 GCF_010548525.1 Streptomyces sp. SID14478
ACGGCCCCCGAGCCGGAGGTGCGCCCCCGCGCCCGGGCCCGCGCCCGCACCACCCCCGAGACCACCGGCGGCGGCCTCCCGGTCCGCGCCCCGAACACCGACTTGCAACCACGAACCGCCCGTTGAGGCAGCGTAGGAAAGGACCCATCACCATGGCCAACACCGAAACCGCACTGAAGGACGCGGTCGCCTCCATCGAGGGAGCGAGCGCGGCCGCCCTGGTCGACTACAACAGCGGCATGGCGCTCGGCACCATCGGCGGCTCCAAGAGCTTCGACCTGGAGGTCGCGGCCGCGGGGAACACCGACGTCGTGCGCGCCAAGCTGCGCACCATGGAGCACCTCGGTCTCAAGGACGAGATCGAGGACATCCTCATCACGCTCGGCACCCAGTACCACCTGATCCGCCTGCTCAAGGGGCGCGGGAACAACGGCCTGTTCCTGTACCTCGTCCTGGACTCGGCGCGCGCGAACCTGGCGATGGCCCGCCACCAGCTGAAGAAGATCGAGGCCGAACTGGAGGTCTGAGCGAGCCCGCCGGCCTCAGCGGCGCCGCGCCCCGCCGGGTGCGGCGTCGCCCGCCGCCGTGCCGGTG
>NZ_JAAGMG010000202.1 GCF_010548525.1 Streptomyces sp. SID14478
ACCGGCGCTCGGCGCGGGCGGCCTTGGTGGCCGCACGGGCGGCGCGCGCCAGCCGGTGGGCCTCGGCCCGCTCGATGAGCTCGGCGGAGTGGATCCGGTGCATTTCGTAGGCGTACATCGTGGCTCCTGGTGACAGTCTCTGCGTTCTCGCGGACCGTTTTCCGCGATGACGCAACTGTCGTTTCCCAGGGGGGTGCGCCACATCGGGCGAGTGCCGCATGTTCGCGGGCGGGGGTGCCTTAGCCGCGGCCGGGGACGACTTAGGCACCTGAGGCGCTCGGTGCCGACCGCCTTAGGTGCCTGAGTGGACGTGCCTCAGCTGGTCTTGGGCAGGCCCAGGAGCAGGTCCGAGTACTTGGCCACGGCCAGCAGCAGTCCGAGGACGCCGAGCGAGACGCCGGCCCACGCGGTCGACTTGATCCAGACGGCCTGGGGCTTGCCGGGCGCGCCGAACGCGGGCTTGACCAGGACGAACGCACCGACGAGCAGGGCGACCAGCGAGAAGATCCCGCCGACCACGGCGGCGGCGTGCCAGGAGTCGCCGTAGACCTCGGAGACCTGGGTGCCGACGCTGGCGCTCTGCGCGGTGTTGAGCTGGCCGATGAGCGACTCGCGGGCCGAGGCGATCGTGCCGAGCCAGCCGCCGCTCAGCGCGACGATGCCGAGGGCCACGGACACGACGGC
>NZ_JAAGMG010000241.1 GCF_010548525.1 Streptomyces sp. SID14478
ACGCGGCTGCGGACGGCCACGAGGCGGGCCGCGTCGTCGAGGGAGAGGGCGCCGGCGACGCAGGCGGCCGCGATCTCCCCCTGCGAGTGCCCGACCACGGCGGCCGGTTCGACGCCGTGCGCGCGCCACAGCGACGCGAGGGAGACCATCACCGCGAAGAGGACGGGCTGCACCACGTCGACGCGGTCGGTGGACAGGTCGGTGTCGGGGCGGTCCTGCGCGGCGGCGGCCTCGGCGCGCAGGAACGGCAGGACGCGGAAGTCCAGGTGCGGCTCCAGGGCCGCGGCGCACTCGTCCAGGGCGCGCGCGAACACCGGTGCGCTGTCGTAGAGGCCGACCGCCATGCCCGCCCACTGCCAGCCCTGGCCCGGGAAGACGAAGACGGGCGCGGCCTGCGGCCGGGCCGTGTCCACGGCGGCGTCCTGGAAGTCGCCCTCGGCCAGTGCGTCGAGCACGGTCAGTGCAGCGGACCGGTCCTGCGGCACGAACGCGGCCCGGTGCCGGGCCGCGGCGCGGGTGGTGGCCAGCGAGAACGCCAGGTCGGTGGCGGTGAGTTCGGGGTGCGTGCGCAGATGCGCGGCGAGGCGGCCCGCCTGCGTGCGCAGGGCGTCCTCGCTGTGCGCGGAGACGGTCCATGGCGCCACGACGGAGCCGGTGCGCCGGTCGGGGCCCGCGTCCTCGTCACGCGACTCCGCGGTGGACGGCTCCGGTCGGTGCGGTGCCTCGATGATGGCGTGCGCGTTGGTGCCGCTGATGCCGAAGGACGAGA
>NZ_JAAGMG010000284.1 GCF_010548525.1 Streptomyces sp. SID14478
CGCCCGCGTGCGGGTCGCCCGCAGCCGGATCGCCCTGCACTCCGTGGGGCGGCGCGGGCCGCCGTGCCTGGCCGTCTGAGCCCGCGCACGACAGTCCCCCGCACCTTTTCCCACCCACGGAGCAACAGATCATGAGCAAGCGCAACAGCCAGCAGGCGAAGACGGCGGCCCGCGAGCGGCTGCGGATCGAGCGCGAGCGCCAGGCCAAGAAGGACAAGGCGAAGCGGACGGCGATCGTCGCCGGTTCCATCGTCGGTGTCCTCGCGATAGCCGGTGTCGCCAGCTACTTCGTGATGCAGGGCAACAAGCCCTCCTACTGGGAGGCCGCCAAGGACGACGCCCTGGTCGCGCCCAAGAACACCTCGGGCAAGAACAACACCACGGTGACCCTCGGCAAGGACTCCGCCAAGAAGACGATCATCGCCTACGAGGACTCGCGCTGCCCCGTCTGCGCCGCCTTCGAGCAGACCGTCGGCCCGACGGTCAAGAAGGACATGGACGACGGCAAGTACAAGATCCAGTACGTCGGTGCCACCTTCCTGGACACCAACCTCCAGGGCGAGGGCTCGAAGAACGCGCTCAGCGCGCTCGGCGCCGCCCTGAACGTCTCCAAGGACGCCTTCTGGAACTACAAGGAGGCCCTCTACTCCAAGAAGTGGCACCCGGAGGAGACCACCGACAAGTTCAAGGACGACGCGTACCTCATCAAGATCGCGAACACCGTCCCGGAACTGAAGAACGACAAGGCCTTCCAGAAGGACGTCAAGGACGGCACCTACGACAAGTGGGCGCTGACGATGTCGAAGCAGTTCGACGACAACAAGTACGGCGTCCAGGGCACCCCGGCCTTCGTCCTGGACGGCAAGAAGATCACCGGCTCCGACGGCGACAACGCGCCGAGCACGGTCGACGCCTGGAACAGCGCGGTGGACAAGGCCCTCAAGGGCTGACCTGCGCCACCTGACGCACAGCCGAAGAGCGGGCGAACTCTTGCGAGTTCGCCCGCTCTTCGCATGTACCGGTCAGTAATCTGACCCCTCGTGACCAGTCGACTTCCGCAAGACATATCCGCCTCTCCTGCCCCGCGCCGCCGTACGGTCGTCAAGGCCGCGGCCGCCGGCGCCGTGCTCGCCGCCCCGCTCCTCGCGGCGGCCTCCGCCCACGCCG
>NZ_JAAGMG010000331.1 GCF_010548525.1 Streptomyces sp. SID14478
GCCCCTCGGCCCCTCGGCCCCTCGGCCCCTCGGCCCCTCGGCCTCTCGGCCTCTCGGCCTCTCAATCCCTCAGCCCTTCACCCCCTCCGCGCCGCGCACGATCCGCACCGCCCACCACAGCCCCGCCGCCTCCAGCACTCCACCCACCACCAGGCACCCGAACCCGGCCCCGGTGTGCAGCAGCACCTTCAACGGCCGTGCCCCCAACGCCGATCCGAGCAGCAGCCCCAGCACCGGCAGCCCCGCCAACATCACCGCGGTCGACCACGGCCCGGCCAACTGGGCTGTCAGGTCTGCCCGTTGATCCCGCTCCGCCCGCAAGGCCCCCGCGAGCCGTTCGAGTCCGGCCGCGAGTCCGGCACCCCGGTCCACAGCCACCCGCCAACACGCGGCGAGCCCGTGCAACCCCTCGGCCCCCGGCTCCCGCGCCGCCTGCCGCAGCGCGCCGGACACATCTCCGCCGAACCGCGC
>NZ_JAAGMG010000372.1 GCF_010548525.1 Streptomyces sp. SID14478
CGCCGCTGCGCCCGCCTGGGGTCGGCCGCGAGGGCCTCGGCGACGGCGTCGAGGTACCGCCCGCCCGGCGCCGCGTCGTCGTGCAGGACGAGCCGCCGCAGCAGCGCGAACCGTACGTCGTCGTCCACGTCCAGGGCGGTCCAGAACCAGGGCCCGAAGGCTCCGGCGTCGGCAAGCCCTTCGAGTACGGGCAGATGGGCGGCGGCGTCCCGTACCCGGAGCAGCACCTCACCGACCAGATGCGCGGCCCACCAGCTCGCCTCGCTGCCGCCACGGCCGCTCTGCCGCCCGGCACCTTCACCCGGGGTGAACCAGTCGGCCAACTCCCCCAGCTTCGCCCCGAGTTCGGCGCACCCCTGTTGCCGCTCCACCAGGAGAAGCGCCCGCACCACGGGCCCCGCCCGGTGCCGCGGCACCGGCACGGAGCCCCCGCCGCGCCGCCGGAAGACGAGCGCGTCCAGCGCCGCGTCCAGGTCCAGGTGCATCCCCTGGATCCAGTCGGCGACCTCCTCGTGCGCGAACCGGTACCCGCTGCCCGCGGGCACCAGCACCCCCTCCGCGAGCACGGCGGACGCCCATCCGCTCACCCCGCCGCGCACACCCCACGGGAACAGCTCCTCGAACGCCGCCCGGTCCAACTCCCCCTGCCCGGGCCCGAGGCTGCGCCGCGCCGCCTCGTGCAGCTGCCCGCAGACCCG
>NZ_JAAGMG010000416.1 GCF_010548525.1 Streptomyces sp. SID14478
GGGCTCCCCCACCGACGCGGTGGCCGGGGAGTACCGGCGCCGCGCCGAGGCGGTCGGCGCGCTGGCACTGCCCGGACACGCGGTGCGGCCCCGCGTGTCGGCCGGCTCCTTCGACCACCGCTACGACGCCTCGGCCCCCGCCGACATCCCCTCCGACGGCACCTGGCACACCGTGACCGTGACCCGGCTCCCCGTCGCCCTGCGCACCGAGTACGTCTGCGTACCGTCCGTCGACGAGACCGTGTACGCGACGCTGGTCGTCTCCAACACCACCGACCAGGCCCTGTTGGCCGGTCCCGTCGACATCACGGTCGACGGCGATCATCTGCCGACCACGGCACTGCCCACCCTCGCGCCCGGCGGCACCGGCCGGGTGGGGCTCGGTCCTGCCGAGGCGCTGCGCGCCGCCCGCCGCACCGAACTGCGCGAGACGACCACGGGCCTGCGCGGGACGACGACGGTGCTGGACCACCGGGTCCACGTGGAACTCGCCAACCGGCTCACCCGGCCGGTCACCGTCGAGGTCCGCGAACGCGTCCCCGTCACCTCGGACTCCGATGTCCGCATCGAGGAACGGGGCGAGTGGACACGCCCCGCGGACGGCACCGAGGGGGCACGGGAGCACGCGCCCGGCACCCGTGTGCGGCGCGTGGAGCTGCCCGCGGGTTCCACCACCGTGCTCGAAGGCGGCTACGAGATCCGTATCCCGGCCGCCAAGGCCCTCGACGGCGGCAACCGGAGGAGCTGACACCCGCCATGCACACACCGCCGACCTCATCGCAGCCCGCAGCGCCGACTCCCCTGCCGGTCACCTCGGTGACCTGCATGGAGGACCGCGCCCACGTCGAGCGCACCGCCACCGTGCAGGTGACCGCCGGTGACCAGCGGCTGCTCCTCGGCCCGGTCAGCGCGCTCGCCGTCGACCGCAGCCTGCACGCCGCACTCACCGGAGCGCCGGACGCCGCCGTCCTCGACGTGCGGCTGGTGCGCGCGTGGACACCGCGCGCCCCGCAGCCGCCGACCGACGACGACTCCGCCCTGCGCCGGCACGCCCACGCCCTGACGGAGGAACAACGCGGGCTCGAACAACGGCGCGACCGGCTCCGGGCCCGCCTCGACCTGCTCGGCGGACTCACTGCCGACCTGCTGCGCGACATCGGCGAAGGGACGGGCCACGGCGAGGCCGAACCTGCCCGCTGGGCCCATGAGCTGGACCGGGTGCACGCCGAGCGCGATACGCACGAGGACGAACTCCACACCGTGGAGCGGAGGTTGCGTTCCCTCGCGGCCGAGCTGAGCCGCACCGAGCAGGCCCTGCACCTCGCCGAGCAGACCCCGGCCGAACTGACCGCCCACGTCGAACTGACCGTACGGGCGGCGACCGCGGGGACGGCCACGGTGCGCCTCGGCCATCTCACGCCCTGCGTCGCGTGGCGCCCCGCCTACCGTGCGACCGTCGGCGGTGGCGAACTGGCCCTGCAGACCGACGCGATGGTGTGGCAGCGCACCGGCGAGGACTGGTCCGACGTCCACCTGACGCTGTCCACGGCCCGCTCGGCCCGGGCCACGAGCCCGCCGGAACTCGTCGCGGACCGGCTCACCCTGCGGGACCGGTCGGCCGACGAACGCCGCACGGTCGACGTGGAGTTGCGCGAGGAGGAGATCGCCGAGCTCGGACCGCGGCCGGTCCCGGGTCTGCCGGGCGTGGACGACGGCGGCGAGGCCCGCGTCCTGCACGCCGGCGCTCCGGTGTCGGTGCCCGGCGACGGGCGCGCCCACCGGGTGCCGCTCACCACCTCCGTCACCGCCGCGCACAGCGAGTACGCCTGCGCGCCCGAACTCTCCCCGCTGGTCACGGAGGTGGTGCGGTTCACCAACTCCTCGGGCCACGCGCTGCTCGCCGGGCCCGTGGAGCTGGTGCGCGGCAGTGGCTTCACCGGCCGTGGCACCCTGGCCTTCACCGCGCCGGGCGCCCCCGCCGAGCTGGCGTTCGGCAGCGCGGACACGTACCGGGTGATCCGGGAGACGCAGGAGCTGCGCGACACCTCCGGCCTGACCCACAAGACGGTGCTCACCCGCACGGTCCGGCTGCACCTGTCCCGCTTCTCCGCCCCGGACGAACCGGGGGAACGCGTGGTCACGGTGCGGGAGCGGATTCCGGTCTCCGAGGTCTCCCAGGTCGAGGTCCGTCTCCGCAAGGAGGCCTGCTCCCCCGCCCCCGACGCGCTCGACGCCGAGGGCATCGCCCGCTGGGACGTCACGCTCCCGCCCGGCGGCCGCCGCACGGTCACCCTGGTCTACGAACTGCAGGCGAGCGGCAAGGTCACCGGGGTCTGAGAGCGAGCCCTGCGGACGGAGGGCTCAACAGCGCCTGCTTCGAACGGAGTTCACGTCCGCGCGCTCGGGTCACGACCTCTGGGCGGCATCAGAGGTATGTGACATATTACTGCGGTGAGCAAGCGATCCGCCTGTGACGTCGTGGTCATCGGCGCCGGGATGGTGGGCGCCGCATGCGCCTCCTACGCGGCCGCCGCCGGCCTGCGCGTGATCCTCGTGGACCGCGGCGGCGTGGCCGGCGGCACCACCGGGGCCGGCGAGGGCAACATCCTCGTGTCGGACAAGGAGCCGGGGCCCGAGCTGGACCTCGCCCTGCTCTCCGGCCGCCTGTGGCGGACCCTCGCCGCCGGCGGCCTCGGTCCCGCCATCGAGTACGAGGGCAAGGGCGGCCTCGTCG
>NZ_JAAGMG010000459.1 GCF_010548525.1 Streptomyces sp. SID14478
GCGGGGCCGCGGCCCTGCTGGGCGGACTGCTCGCCCTGGCCCTCGTGCCGGCCGTCGCCTCCGCCTCCACCGCCGCCCCGCCACCCGCCCCCGGCCCCCGCGCCGACACGTCCTACGACTGCGCACGCGAGCAGTGGCCGTGGTCCTGTCTCGCCGAGTGCGAGAGCGGCGGGAACTGGGCGGAGAACACCGGCAACTCCTACTACGGCGGGCTCCAGTTCTGGCAGCCCACCTGGGAGGAGTACGGCGGACTCAAGTACGCGCCGCGCGCCGACCTCGCCACCCGGGAAGAGCAGATCGCGATCGCCGAGAAAGTGGTGAGCGGTCAGGGCTGGCGGGCCTGGCCCGAGTGCTCCAAGGCGTACCGGCTCGACGGGCGCGTCCACGTGGTGCAGCGCGGCGAGACGCTCGCCTCGATCGCCCGCCGCTTCAAGGTCAAGGGCGGCTGGCAGGCGCTGTACCGGGCCAACCGGAAGATGGTCGGATCGCACCCGGACCGGCTCAACGCCGGCACGGTGCTCATCCTCCCGACGGCGAAAGCTCAGCGGCCTCTGCGCTGAACACCACGGCCCCGCGCCGGAGTTCGTGCACCAGCACCGTCGGCCCGCCCGCGCCGGCGCGGCGCAGGCCGGGCGGCAGCCGCTGTTCGGCGAGGACCACGCAGGCGTCGAGGCCGCGCAGCAGGGCGTACGT
>NZ_JAAGMG010000505.1 GCF_010548525.1 Streptomyces sp. SID14478
CCGTCGCGGGGCGCACCTGGCAGGCCGTCGGGGACCTGCTCGTCGAGCACTACGCCGAGGTGCTCGACGCGCGCACGATGGTGGCGGCATGAGCGCGGGGCTGCGGATCGTGCGGCTTGCGAACTTCGTCGCCCCTGCTTCGGGCGGACTGCGTACCGCGCTCAGGGAGTTGGGGGCCGGGTACCGGGCGGCCGGGCACGAGCCGGTGCTGATCGTGCCGGGGGAGCGGTTCTCGGACCTGGACACCGCCCAGGGCCGTGTGATCACGCTCCCGGGGGCGCCGCTGCCGGGCACCGGCGGCTACCGCGTCCTGACCGAACGTGGGCGTGTGGCACGGCTGTTGGCGGAGCTGCGGCCCGACCGGCTGGAGGTCTCCGACCGTACGACCCTGCGCTGGACCGGTGAGTGGGCGCGGCGCGCCCGGGTGCCCGCCGTGATGGTGTCCCACGAGACCGCGCACGGCGTCCTGCGCACCTGGGGCGTGCCGGAACGGGCCGCGCGGCGCGCCGCCGACGTGCTCAACTCCCGTACCGCGCACGCCTACGCGCGCGTGGTGTGCACCACCGAGTGGGCTGAGCGCGAGTTCGTCCGCATCGGCGCCCGCAACGTCGTGCGGGCACCGCTTGGAGTCGACCTCCAACGCTGCCGGCCCGGGGCCGCGGACGCCGTCGTACGGGAGCGGCACGCGCGCGTGGGCGACGTGCTGCTCGTGATGTGCACGCGGCTGTCGGTGGAGAAGCGGCCCGGCAC
>NZ_JAAGMG010000578.1 GCF_010548525.1 Streptomyces sp. SID14478
GCGGGGTCCGCGTCCACGCCCCAGGGCGGCGGGCCGGACGGCTGGGTGCCCACGGGGGCGCCGGGCAGCCCGTACGCGCCGTCCGGCTCGGGTGCGTACACGTCCAACAATCCCTATGGGGGCGGAGGTTCGGGCGGTCCCGGAGGCCCCGGAGGGTTCGGTGGCGGGGGCGGGCCGTCCTTCCCGCCGCCGAAGCCCGGCAAGCGTGGCCTGCTCGCCGGGTGCGCCGTCGCGGTCGGGCTGTGCTGCACCTGCAAGGTGTGCTGCGCCGAGGAGTTCGAGGGGCCCTGGTCGCGGAAGAAACGCGAGGGGGCCTGCCACGCCTGTGGTGATGGCGGTGACTGCTGCGATGTGTGCGATTGCTGTGACTGCTGCTCCTGCTGCGACTGCGGGGTGTGAGGCGCTGGCCCTGTATACGGGCAGGAGTGGGCCCGAACGGGTGAGGCCGGTCACCTGCGCACCGGTCCAGGGCTCGTTTCCGGGGCGTAAAACAAACACATGATCCGGTGACCGGATTCACAGGGGGCTCGTTGGCCGGGCGCAGAAGCACCGTTTCTGCCCCGTCAACTCGCCCTCTCCATAAGGCACTTCAGTGGATCTCGTATCGTCCCTTCCCGCTCTCTCCGCCCGGCCCAGAACCATCCGTACGCGCCTCCTGCGCATCCTCGGACTCGCCCTCGCCGTACTGCTCGCCCTGCTCGGCGTCTTCGCGGCCGAACAGGTCTCCGGCTACCGCAACGCCTCCGCCACCGCCGCGAACGCCCGCCTGGAGATCGTCCTCCAGGGCCTCGTCCACGAACTGCAGAAGGAGCGCGGCCTCACCACCGGGTACGTGGGCGGCGTGGGGCAGTTCCGCGCGAAGCTGCCCGCGCAGCGCAAGGCCACCGACACCGCCCGCACCGCCCTCGACGGCGCACTCGCCGGACGGGACGACGCCGCCGCGGACTCCGTGCGCGAGTCGCTCGGACGGCTCGGCGGGCTCGCCGGGATCCGCCGAAGCGCGGACGGCGGCAGCGGCCAGGTGAAGGCCACCTTCGACTACTTCACCACCACCATCACCGTGCTCGACCGGCTCGGCCTCGGACTCGACGACGTACACGACGGACGGCTGCGCGACGCGTACCAGTCGCTCCAAGTGCTCGGCAACGCAAAGGAGTTCACCGGCGAGGAGCGCGCCATCGTGCTCGGCTCCGTACGGGCCGGCGGACGTTTCCGCGGCGACGACTACAGCCGGTTCATGGAGATCCGCGCCGGCCGCCTCGCCGCGCTGGAGGCCTTCCCGCGCACCGCGACCCCGGCCCA
>NZ_JAAGMG010000658.1 GCF_010548525.1 Streptomyces sp. SID14478
GGGGGGACGACTCCCAGACAGAGCCCCGTCGCGGCCGCCGTCAGCGTGGCGGCGAGGCGGACCGATCTTCGGCGCGGGCCGCGGCGGCGTACCGCGGCCGTGCGGGCGGAGTACCACGACATCCGGTTCTCGATTCTCTCGGGAGAACGTGCGAGGTGACGGGCAAGTGCGGTGACAGTAGGGCGACTTGCCGCAGCTCCACAAGGGATTCGTGCTGGATTTCCGCGAGTTGGAGGCCTACTTGCGTCGTGCAGTCGGATTTTTGCACTACCCGACACGACTGACGCACCAGGGACCACAAGAGACGCCAGGGTCGGACCAGGGACGGCACGAGACGGCAGGACCCTGACGGCGACGGCCCGGCCCGGCGCGAGGAGAGAACGGCCCACGCGGCCTCTTCGGCCAACTCTGAAACGAAGGTTGACGCGGTGACAGCTGATGCCTACGTTCTCGTTCTGAAACGTTCCATAGCCGCTCTGGGGACACGTGGGCCGACCGCATCAGCTCTCCTCCGTCGCACCGTCCCGCGCGTCACCGCCGCCCAGCGACCGAACAAGGACCGTGATCCTCATGACCGAACCAGCGCCCGGCGCACGGCCGAGCCGCCGCCGGCTGTTGACCACCGCGGCGGCCACGGGCGCCGCGGCCGCACTGACGAGCACCGCACCCGC
>NZ_JAAGMG010000694.1 GCF_010548525.1 Streptomyces sp. SID14478
CCGGGAGTTCGAGCGGCGGTTGGAGCCCTACCGGGATGCGGGGCCCGTCCGGGGATACCGGGAGCGGGTCGCCGCGCTGGGGTGAGGCAGGTCCGATGAATCCGGCGGCGAAGCGGCAGTAAGGGGCGCCCGCCTCCGGAGCGTGCCACGGAGACGGGCGCGTCTGGGGTGCCCGTGAGAGCTGACGCGATGATAGGTCCGAGGTGTCCTGGGGATGTGCGCGGGGTGGTGTCAGGCGGCCTC
>NZ_JAAGMG010000727.1 GCF_010548525.1 Streptomyces sp. SID14478
GCCGCAGGTCCCTGATCCCGGCGCTGGCCACGGCGGTGCTGCTCCTGGTCCTGTACGACCCCTGGATGGCGCGGAGTTACGGATTCCTGCTGTCCGTGCTCGCGACCGGGGCGCTGTTGACGCTGGCTCCGCGGTGGGGAGCGGCGCTGCGCGCACGCGGGGTCCCGGCGCGGCTCGCCGAGGCGCTGGGAGCTGCTGCGGCCGCGCAAGC
>NZ_JAAGMG010000762.1 GCF_010548525.1 Streptomyces sp. SID14478
GCCGCTCGCGTGCCGGGTCCAGGGGGTGTCGGGGGAGCGTGCGTCGCGGGCGTGCACGTCGACGGTGCGGGTGCCGTGCTCGTCGGCGGCGCCGACGGTGACCCGTACGGCGGTGGCCGGGCCGAGCTCCAGCGGTGCGGAGAGCACCAGTTCCTCCACGGCGGGGGTGCCCGCGTGCCGGCCCGCCGTCAGGGCCAGGTCGACGAGCGCGCTGCCGGGCAGCAGCGCCCGGCCGCCGACGCAGTGGTCGGCGAGCCACGGCTGGTTGCCGGGCACGATCCGCCCGCTCAGGACGTGTCCGCCGTCGGGTGTCTCCAGTGCCGTGGCGAGCACGGGGTGGGCGACGGGGTCCATGCCGAGTGCGGTGGCGTCGCCGTGGGTGTGGCGCGGGCGCGGCCAGTAGGAGGAGTGCTCGAAGGGGTAGGTCGGCAGCTGCGCCGTCGCGCTGCCGGGTCCCGCGGCCGGTGCGAGGTCGACGGGCAGTCCGTCGGCGCGGGCCTCCAGCAGCCCGCGCAGGAAGGTGCGCGGTCCGGGGCGGTCGCGGCGCAGGGAGGCGAGGGTGACGACGTCGTCCCGGCCGAGGTCCTCGGCGGTGCCCTCGATGCCGGACAGCAGCACCGGGTGCGGGCTCACCTCGATGAAGGTGTCGAAGCCCTGGCCCATCAGATGCCGGACGGCCTCGTCGAGGCGGACCGTCCCGCGCAGGTTGCGGTACCAGTAAGCCGCGTCGAGCCCGGCGGTGTCGAGCAGGCCGCCGGTGACGGTGGAGCAGAACGGCACGGTGGCGGACCGCGCCTCGATCGTGCCCAGTTCGTCGGCGAGCTCCCGCTCGATCCGTTCCACCTGCGGGGAGTGGGAGCCGTAGCCGACGGCGATCCGGCGCGGTGACATGGCCTCGGCCCGCGGTGAGCCGAGGAACTCGTCGAGGGCGAGGGCCTCTCCGGCGACGACGAGGGAACGCGGCCCGTTCACCGCGGCGACGCTGAGCCGCCCCTCCCACGGCGCGAGGGCGGCCCCGGCCTCGTCGGGCGTGGCGGTGACGGAGGCCATGCCGCCCTGCCCGTTGAGTGCGCGCAGCACCTTGCTGCGCAGCGCCACGACCTTCGCGGCGGTGTCGAGGCCGAGCGCTCCGGCGACGCAGGCGGCGGCGATCTCGCCCTGCGAGTGGCCGATCACGGCGGCCGGTACGACGCCGTGGGCCTGCCACAGCCGGGCCAGCGACACCATCACCGCGAACAGCAGGGGCTGGACGACGTCGGGCCGCTCGAACGCGTCCTCGGGCCCCGCACCGCGCAGCGTGTCGAGCAGGTCCCAGTCGGTGTACGGGGCGAGCGCCGCCGCGCACTGCTTCATCGACGCGGTGAAGACCTCCGACCCGTCGAGCAGGTCGCGGGCCATGCCGGCCCATTGCGATCCCTGGCCGGGGAAGACCAGCACGGCCCTGCGGTCGGCCGCCGTGCGCGGCGCCACCACGTCGGCCCCGGCCTCGCCCGCGGCCAGCGCGTCGAGGGCCGCGCACACCGCGTCCCGGTCGTCGCCGAGGACACCGGCCCTGAGGCCGAAGCGGGCCCGGCCGGCCGCGAGCGTACGGGCCGTGTCGGGAAGGGTCGTCTCCGGTGCGGTGCGCAGCAGTTGGGCGAGTTCGCGGGCCTGCGCGGCGAGCGCGGTCGGCGTTCGGGCCGAGAGCGGGAGCGCCACGGTGTCCGTCACCAGGCCGCTGGGCGTGGCCGGTCGGGCCGGATCTGCGGTGGCTGCCGGCGCCTCTTCCAGGACGACGTGGGCGTTGGTGCCGCTGACGCCGAACGAGGAGACCGCGGCCCGGCGCACGCGCGGTCCCCGCGGCCAGTCGGTGTTCTCCTGCTGGACCTCGATCGTCCCCGCCGACCAGTCGATCTCGGGGGAGAGCTCCTGCGCGTGCAGGCTGCGCGGCAGGATCCCGTGCCGCATCGACAGGACCGTCTTGATGACGCCGGCGACTCCGGCGGCGGCCTGGGTGTGGCCGATGTTGGACTTCACCGAGCCCAGCGCGAGGGGGCGTCGGCGCTGCGCACCGTAGGTGGCCTGCAGCGCCCCCGCCTCGATCGGGTCGCCGAGCCGGGTGCCGGTGCCGTGCGCCTCCACCGCGTCGATGTCGGCCGCCGACAGCCGGGCGTCGGCGAGGGCCTGCCGGATGACGGCCTCCTGCGCCGGGCCGTTGGGGGCGGCCAGTCCGTTGCTCGCGCCGTCCTGGTTGACGGCGCTGCCGCGCAG
>NZ_JAAGMG010000808.1 GCF_010548525.1 Streptomyces sp. SID14478
GCCGCCCAGGCCCTGCACGACCCGCGCGGCCACCAGCAGCCCGGGCCCGCCCGCGATTCCACACGCCGCCGAGGCCAGCGCGAAGACCACCACGCCCACCACGTGCACCCGGCGCCGCCCGAGAATGTCCGCGGCGGCGCCGGTCGCGAGCAGCAGCGCGGCGAGCGCCAGCGCGTACCCGTCCATCACCCACTGCAGATCGCTGAGCGAGGCGTGCAGCGCGCCCGCCATGTCCGGAAGCGCGACCACGGCTATGGACACGTCCAGCAGCAGCATGAACGTGCTCAGGCAGACCGCGGTCAGGGTCCCCCATGTACGCATCGTGAATCCGACCTTCCCGTATCGCCGACCGGCTCGTCGGCCGGTCCATTACTTCGTACGATGAGGCGCACCCGGCCGATCGCATCGATCAACGCCACCGAATCGACGGAATCCGACATGAGAGGCGGTCCGGAGATGGATTCCACCTCCTACGACGCACTGGACCTGCGGATCCTCCAGGCCCTGGAAGTGGACGGCCGGGCCCCGTTCAGCCGGATCGCAGAGGTCCTCGACGTCTCCGACCAGACCGTGGCCCGGCGCTACCGCAGGCTCGTCGCGGACGGCGGGCTGCGCATCGTCGGCCTGCAGGACAGCCACGTGCTCGGCCACGACAGCTGGATGCTGCGGCTGCGCTGCACCCCGGAGGGCGCCGAGACCATCGCGGCGGCCCTGGCCCGCCGCCCGGACACGATGTGGATCGGCCTCACGTCGGGCGGCACGGAGGTCGTCTGCGTGACGGTGCCGCGCACCCGCGGCGACCACGACGACCTCCTGCTCGGCAAGCTCCCGCGCACCCCGCACATCGTGGAGATCCGCGCCCTGCAGATCCTGCACCGGTTCTACGGCGGCCCCCAGGGCTGGCTGAGCAAGCACGACCCGCTCACCGCCGCCCAGCGCACGGCGCTCGCCCCGCCCGCCCCCACCGCGGAAGGCGCCCTGCCCGCCCCGGACGACGCCCCGCTCCTCGACGTCCTCAAGCGCGACGGCCGCGCCACCTACCCCGAACTCCAGCGCGCCACCGGCAGGTCGGAGTCCGCCGTCAAGCGCCGCCTGGCCCAGCTGCTCGCCTCCCGCGCCCTCTACATCGACATCGAGTACGACACCCTGCGCGTCGGGTTCCGGGTGGCGGCCCTCCTGTGGATCACCGCGTCCCCGGGACGCCTCGACGCGGTGGGCCGGGCGCTCGCCGCGCACGACGAGGTGGCCTTCGCCGCCGCGACCGCGGGCCCCTCGAACATCGTCGTCACCGTCCTCGCCCGCGACACGGCCGACCTCTACGCGTACGTCAGCGGGAAGCTGGGGCGCCTGGAGGGCGTGGAACACGTGGAGACGGCGCCGTTCATGCACCGGGTCAAACAGCTGACGTACCAGCCGCCGCTGCGCTGATCCGGCCCGGGCGCCTCACCGGTGCAGCCGGTCCCCGCCGCCCAGGATCGCCTGCGCCAGAGCCCGCGCCGCGCCGCCCCGCTCCCGCCCCGCGGCGCCGT
>NZ_JAAGMG010000864.1 GCF_010548525.1 Streptomyces sp. SID14478
CTCCCCAGCAGGAAGGCGCACGTGTCCCGGGTGGCGCGCAGCTCCAGCACCTCCCGCACGTGCGGAAAGGGGGCGTGGTCGTCGCTGTGGTGGGAGTCCCCGTCGTCCCACACCACGACGAGGCCCAGATCCCGTACGGGCGCGAACATGGCGGCCCGGGTCCCCACCACCGCCCGCACGGCGCCCCGCCGCACGGCGAGCCACTCCTCGTAGCGCCGCTGCTGCCCGGCGTCGGCGGTCAGCAGCGCGTGCTGCCCCTCCCCCAGCGCCTC
>NZ_JAAGMG010000903.1 GCF_010548525.1 Streptomyces sp. SID14478
GGCCGGCATCGCGGACACCCTGGCCCTCGGCATCCTCTGCGAGGCGTACGGGCAGGGCGTCCCCACCGCCGTCCTCCCCGCCGTGAACTCCTTCCTCGCCCGGCACCCCGCGTACGTCGAGAGTCTGGCCAGGCTGCGCGCCATGGGCGTACGGGTCAGCTCCGCCACGCCGCACACGCCCAAGTCCGGTGAGACGGCGGTCTTTCCGTGGGAGGAGGCGCTGGAACTGCTCGCACCCGAGCGCGCCGAGTAGGGGCGATTTTCGGACAGGTGCGGCATACGGC
>NZ_JAAGMG010000939.1 GCF_010548525.1 Streptomyces sp. SID14478
GTCCAGCGCCGCGCGCGGCCCGAACAGCGGGATGAGGGCGGCCGCGGCGACGAGCACGACGACGGCGACGGCCCGCCCGGCGCCGGGTCTGCGCACGGGGACGGGACCCGTCGGCGCGGCGACGGACATTTCGGTGGGCGGCGGTATCGAACTCACCTCTGGATCTTCACCAGTGGGCGCAGACCGGGGCAAGTGCAGTGGAACAACTGGCGCAAAGCGATCCGGATCGCCCGCCCCTCAATCACGCGCCGGCCACGCGGCCTCGTCCGTGCCCCATCGCCCGGGCGGACGCGCCCAGTCGGTGGGTCCACCGTCGAACGACACCGGCGGCAGGGCGTACCGCAGGGAGCCCAGCGGGCTGTCGGTCCGGGCGAGACGGCCCTCCGCGAGGTCGCCGTGCGCCCACCCGCGCGTCAGCCACGCCGCCGTCTGCGCCAGCGCGAACCGCAGTACCC
>NZ_JAAGMG010000979.1 GCF_010548525.1 Streptomyces sp. SID14478
CCTGGAGGTGGAGGACGCGGCGTGGCGGTCGGTGGCGTTCTCCGGCGACCGGGCCGAGGGCGTCGCCGCCTTCAACGAGAAGCGCGCGCCGCGGTGGCCGGGGGAGTGACGCCGGTGCCTCCCGGGTCGTCGCCGGTACGGGCGTACTGAATTCACCGGAATGCCGGAAATATCCCTACGCTGGGTCAATGGGAGCGGAGGACGGGCGGCTGCGGGCCGTGGTGTTGCTCGCGCAGGGCATGGCCGCTGCGCAGAGCCCGCGCGAGACCTGGCGGGCGGCGGCCCTCGGG
>NZ_JAAGMG010001018.1 GCF_010548525.1 Streptomyces sp. SID14478
GGGCCCGGGGGAGCAGGGCGGTCAGTGCCTCGGCGGCGTCGCCGTGCAGGGGGTGCGCGGCCGGGTAGACGCGGCCGAGCGCCGCCGCGTCGACGTCGATCTGGAGGTGGGCGGCGGGCAGGTGCAGTGCGTAGTCGGCGGTCTCGTTGGACCGGAAGTGCGTGCCGATGGTCAGCAGCACGTCCGCGTCGGCGAGCAGGGCGCGCCCCGCCGGGGTCGTCGCGAAGTTCCCGATGACCTGCGGGTGGTCCTCCGGCACGGTGCCGCGCCCCGAGTTGGAGGTGAACAGCCCGGCACCGGTCGCCTCGACGAGCGCGGTGAGCTCGGCGCCGGCCCGCAGGGCGCCGCCGCCGGCCCAGATCAGCGGACGCCGGGCGGAGTGCAACATGTCGCCCGCCGCGGCCAGTTGACCGGCATCAGGGACGG
>NZ_JAAGMG010001058.1 GCF_010548525.1 Streptomyces sp. SID14478
CGCGGCCGTACCGCTGCGCGGGGCGGGCCGGGCCGTCGCCGCCGTCTCCGTGTCGGGCAGGGGTGGCCACCTCACCCTGGAGCGCCTCGCCCCGCTGCTGCAGACCTGCGCCCGGGCCGTCTGGGCGCACCTGTACGGGCCCGGGCGCGCGGCCCGCTTCGCACCGCCCGCCGAGGTGCCCTCGCCCGGGATGCCCGTCGTGATGGACAGCCTGATGAGCTGGGCCCGCTCGGCGAACTGGATGTAGTACGCGAGAGGCCCGGGCGTGTGGTGAAAGTACCGTCGTTGGCCCGAAGGGCTGGCGGGGCCTTCCCCACACGCCCTACTCGTACGTCGCCTCGACCCGCGGGCTCAACGGCAGGGCCTGGCAGGCGAGCACGTACCCGTCGGCGAGGTCCTCCTCGTCGAGGACGTCGTTGCGGGCCATCTTCACCTCGCCCGACTCCACCCGCAGACAGCAGGCGCTGCAGGCGCCCTCGCGGCACGAGTACGGGGCGTCGAGCCCGGCCGCGAGCAGCGCGTCGAGCAGCGGGGACCGCTG
>NZ_JAAGMG010001097.1 GCF_010548525.1 Streptomyces sp. SID14478
AGCTGGTGCGTGGGCGCCGGGCTGCCGGCCGCGCGGCTGTTGCGGCTGGCCAGGCGCATGCCCTGGCCCCACAGGACGTCGGGCCCGGCGACCGTCACCTGGACGCCGGGGTGGGCGCGGCGCACCGCCTCGGGGGTGCCGTCGTGCGACCCGGCGTCGACGAGGTGGACGCGGACCCGGGTGTCCGGCGGCAGACCGTGCTGCGCGGCGAGGGCGTCGAGCGCGGCGAGCGCGGTGGCGCACCGGTTGTGAGTGACCGTCAGGACGGCTACCCGGGGCGGAGGGGGCGGCTCCATGGGGCTCCTTGCGTCGCGCGTTCCGGACATTCGGCGCATAAGTCTCTAGCCTCGGCCCCGGGATTCCACCGATCGACATAGGAGCCGCCCCGTGCACCGCTCTCTCCCCCGCCAGGCCCTGGCCGGGCGGCTGTTCACCGTCGCGGTCTGTGTCCTGCTCGGCCTCGCCGCGGCCTGGGCGCTCATGGCCCTCACCGCGCCCGCCTACCAGGCCAGGGCCCG
>NZ_JAAGMG010001135.1 GCF_010548525.1 Streptomyces sp. SID14478
CGTCGCGGCCTGCGACGCGGCCGACCGCGACGCGCTGGCCGGCCTGCTCGCCTCGATCCCGCCCGCGCACCCGCTCACCGCGGTCGTGCACGCGGCCGGAGTCGTCGAGGACGCCACGCTGGCGGCCCTCACCACGGAGAGCCTGGCCCGGGTGCTGCGACCGAAGGTGGACGCCGCCTGGAACCTGCACGAACTGACCGCCGGAGCACAGCTGACGGACTTCGTCCTGTTCTCCTCCGTCGCCGGCCTGGTGGGCAACGCCGGACAGGCCGGCTACGCCGCGGGCAACACCTTCCTCGACGCGCTGGCCGCACACCGGCGCGCCGAGGGCCTGCCCGCCGTGTCCCTCGCCTGGGGCATGTGGCAGGACGGCATGGCGAGCGACCTCGACCGTGCCGACCGGGCCCGGCTCGCCCGCAACGGCATCCTGCCGATGCCGACCGACCGGGCACTCGCGGCCCTCGACACGGCCCTGGCCGCACAGGAGGAGCCCCGGCCGGTGCTCGCGCCGGTGGCCCTCGACCTCGCGGCACTGCGCGGTCTGGGCGACGCACTGCCCGAGCTGTACCGGGGCCTGGTGCGCACCGAGCGCCGCCTCGCCCGCAGCGCCCCCGCCGCCACGGAGATCCCGCTGGCGCAGCGGCTCACGGGCCTGGACGGGGAAGAGCAGCAGCGGCTGCTGCTCGACTTCGTCAGGGAACAGGTCGGCATCGTCCTGGCCCACCCGGCACCGCGGACGATCGACGTCGAGCGCGGACTGCTGGACCTGGGCCTCGACTCCCTCGCCGCCGTCGAACTGCGCAACAGGCTGAACACCACCACCGCACTGCGGCTGCCCAGCACGCTCGTCTTCGACCACCCGACCACCCGGGCCATCGCCGAATTCCTGCGGGGCGAGCTGGTCGGCGAGGCGGCGGATCCGGTGCAGGCGGCCCTGGACGCCCTCGAGGCCGCCCTGTCGGCCGCCGGCCCGTCGGACGGCGAGGGAACGGCAGGCACGTACGCCGCGCAACTGCGCGGCCTGCTCCGGACGGTGGACGGCGGCCCCGATGGCGCCGACGTCGCCCTGGCAACCGACGACGAACTCTTCGCAGCACTTGACTCCGAACTCGGCAGGTAGACATGAGCAACGAGCAGAAACTTCGCGACTACCTCAAGCGGGCAACGGTCGACCTGCGCGAGAGCCGTCAGCGTGTGCAGGAGCTGGAGGAGCGCGCCCACGAGCCGATCGCGATCGTGGGCATGGCCTGCCGGCTCCCCGGCGGGGTCGCCTCCCCCGAAGACCTGTGGGAGCTGCTGAGCGCCGGACGGGACGCGGTCGGCCCCTTCCCCGAGGGCCGCGGCTGGGACCTGGAGAACCTGTACGACCCGGACCCCGACCACCTCGGGACCTCGTACATCCGCGAAGGCGGCTTCCTGTACGAGGCGGACCGCTTCGACGCCGAGTTCTTCGGCATCAGTCCTCGCGAGGCGGCGGCGATGGACCCCCAGCAGCGGCTGCTGCTGGAGACGTCCTGGGAGGCCTTCGAGCACGCGGGCATCGACCCGACCACGCTGAAGGGCACCCGTACCGGGGTGTACGCGGGCGTCATGTACGACGACTACGGCTCGCGCCCGCACACCCCCGAGGGCTTCGAGGGCTACATGCTGACCGGCAGCGCGGGCAGCGTCGCCTCGGGCCGGCTGGCGTACACCTTCGGGCTGGAGGGCCCGGCGGTGACGGTCGACACCGCCTGCTCGTCCTCGCTCGTCGCACTCCACCTCGCCGCGCAGTCACTGCGCCAGGGCGAGTGCGCGATGGCGCTCGCCGGCGGTGTGACGGTGATGGCGACCCCCGGCACGTTCGTGGAGTTCTCCCGCCAGCGCGGGCTGGCGCCGGACGGGCGGTGCAAGGCGTTCTCCTCGTCCGCGGACGGCACGGGCTGGGCCGAGGGCGTGGGCGTACTGGTCCTTGAGCGGCTGTCGGACGCGCAGCGCAGCGGGCACCGGGTGCTGGCGGTGCTGCGTGGTTCCGCGGTGAACCAGGACGGTGCGAGCAGCCAGTTGACCGCGCCGAACGGGCCCGCCCAGGAGCGGGTCATCCGGGCCGCGCTGGCGGACGCGCGGCTGTCGGCGTCCGACGTGGACGCCGTGGAGGCGCACGGCACGGGCACGCGGCTGGGCGATCCGATCGAGGCGCAGGCGCTGCTGTCGGCGTACGGCCAGGCCCGGGGCGACGACAACCCGCTGTGGCTGGGTTCCCTCAAGTCGAACATCGGTCACACGCAGGCCGCGGCGGGTGTCGCGGGCGTCATCAAGATGGTGACGGCGATGCGCAAGGGCGTCATGCCCTCGACGCTGCACGTGGACGAGCCGACACCGGAGGTCGACTGGTCGGCGGGCACGGTGCGGCTGCTGACGCAGGCTCAGCGGTGGCCGGAGCTCGACCGTCCGCGGCGTACGGGTGTGTCGTCCTTCGGGATCAGCGGGACCAACGCGCACGTGATCCTCGAAGAGGCGCCGCGCGCGGATGCCGCCGACCCTGCGACGGAACCGGATGCCGGCGCGCTGCAGGCGGAGCCGGCCTCACCGGCGCTGCCCGCGCCGTGGTTGCTGTCGGCCAAGTCGGAGGCCGCGCTGCGCGCGCAGGC
>NZ_JAAGMG010001172.1 GCF_010548525.1 Streptomyces sp. SID14478
GCCGAGGAAGACGGCAGGGCCGGTGCCGCGGCCGATGTCGCGGCCGGCGCCGCCGCGCCCGGTGCGGGCCACCCTGCCGAAGCCGCCGGTCACCCGGGACACCGGGCCCGGACTCCCGCTGGACATGGAGAAGTTGCTGGCCGCCCGGCTGCACGCGGTGCGGGTCCGCCCCTACCTGGCCGCCGCGCTGTTCGCCCTGCACATCGTCGCGGACAGCTCGGTGCCCACGATGGGCGTCGACGCGTACTGGCGCGTCTACGTCTCCCCGGGCTTCGTGGCCCGCACCCCGGTGCAGGAGCTGGCGGGCGTCTGGGTGCACGAGGTCTCCCATCTGCTGCGGGACCACCACGGGCGGGGCGAGCGGTATGCCCGCGCTCACGAGGAGCACGGGCCCGGTGAGCCGCTGCGGCGCAACATCGCCGCCGACTTCGAGATCAACGACGACATCTACGGGGACGGGCTGCCCCGGCCCGCGGGGGCGGTGCTGCCGTCGCTGCTGCGGCTGCCCGACGGGCTGCTCATGGAGGAGTACCTGCGCACGGCGTCGATGTCGGGGCTCGCCGGGGATCTGGCCTGGCTGGACTGCGGCAGCGGCGCCGACGGGCACGGCAGGCCGTGGGAGCTGGGCCCGGACGGGGCGAACGGGCTGACCCGCCAGCAGCGGGACGCGGTCCGCTTCCGCGTCGCCGAGGGGATCAAGGGCAGGCCCGGTGACGCGCCGGACGGCTGGCGGCGCTGGGCCGAGGAGGCGTTCCATCCGCCGCAGCCCTGGCGGCAGTTGCTCGGGGCCGCGATCCGCTCGGCGGCGGGCGCGCCGGGGACGGGCGAGAACCACAGCTACCGGCGCCCCTCCCGCCGCTCGGCCGCCGTCCCCGGCGTG
>NZ_JAAGMG010001216.1 GCF_010548525.1 Streptomyces sp. SID14478
TGGCCGACGCGTGCGCCCGCGTCGGCGGCGCCGTGACGGCGGTCAGCGTGCACCAGGGGTGCGGCCTGACGAACGCGATGACCGGGATCGGTGAGGCGGCGAAGAGCCGTACGCCGCTCGTCGTCCTCGCGGCGGAGGCGTCCGGGGCGCACTCCAACTTCCGTGTGGACCAAGAGGCGTTGGCGCACGCCGTCGGTGCCCGAAGCGCCCGGGTGACGTCGGCGGCAGACGCCGTCGCACAGGCCGTCGCGGCCGTGCGCCAAGCCGTTCAGGAGCGCTGCACGGTCGTGCTCAACCTGCCGCTGGA
>NZ_JAAGMG010001250.1 GCF_010548525.1 Streptomyces sp. SID14478
CCGCCGACGCCCCCGCCTCGTGGTCCCGCACCGCGGCCAGCGCCCGGCCGACCCGGCCCCGCCGCAATGCGGCCACGAAGAACAACGCGGCTGCCAGCAGGGCGAGTTCGAGTACGTAGAAGGCTCGGTCGTCGCCGAATCCGGCGGGCCTGCCGGGTGCCAGGCCCGACGCCGCGTACGGCTGCGCGAACACGAACCGGCTCACTCCCACCCCGACGGCGAACGTGGCCAGCGCCAGGGCGAGGCCGTGCCGTCGCATCGCGGGCACGGCGGTCAGCAGCCCGAGCGGGGCCACGAGGACCACCGCGAGCAACAGCGCCACCAGGCCGGACAGGCGGGGGAGCCCGGGGAATCTGCCCAGCACCGCCAGCGTCGCGAACAGGGCTCCCAGCCCCGCGAACGCCCCTTGCCCCAGCGCCAGTTGGCCCGCGCGGCCCGTCACCACGACCAGCGACAACAGGATCAGGGCCAGCGCCGGAACCTGGATCGACGTATGCAGGTCCGAACCCGCGAAGCCCAGCGGCAGCAGGAACAGCACCGCCACCACGGGCCACACCCCCGGTGGCGCCGGCACCACGCGACGCGTCGTGGCCCGGGGCAGGGCCCCGCGGCCGCCGATCCCCGGCAGCGCGAGCGCCGCGACGAGCAGCGCCACCACGAACAGATTCGCCCCGACCGCCTGCAGCAGCGGCTCCGCCCACCCGCCGGTGTGCGCGCGGGTCAGCTGGCTCTGCGCCACTGCGATCACCAGCGCCACCGGCACCGCCACCGAGAGGAACCGCATCCGCGCCGCGACCGCCACGGCCACGACCTCCATCACCAAGAGCGGTAGCCCGTACGGGTCGAGGCGTACGTAGGGGGCCAGCAGGACGCCGGTGAGGCCCGCCGTGAACGAGCCGAACGCCCAGCCCGCCGCGGCGACCCGGTCCGCGTCGATGCCGCCGAGGACGGCGAGCCGCCGGTTGTCGACGACCGCCCGCAGCTCCCCGCCGAACCGGGTCCACCGGGTCACCGCCCCCACCGCCACCGCGAGCGCACAGGCCACCGCGAGCTGCCCCCACGGATCCGCCGCGAGCAGGGTCGGCGCGTCCTCCTGCGCGCCCGTGCCCCACAGCAGGGCCGCCGCCCCGACGAGCAGCACGAAGACGCCGAGGGAGGCGACGAGGGTGTGTGCCGGGTCGTTGCCCGCGTGCGCCAGCCGCCTGAACACCCCTCGTTCCAGGGCGAGTCCGAGCGCGGGGGCGACGCCCAGGAGGACCAGCGCCGCGCCCGCCCACAGCGGCCAGGACCAGACGACCACGAACTGCCGCAGCAGATAGGCGCAGAGCATCGCGAGCGCACCGTGCGCGAAGTTCAGGACGCCGGTCGCGCGATGGGTGACGATCAGGCCCGTCCCGGTGAGCGCCGCCGCCGCACCCACCGAGAGACCCGCCAGCGTGAGGTCGTACGTCAGTGAGGACACGCCTCAACTCCCCGCGGGCGGCTCGCAGATGGGGCACGGGCCGAGGCCGTCGGCCGTGATGGCCCGTGCGTCGGCGGGCACCGCCTCGGGCTTGCCCGCGACGAGCGGACAGTCCGCGCGGTGCCACAGCGTGCCGCCGGGGATCATGAGCAGCGCCTCGCTCGACGCGAGCGGGCCGGGGTCCTGCGGCGACCCGTCCGGACCGACGGCGACCAGCAGCGCGTACAGCTCCTCCACCCGGGACGTGGCCAGGGCGCTCCTGGCATGGGTGAGCAGGACCGTGCCCGCGACGATCAGGGCCGCGCCGGGCACTGTGCACGAGGCCAGATAGGGCAGTTGCCGCTCGGCGAAGCGCTCGCCCGACATCCCGTACCAGCCGGCCACGCACAGCACCGCCCCGGCGGCGAGCGCGGCGAGGCCCGCCCACAGGACGGGGCGCACGGTGCGTGGTCGAGCAGTGCGCATCGGTGGCCCCCAGGTCCTGGCGTCGGGTGTCTGCCTGTCTGCTGCCTGTGTCTGGTCTTGTCGGCCGATCGCTTGCACTATGCCTTCTGCAGGCCAACCCTGAAAGCTCCGGGCGCAGTCGAGGTCCGGACCGACACCCGGTGGTGAGCCAGATGGTTCTCGGGAGCAACCTCAGGAAGGGCCGCGGGCGGGGCGCGGCCCTCGCCCTCGTCGCGGCCCTGGCACTCGGACCGGCCCTGACGGCATGCGGCGACGACAGCGGAGGCAACGAGAGCGACCCGCCGACCCCGACCTCGCAGGAACCCTCCGCCAAGGAGCCGTCCTCGAAGGCCCCGGCCGCGGCCGCGCCCGAGGACAAGGCCGCGGCCGAGAAGGAGATCGAGGCGAACTGGAAGAAGTTCTTCGACCCCGCCGTGCCGCTGAAGGAGAAGCGGAACGTCCTGGAGAACGGCGACCGGATGGGGCAGGTCCTGGAGAGCTTCAACGGCGACAAGCGCGGGGGACAGGTGCAGGCGAACGTCGACAAGATCGCGTTCACCTCGCCGACCGCCGCCGACGTGACGTACTCGCTGGCCCTCAAGGGCGCGACGGTGCTGCCCGGCGCGAAGGGCACCTCCGTCGAGCAGGGCGGGACCTGGAAGGTGTCGGTCAAGACCCTGTGCGCACTGGTGCAGTTGAGCGGCAATGCGTCGCCGGGCCCGGGCTGCTGAGGCGCTGGCGGCCGGGCTCGTCCTTCTCGCGCTGACGGCCTGCGGCTCCCGGCTACCGGAGAGCGACTTCGACCACGGAGCCGCCTCCCGTGCGCCGGTGCACGCGTCGGCGCCGATCCGCGTCGGGATCGTCACCAGCGCCACGAGTCCGGTCGGCGGCGCCACCTTCACCGACACCCGGGACGGCGCACAGGCGTACTTCCGGAACCTGAACGCCGAAGGCGGCATCCAGGGGCGGCGTGTGGAGATGCACCTGTGCGACGACGGCGGCAGCGGCGTCGGCAACAACGAATGCGTGCACAAGCTGATCGACGAGGACAAGGTCGTCGCCTTGGTGGCCACCACGTCGCTGGACTACGCGGGTGCGCAGCAGGTGTCCCGCGCGCGCGTGCCCGACGTCGGCGGCCAGCCGATCGGCGCGGCGTACGACACCTACGCCCACCTGTACGGCATCTACGGCAGCCTCGCGCCCCGCGACGGCACGCCCGGCTGGTCCGGGAAGCTTTACGGCGGCACCGAGGTCTACCGCTACTTCAAGCGCGAGCAGGGCGCGCGCACCGCGGCCGTCGTCTCGTACAACCAGGCGGCGTCGGCGGCGTACGCGCGGCTCGTGACGCGGGGGCTGCGGGCCGAGGGCTACAAGGTGGTCACCGAACAGGTCGACTTCGCGCTGCCCAACTTCCGTGCCGCCGCCGCGGATCTCAAGGACCAGGGGGCCGACCTGGTCTTCGACGCGATCGACGCACACGGCAACGCCCAGCTCTGCAAGGCCATGGACCAGGTCGGCGCCCGCGTCACCGCGAAGGTCACGAACGTACAGAACTGGACGTCCGCCGTCGCCACCGACTACGCGGACTCCCCGCACTGCCGCGACTCCCTGTGGGTGACCGGGGCGAGCCGCAACTTCGAGGACACCGGGCATCGTGCCGTGCGGGCCTTCCGCGCCGCGACCAAGGGGCTGAAGACGCACACGCAGTGGCAGCTGGAGGGCTGGGCCGCCGCCATGTGGTTCACGGACGCGGCGCGCTCCTGCCTGAAGGACGGAGGCGACGCCACGCGCGCGTGCGTCGACCGCTTCATGAGCAGGGACACCCCGTACACGGCCGACGGACTCCTGCTCCCGGTGACGTACCGTGCGCTGTCCACGCCACCGGCCACCAGAAGGACCTGCCTCTCGGTCGCCCGCTGGATCGACGGCAAAGGCTGGGTCACCCAGAACGGTGACATGAGCCGTACGTGCTTTGACGTCCCGCAACTCTCCTACCAGCCGTGATGCGTCCCTGATGGACGAAATGGCCAAACGGTTCCTGAAATTGCCTACCAATGAGGCAACTGTTCTGGAACAACATGATGATGAAGAACAACCCTCGCGGTGACATCTCTGTCTCATCAACCGGTAGGCGGAGTACTCGGGCTGTTCGGGCCTGTCCGCGAGGAATGGTGGGATACGGGGACGCATGCAGATTTCTTTCCTGATTCACAATGCGTACGGGATCGGAGGGACGATCCGCACCACGTACAACCTCGCCAACGCCCTGGCCGAGCAGCACGACGTGGAAGTCGTCTCCGTGTTCCGGCACCGTGACAAGCCCGTCTTCGCGCCTGACCCGCGCGTGCGGGTGCGCCACCTCGTCGACCTCCGCAAGGACTCGGACGGCTACGAGGGGGAGGACCCGGACGCCAAGAAGGCCGCGTCGTTCTTCCCGAGCAGCGAGGGACGCTACGACCAGTACAGCGCGCTGACCGACCGCCGGATCGCCGAGCACCTGGCCCGCGTCGAGGCCGACGTCGTCGTGGGCACCCGGCCCGGCCTCAACGTCCACCTGGCCCGGCAGACCCGCCGCGGCCCGCTGCGCGTCGGCCAGGAGCACCTCACGCTCGACACGCACTCCGACGCCCTGAGCCGCGAACTGAGCCGTGTCTACCCGCGCCTGGACGCCCTCACCACGACCACCGAGGCCGACGCCGGCGCGTACCGCGACCGGATGCGGCTGCCCGGCGTGCGCATCGAGGCGATGCCCAACCCCGTGCCCTCGCCCGGCGTCACGCCCGCCGACGGCTCCGCCAAGTGGGTCGTGGCGGCCGGCCGGCTCGCGCCCGTCAAGCGGTACGACCTCCTGGTCAAGGCCTTCGACCGGGTGCGCGCCGAGCGTCCCGACTGGCGCCTTCGCATCTACGGCGGCGGCAAGCAGAAGGACAAGCTGCGCCGTCTCATCGACGACCGGGGCCTGTACAACCACGTGTTCCTCATGGGGCCGGCCAACCCCATCGAGCCGGAGTGGGCGAAAGGTTCCCTCGCCGCCGTGACCTCGACCTTCGAGTCGTTCGGCATGACGATCGTCGAGGCGATGCGCTGCGGTCTGCCCGTCGTCTCCACCGACTGCCCGCACGGGCCCGGCGAGATCATCGACAACGGTGTCGACGGACGCCTCGTCGAGGTCGGCAACGTCGGCGCGATCTCCGACGGCCTGCTCCAACTGATCAACAACGACGCGCTCCGGCAGCAGATGGCGGTGCGCGCCCTGGACCGGTCCGCGCGCTTCGACCCCGCGCGGATCGCCCAGCGCTACGAGGACCTCTTCGGCTCGCTCACCGCGCGCAGCGGCTCCGTCGGCCTGCTGAACCGGGCGCGCGGCTCCCTGCTCGGCGGCGCCCATGCCTGGCGTACCGTCCTCAAGTCCCCGGGAAAGGGGCGCACCGCATGACGGCGACACCGTTGGCCGCGTCCGTCCCCCTTCCCTCGCCCGACGACAGGAGCGTCCGCATGCCACCCAGCGCCGACTGCATCGCCGACTCCGCCGGCGGGCTCACCTTCGACGTCTCCGACCACGGAGCGCCTGACCCGGCCCACCTCGTGCTGGTCAACCGGTCCGGCGGGGAGGAGGTGCGGCTGCCGCTCACCCCGCGGGGCGACGGGCGGCTGCGCGCCTCGCTGCCGATCAGCGTCGGTCTTCCGGAGGGCCGCTGGGACGTGTACGTGCAGGTCGCCGGGGACGAGCCGGTGCGGCTCATGCCGGGCGTGAACGATCTGCGCTCGCTGGTCGACCGTGCCTCCGGCGGATCGCGCGGCTACGTCGCCGTGCGCATCCCGTACGTCACGAAGCACGGCAACCTCACCGTGCGCAGCTGGCTGCGCACCCCGCACGCCGAGGCCGGCGAACTGCAGATCACCGACGGGGAGTTGACCGTGCACGGGCGGCTCCTCGGTACCGCGTTCACGGCCAAGGCGCACGCGGAGATACGTTCCCGCGCGGCGGCCGGCCCGGTGCTCCGCGGCGAACTGACCGTGGACGGCGTCGCGTTCACGCTGCGCATCGGCTACGACGAGCTGTCCGAGGGCCCCTGGGACCTGTGGCTGCGGCCCGCCGGCGAGGACGGGCCCGAGGTGCGGGTGGCCCGGCTGCTCGACGACATCGCCGACAAGAAGCCGATCTTCGCCTATCCGGTGGCGCGGGTCAGCGTCCCCGGCCGCGGCGAACTGTCGGCGGGGCCGTACTACACCCTCGACAACGACCTGTCGGTGCAGGTCACTTCGGTCTGAGGGCCGGTGGCCGGGCGCCCCTCACGGCGTCTCGGCCGGCTTGCGGGCCCGGTCCTCGTAGGCGGCGAACTCCGGGTGGTGCAGATCGAAGGCCGGGGACTCCGAGCGGATCCTCGGCAGCGTCGTGAAGTTGTGGCGGGGCGGCGGGCACGACGTCGCCCACTCCAGGGACCGGCCGAACCCCCAGGGGTCGTCGACCTCGACCTTCTCGCCGTACTTCGCCGTCTTCCAGATGTTGTAGAGGAACGGCAGGGTCGACAGGCCGAGCAGGAACGCACCGATGGACGACAGGGTGTTGAGGGCCGTGAAGCCGTCCGCCGCGAGATAGTCGGCGTACCGCCGTGGCATGCCCTCGGCCCCCAGCCAGTGCTGCACGAGGAACGCCGTGTGGAAGCCGACGAACAGCGTCCAGAAGTGGATCTTGCCGAGCCGTTCGTCGAGCAGCTTCCCGGTCAGCTTCGGCCACCAGAAGTAGAACCCGGCGAAGGTGGCGAAGACGACCGTGCCGAACACCACGTAGTGGAAGTGGGCGACCACGAAGTACGAGTCCGAGACGTGGAAGTCCATCGGCGGTGACGCCAGGATGACGCCTGTCAGACCGCCGAACAGGAACGTGACGAGAAAGCCGATGGACCACAGCATCGGCGTCTCGAACGACAGGGAGCCCTTCAGCATCGTGCCGCACCAGTTGAAGAACTTCACCCCGGTCGGCACCGCGATCAGGAACGTCATGAAGGAGAAGAACGGCAGCAGCACGCCGCCCGTCGTGAACATGTGGTGCGCCCACACGACCACCGACAGCCCGGTGATGGCCATCGTGGCGCCGACCAGCATCGAGTAGCCCCAGATCGGCTTGCGGCTGAAGACCGGCAGGATCTCACTGACGATGCCGAAGAACGGCAGCGCGATGATGTAGACCTCGGGATGCCCGAAGAACCAGAAGAGGTGCTGCCACAGCAGCGCCCCTCCGTACTGCGCCTCGAAGACCACCGACCCGAAGCGCCGGTCCGCCTCCAGGCACAGCAGCGCGGCCGCGAGCACCGGGAACGCGAGCAGTACGAGGATCGACGTGAACAGCGTGTTCCACGTGAAGATCGGCATCCGGAACATCGTCATGCCGGGCGCGCGCATCCCGATGATCGTGGTCAGGAAGTTCACCGAGCCGAGGATCGTGCCGAACCCGGACAGCGCGAGCCCCATGATCCACATGTCGGCGCCGATACCGGGGGAGCGGGTCAGGCTGTTCAGCGGCGCGTACGCGAACCAGCCGAAGTCCGCGGCCCCGCCCGGCACCACGAGCGAGCCGAGCACGATCAGGCCGCCGAAGAGGAACAGCCAGTACGAGAGCATGTTCAGCCGTGGGAACGCCACGTCCGGCGAGCCGATCTGCAGCGGCATGATCTCGTTGGCGAAACCGGCGAACGTCGGCGTCGCGAAGAGCAGCAGCATGATCGTGCCGTGCATCGTGAAGAGCTGGTTGTACTCCTCGTTGCTGATGAGCTGCAGCCCCGGGCGGGCGAGTTCGGCCCGCATCACCAGGGCCATGAGCCCGCCGATCAGGAAGAAGCAGAACGACGTGATCAGGTAGAGGTGGCCGATCTTCTTGTGATCGGTGGTGGTCAGCCAGTCCACGATCACCCGGCCCGGCTGTCGTTCCCGCGCCGGTCCCACCGCCGCGGGCCCCGCCTGCACCCCGGTCGTCCCCATCGCTCGCCCCCTCGCTGCTCGCGCGCCTCGGGCCTGCTCCGAACCCCGCCATGATGCTCGCGTCGCCTCCTCAGCAACAGGGGGCGTACCTCTCTTTGTGGCATGGACAGGCAATTCCCGGACGATCTCAACTCGCCCGCCGCACCGTCGGATTCGGAATGCCGGAGGAATTGTGTGCGCCCGCTCCGGTAAATGGTCGGAACGGGCGCGAAGGGATTCGCCGGGGCTTCCGGAATTCCCCGGGCGGGCGTGCGGGCGGCGCGCGTAAGAAGCGCGTAAGAAGTAAGGAACCCCCCGATCGTGTGAGGGAGTTCGGGGGAAACAACCGTCGTGATCTTGTGACGAAAGCGTGACCGTACAAGGGCGTGGCGGGCCCGCGGGGGCGGGCCTGGCGTCGCTCGTGCGCACGGCTTACGGTGGCCGCATGGCACCCATCCCGACCCCGCCCGCGGACCCCCAGGACAGCCCCGACACCTATGTCGGACTCGACGCCGAACAGGCCGAGCGACAGGCGCACGGCCGTGGCTGGTCGACCGTCCGGCAGTTGCCGCCGGGGGCGATCATCACCATGGAGTACCGCTCCGGCCGACTGAACTTCGAGGTGGCCGACGGCACGGTGACGCGCTGCTGGAAGGGGTGAGGCACGGCCCCGCGGCATGCGAAGGCCCCCGGAACCGTGTGGTTCCGGGGGCCTTCGTCCTGCGGGCTGGTTGTGCGTACCGTGCCCGCTGTCCTGGGGGTACCCGCGCCGCGGGCGGTGACTCAGGCCCGCTGCGGGTC
>NZ_JAAGMG010001294.1 GCF_010548525.1 Streptomyces sp. SID14478
TGCAGGACACCCACACCGACGCCAGGTTCCGCGGCCTGGCCGCCGTCGACCGGCACACGGCCTGGGTCGCCGGGACGCAGGGCACGGTGCTGCGCACCACGGACGGCGGCGCGCGGTGGCGTTCCGTGTCACCGCCCGGCGCGGGCGAGCTGGAGTTCCGTGACATCGAGGCGTTCGACGCGCGGCGCGCCGTGGTGCTGGCCATCGGCGAGGGCGAGGCGTCCCGGATCTTGCGCACGGACGACGGCGGGGCGAGCTGGACGGAGTCGTTCCGCAACACCGACCCGAAGGCGTTCTACGACTGCGTCACCTTCTTCGACCCGCGCCACGGCCTGGCGATGAGCGACCCCGTCGACGGCAAGTACCGGATCCTGTCGACACGGGACGGCGGCCGTTCCTGGCGGGTGCTGCCGAGCGCAGGGATGCCCGCCGCGCAGACCGGCGAGGCGGGCTTCGCCGCGTCCGGGCAGTGCCTCGTGTCGTCCGGGCCGAGGGACGTCTGGCTGGCCACGGGCGGCGCGGCGCGGGCCCGCGTCCTGCACTCCGCCGACCGCGGTCTGACCTGGACCGCGACCGACACCCC
>NZ_JAAGMG010001339.1 GCF_010548525.1 Streptomyces sp. SID14478
CGACCACCTTTCCGCCACCCGTGCGGGCCGCCGCGCCCCGCACCGGGTGACCATCGAGGGGGGCGCCGCGAAGCGCCTCGGCGACGGGTCGGGCCACACCACGTACTCGGTCTTCGGCATCCGCACCGGTGGCCGGAATCCGGCGCCCGGCTCCCGGGACGTGCGCGAGACGGTCCTGTCGGACTGGATGCTCGCCGTCGAGGCGGACGCGAGCGACTGGCCCGAGGAGCGCCTCGACCTCCTGCAGGGCGTGACCCAGCTGATCTCCGTGGAGCGCGACCGCCGCGACGCGGCCCGTACGGTACGCCGCAGGCTCGCCCAGGAGGTCCTGGAGCTGGTCCAGACGGGCGCGGCCCCGGCCGAGATCGCCGCCCGCCTGCGGGTCGCGGCCCCGGTGCTGCTGCCGGGCCTGGGCGCCGCCCCGCACTGGCAGGTCGTCGTGGCCCGCGTCGAGTGGGAGGGCGGGGACATCGAGGGCGGCCCGGTGGCCCAGTCGCTGCTGGAGGAGATCCTGGTC
>NZ_JAAGMG010001375.1 GCF_010548525.1 Streptomyces sp. SID14478
CCGGCGCCGCAGCCGATGTCGAGCACCCGTTCGCCGGGCACGATGGCGGCGGCCGCGAACAGCGCCTCGTCGGCCTCGCCGAGCATCGCGTCGAAGCGCCGGTGCTGCGCCGCCCAGTGCCGGCCGAGCGAGCCGTTCCAGGCCCGCTCCTGATGAAGGTTGACCGTGGTCATGACGCCCCCAGGAGTTCCGCCGCGGGCAGCGCCGACTCGATCCGGTCGACCGCGGCGAAGGCCCCGTACGCGATGAGGTGCACCAGGCAGTGGTCGGTGAACGGCGGCACCCGCCACGCCGCGACGTCCTCGTCCGTGATCCGGTACGGCGCGAGCGCGGCCAGCAGCGCCAGGCGCGCCCCGGGCCGCTCGGCACGGTCCGGCAGTCCCTCCCACCCGGCCGCGGGATGCGAGCCGTCCCACTTCGCGACCGTGTCCTGTACGAGGCCGAGGTCGGCGTCGTCGAGCAGTCCCGCGCCCATGGTGGCCGCGGTGCGCAGGGCGTCGTAGGCGGGTCCGACGGAGGTGCCGGCGGCCCACGCCGGTCCC
>NZ_JAAGMG010001413.1 GCF_010548525.1 Streptomyces sp. SID14478
AGCCGCCCCCGCAGCAGCCGCCGCCACCGCCCCCGCCCGACGGCGGGGCCGGGGCCGTGCCGCTGGTGCCCGTGACGGCCACGGTCGACAGGAGTTTCACGGTGTCGTCGTGGCCCGCGGGGCACGGGGTCGGAGCAGACGACTGGGACATGGGGCGACGGAGTTCGAACGTGTCGCCGCAGGTGCGGCAGCGGTATTCGTAGCGAGGCATGGGCCCAGGTTACGGGTCGTCGCGCAGGGAGAGGTCCAGGAGTTCCAGCATCGCCGTGTAGGCGCCGTCGGGGTCCATCTCCCGCACCCGGGCGGCGACTTCGGTGTGGCTGGCCACCGGGTGGTGGTGCGGGCCCGCGTGCACCCGTTCGCCCCGCGCGGTGAGGGCCTGGCCGAGGACGCGCGGCAGCTGGGCGAAGAACCGGTTGCCGGACGCCCTGAGCAGCGCCCCGTGGAACGCGGCGTCGGCACGGCCGGCGCGCACCGGG
>NZ_JAAGMG010001456.1 GCF_010548525.1 Streptomyces sp. SID14478
GGCCGTCGCCGAAGAGCCGCTCACCGTTCCCGGCGACGGCCGCCGCAGCAGCAGCTTCACGCACGTCGCGGACGTCGTCGACGCCCTCCTGCTCCTGCTCGCCCACCCCGGCGCGCACGGCGGGACCTTCGACATCGGCAGCGACGAGGAGACCACCGTCGCCGCGCTCGCCGCCCTGGTCCTGGAGCGCTCCGGCTCCCCCTCGCCGCT
>NZ_JAAGMG010001489.1 GCF_010548525.1 Streptomyces sp. SID14478
GGGGCAGCCGACCGTGGGCCCCGGCTACCAGGCCGTCCTGCGCTACCGCGCGCCCGACGGCTCCGAGCAGCAGCTGATCCGGCGGTCCGCGCCCGGTGTGCCGCACCCGGAGTGGCAGATCTTCCACGAGCTGCGCGGCATGAACGTGCCGGCGGACCAGGTCCTCGAACTCCACACGGAGCTGGAGTCCTGCTCGCTGCCGGGTGCTTACTGCGCGCGCATGATCAAGGAGCAGTGGCCGCAGGCCCGGATCACCTCGATCGCGCCGTACGGCACCGAGCACGCCTCGCGTCAGCAGGGCATGCAGCAACTCATCGCGCACCAGGGCGAGTTGCACCAGGTCGCCGACGGTCCGGCGCGTCCGGCGCCGGTGCGCGCGCCGTTGCCGCCCGCGCAGCCCTCGCCGCCGGTCCCGCCGGAG
>NZ_JAAGMG010001307.1 GCF_010548525.1 Streptomyces sp. SID14478
CAGGGTCCGGCCCGCCGCCGCCAGGTCGTGCGGCCCGGCGTCCGTGAGGGCCGCGCCGACCTGTTCGGCCTGCGCCAGCAGCGCCGCGTCGTTGTGTCCGGACAGCAGCAGCGGCACGACGGGCATCGGCGCGGCCGGATCGGCGCTCTCCTCGGCCGGCGGCTGCTCCACGATGACGTGGGCGTTGGTGCCGCTGATGCCGAAGGAGGACACGCCTGCCCGGCGCGGCCGTTCGGCCTCGGGCCACGGCACCGCCTCGGTGAGCAGTTCCACCTCGCCGGCGGACCAGTCCACGTGCGGGCTGGGCTCGTCGATGTGGAGGCTCTTGGGGAGCACCCCGTGCTGCATCGCCATGACCATCTTGATGACGCCGGCCACACCGGCGGCGGCCTGGGAGTGCCCGATGTTGGACTTCAGGGAGCCCATCAGGAGGGGCGAGGGGCGCTCCTGCCCGTAGGCGGCGAGCACGGCCCGCGCCTCGATGGGGTCGCCCAGCGTGGTGCCGGTGCCGTGGGCCTCCAGCGCGTCGACGTCCGCGGCGCTCAGGCCCGCGCTGGTCAGGGCCTGGCGGATCACCCGCTCCTGGGAGGGGCCGTTGGGGGCGGTGAGGCCGTTGCTCGCACCGTCCTGGTTGACGGCGCTCGCGCGGATCACACCGAGGACCCGGCGGCCGTTGCGCCGCGCGTCGGAGAGCCGCTCCAGCAGGACGACTCCGGCGCCTTCGGCCCAGGCCGCCCCGTCCGCCTGCGCGGAGAAGGACTTGCAGCGGCCGTCCGGGGCCAGGCCGCGCTGCCGGCTGAACTCGACGAACAGGGTGGGCGCGGCCAGCACTGTCACCCCACCGGCCAGGGCCAGGCCGCACTCGCCGTTGCGCAGTGCCTGCGCGGCGAGGTGGATCGAGACGAGCGAGGAGGAGCAGGCGGTGTCGACGGTGATCGCCGGCCCCTGCAGGCCCAGGGTGTAGGCGACACGGCCGGAGGCGACGCTGACCGTGCTGCCGACCGACAGGTAGCCCTCCAGCGCCTCGGGGGTGTCTTTCAGGCGCGCCGCGTAGTCGTTGGCCATGACCCCGGCGAACACACCGGTCCTGCTGCCCTTGAGCGAGGTCGGGTCGATGCCGGCGCGTTCGAAGGCCTCCCAGGAGATCTCCAGCAGCAGGCGCTGCTGCGGGTCGATGGCGGTGGCTTCCCGGGCGCTCACCCCGAAGAGTTCGGGGTCGAACTGGGGAGCGTCGTAGAGGAATCCGCCGTGCCGGGTGTACGAGGTGCCCGCGTGGTCGGGGTCCGTGTCGTACAGGCCGTCCAGGTCCCAGCCGCGGTCGTCCGGGAACGGCCCGATGGCGTCCCGCCCTTCGGACAGCAGCGCCCACAGCTCTTCCGGGGAGCTGACCTCGCCCGGGTAGCGGCAGGCCATCGCGACGATCGCGATCGGTTCGTCGACGGCGCCGGCGACCGGGGCGGCCGCGAGCTGCGCGGCGGCCGCGCCGAGCAGTTCGGTGCGCAGGTATCCGGCCAGTTCGATGGCGGTCGGGTACTCGAACACCAGCGTCGCGGGCAGCTTCGTGCCCGCGGCGGCGCTCAGCCGGTTGCGCAGTTCCACTGCCTTGAGCGAGTCGAAGCCCAGCTCGTTGAAGGCCCGGTCGGGGGCGACCTGCTCGGGGTCGGTGTGCCCCAGGACGGAGGCGACCACGCCGCGGACCAGTTCCAGCAGCGTGCGCTCCTGGTCCTTCAGGGCCAGCGGAGCCAGGCGGTCCTTGAGGGAGTTCCCGCCGCTCTGTTCGCCGGCGGCGGCGCGCCGCGCCGGACGCACCAGGCCGTGGAAGAGGGCGGGCAGCGTGCCGTCGGCGCTCTGGGCGCGCAGTCCGGTGTGGTCGAGCAGCGCCGGGACGAGCGCCGGCCGACGGGTCGCGAGGGCCGCGTCGAACAGCGCGAGGCCCTGCTCGCTGCCGATCGGGGCGATGCCGCCGCGGGACAGGCGCGCGAGGTCGGCGTCGGTCAGGTGGCCGGTCATCCCGCTGCCCTCGGCCCACAGACCCCAGGCCAGCGACGTACCGGGCAGGCCCAGGGCCTGCCGGTGGTGCGCGAGCGCGTCCAGGTAGGTGTTGGCGGCGGCGTAGTTGGCCTGCCCCGGGGTGCCGACCGTGCCGGCCAGCGAGGAGAACAGGACGAACGCGTCCAGTTCCAGACCGGCCGTCAGCTCGTGCAGGTGCCGGGCGGCATCGACCTTGGGGCGCAGTACGGTGTCGAGCTGCTCGGCCGTCAGGGCGTGCAGCGTGCCGTCGTCGAGGACGCCGGCGGTGTGCAGGACCGCGGTGAGCGGGTGCCGCGCGGGGATCGCGTCCAGCAGCGCGGCGAGCGCCTCGCGGTCGGCCGTGTCGCAGGCGACCACGGACACGTCGGCGCCGTGGGCCGTGAGTTCGGCCTCCAGCTCCAGCATGCCCGCCGCGTCCCGGCCGCGGCGGCTCGCCAGCAGCAGGTGCCGTGCGCCGTGTTCGGCGACGAGGTGGCGGGCGAACAGCCGGCCCAGGGTTCCGGTGGCGCCCGTGATGAGCACGGTGCCCTCGGAGTTGAGCGCGGGCACGGGGTCGCCGGTCGTGGGCGACGCGACCAGCCGCGGGACGAGCAGTGCGCCTTCGCGCAGGCTCACCTGTGCGTCGGGGACGGCCAGTGCACGGCCGAGCTCGGCCTCGGACAGGTCCCAGTCCGTCAGGTCCAGCAGGCCGAACCGGTCGGGGTTCTCGGTCATGGCGCTGCGCACGAGCCCCCACACGGGAGCCGCGCCGAGTCCGGCGGGTGTGCGGGCGGTCGTCGCGTCACGGGTCACGAAGACGAGTCGCGAGGCGGTGAACCGCTCCTCGGCGAGCCACTGCCGGGCCAGCCGCAGGGCCCGGTGCGCCACGGCGCCGGGGCCGTCCTCGCCGGGGAAGGGGGCCACGACGAGCGGCGGGGTCCCGACGACGGAGTCGAGGTCCGGGTAGCTGCCCAGCGGCGCGGGCAGACCGTGGCCGGCCTCGTCGAGGACGGCCCATCCGGCGGCCGGGTCGGTCCGGGGGGCGCTCGTCCACTCCACGTGGAGCAGCGGCCGGCGGGGGGTGCCCTGGCCGGTCAGCTGCGCGGGGTCCACGGCCCGCAGGTCGAGCGTGCGCACCGACGCGATCGGCGCGCCGCTCGGGTCGGCGAGGGACAGGGCGGCGCCCCTGCCCTGCGGGGTGATCCGTACGCGCAGCACGCTGGCGTCGACCGCGTGCAGCCGCACGCCGGTCCAGGCGAACGGCAGCACCAGGCGGCCGTCCTCCACGAGCGCCAGCGGGTGCAGGGCCGCGTCGAGGAGGGCCGGGTGGATCCCGAAGTCGCCCGGCGGGACGTCCTTCGGGAGCGCGACCTCGGCGAACATCTCCTGCCCGGCCCGCCACAGCGCCCGCAGGCCCTGGAAGACGGGCCCGTATTCGAAGCCCCGCTCGGCGAGGGTGTCGTAGGCCTCCGTCAGGTCGACCGGCTCGGCGCCGGCCGGGGGCCAGACGGTGTCGGACACGACGCCCGGACGTCCTTGCCCGTGGCCCAGTACGCCGGTGGCGTGCAGCGTCCACGGGTCGAGCGCGGCGGCGTCGGACTCGGACCCCGGCTCGGGTCGGGAGTGCACGGACAGGGTGCGCCGGCCCCCCTCGTCGGGGGCGTCGACCACGACCTGGAGCTGTACTCCCTCGCGGGCGGCCAGCACCAGCGGTGCCTGGAGGGTCAGTTCGTCGAGCTGGTCGTGGCCCGTGTGGTCGCCCGCGCGAAGGGCGAGGTCCACGAAGGCGGTTCCGGGGAGCAGCACGGTGCCGGCCACGGCGTGGTCCGCGAGCCAGGGCTGTGTGTCCAGGGCGATCCTGCTGCTGAGGACCAGCTTGTCCTCGTCGGCCGTCCACAGTGCGGCGCCGATGAGGGGGTGCCGCTCGGCGGCCATGCCGAGTCCGCTCGCGTCCCCGGCGTGCGCCGGTCCCTCCAGCCAGTGGCGCCGGCGCTGGAAGGGGTAGGTCGGCAGGTCGACGGCCGCGCCGAGTCCGCCGGTCACGGCGGCCCAGTCGAGCGGGGCGCCCTGCACGTGGGCCTGCGCCGCGGAGGCGAGGAAGTCGTCGAGGCCGCCCTCGTCGCGGTGGAGCGAGGGCACGGTGACGGCGTTGTCGTACGACGTGGCGTCGATCGTCTCCTGGAGTGCGATGGTCAGCACCGGGTGGGCGCTGGCCTCGATGAAGACGCGGTGGCCCTGGTCCAGCAGGGTCCGGGTGGCTTCCTCCAGTTGGACGGTGCGGCGCAGGTTGCGGAACCAGTACGTGCCGTCGAGCTCCGTGCCGTCCAGCGGCTGTCCGGTGACGGTGGACAGGAAGGGCACCTCGACGGCGCGCGGGGTGAGCGAGGACAGGGCGTCGACGAGTTCGTCCCGCAGGCTCTCGACGTGCGCGGAGTGGGAGGCGTAGTCGACGGGGATGCGCTTGGCGCGGATGTTGTTGGCCTTGCAGTGGGCGACCAGTTCCTCAAGGGCGCGCACCTCTCCGGCGACGACCACGGATCGCGGACCGTTGTGGGCGGCGATGTCGACGGCGCCGTCGAACCGCGTGAGGAGTGCGCGGACCTCGTCGGCCGGCAGGGCCACCGAGACCATGCCGCCCGTCCCCGCCAGCTTCACGATCGCGCGGCTGCGCAGCGCCACGACCTTCGCGGCGTCGTCGAGCGACAGTGCGCCCGCCACCGCGGCCGCCGCGATCTCGCCCTGCGAGTGGCCCATCACCGCGTCCGGCTCGATGCCCACCGAGCGCCACAGCGCGGCCAGGGACACCATCACCGCCCACAGGGCCGGCTGCACCACGTCCACCCGGTCGAAGCCGGGCGCGCCCTCGACGCCGCGCAGGACGTCCAGCAGCGACCAGTCCGTGAAGGGTGCCAGTGCCTGCTCGCACTCCACCAGCCGGGCGGCGAACACCGGGGAGGAGTCGAAGAGTTCCAGGGCCATGCCCTGCCACTGCGAGCCCTGTCCGGGGAACACGAACACGGTCTTGCCCGCGCCGGAGACCGCGCCCTGCACCAGGTTCGGCGCGGATCCGCCGCGGGCCAACGCGTCGAGACCGGCCAGGAGTTCGTCGCGGCTCGCGCCGGAAACGGTTGCCCGGAAGGGGAGGTGCGGGACCCGCGTCGCGAGGGCCGAGGCCACCTGCGCCGGGTCGGTGGTCTGCGCGGCCAGCAGTGCGCGTACCTGGCCGGCCCGCGCCGCCAGGGCCGCCTCGCTCTTCGCCGAGACCACCAGCGGGAGGCCCGGCGCCGGTGCGCCGGCCGCGGCCGGCTGCGGGCCCTGTTCCAGGACGACATGGGCGTTCGTACCGCTGATGCCGAAGGAGGAGACGGCCGCGCGGCGCGGGCGTGCCACCTGCGGCCACGCCCGATGCTCGGTGACCAGCTCCACCGCACCCGCCGACCAGTCGACGTGCGGCGTCGGCTCGTCCACGTGCAGCGTCGCCGGGAGCTCTCCGTTGCGCATCGCCATCAGCATCTTGATGATGCCCGCGACGCCCGCAGCGGCCTGCGTGTGGCCGATGTTCGACTTGATCGACCCCAGCCGCAGCGGCTCTTCGCGGTCCTGGCCGTAGGTGGCGAGGAGCGCGTTGGCCTCGATCGGGTCGCCGAGCCGGGTACCGGTGCCGTGCGCCTCGACCGCGTCGACCTCGTGCGGGGCGAGGCGGGCGTTGGCGAGGGCCTGGCGGATGACGCGTTCCTGCGAGGGCCCGTTGGGGGCGGTGAGGCCGTTGCTCGCACCGTCCTGGTTGACCGCGGAGCCCCGGATCACGCCGAGGACGGTGTGCCCGAGCCGCTGGGCGTCCGACAGACGCTCCAGGACCAGCATGCCCGCGCCCTCGCCCCAGCCCGTGCCGTCGGCGGACGCCGCGAAGGACTTGCAGGTCCCGTCCGGCGACAGGCCGCGCTGCCGCGAGAACTCGACGAAGGTCGTCGGCGTGGACATCACGGTGACACCGCCGGCGAGGGCCATCGAGCACTCGCCCTGGCGCAGCGCCTGAGCGGCCAGGTGCACCGCCACCAGTGACGAGGAGCACGCCGTGTCCAGCGTCACCGCCGGCCCCTCCAGACCGAACGTGTACGCCACCCGGCCCGACAGGACACTGGCGATCGTGCCGGTCAGCAGATGCCCCTCGAAGCCTTCCGGGGCGCTGCCCAGCCGCGACCCGTAGTCGTTGTACATCACGCCCGCGTAGACGCCGGTCGAGGAGCCGCGCAGCGAGGCGGGGTCGATGCCCGCCCGCTCCATCGCCTCCCACGCGACCTCGAGCAGCACCCGCTGCTGCGGGTCGGTGGCGAGCGCCTCGCGCGGGCTCAGGCCGAAGAACTCGGCGTCGAACTCCGCCGCGTCGTAGAGGAATCCGCCCTTGCGCGTGTACGACTTGCCGGTCTTGTCGGGGTCCGGGTCGAAGAGGCCTTCCACGTTCCAGCCGCGGTCGGAGGGGAATTCGTCGATCGCGTCCCTGCCCTGTGCCACGAGCTGCCACAGGTCCTCCGGTGAGGAGACCCCGCCCGGGTAGCGGCAGCCCATGCCGACCACGGCGATCGGTTCGTCCCGTCCCGGGGCGTGGGCGACCACCGACGGGACGGTGGGCGTTGCGGTCGCGTCGAGCCGCTCCAGCAGGAAGTCCACCACCGCCTGCGGCGAGGGGTGGTCGAAGACGAGGGTGGTGGGCAGGCGCAGTCCGGTCACCGAGCCCAGCCGGTTGCGCAGTTCGACACCCGTGAGGGAGTCGAAGCCGGTGTCCTTGAAGGCCTTGGCCGGCTCGATGTCGGCGTGGGCGCCGTGCCCGAGGACCAGCCCCACGGTCTCCCGTACGGTCTGGAGCACGGCCCGCGCCCGCTCCGGCGCGGGCAGCGCGAGCAGCCGCTGGACCCAGGACGACCCGGCGCCGCGGGCGGCGCCTGCCGCCTGCCTTCTGCCGGCGCGGACCAGGCCGGTGAACAGCGCGGGCAGCGCGTCCTCCTGCGCGCGGGCGCGCAGGGCGCCCAGGTCGAGTTCGGCGGGGACGAGCAGCGGTTGCGCCGAGGCGAGCGACGCGTCGAACAGGTCGAGGCCCAGGTGCGGGGTCAGCGGGACGATGCCGCTGCGCTTCCACCGCGCGACGTCGGCGTCGGCGAGGGATCCTGCCATGCCGTCGGCGCTGTCCCACAGGCTCCACGCGAGGGAGGTGGCGGGCAGGTTCCGGTCGCGGCGGTGCTGCGCGAGGGCGTCGAGGAAGGTGTTCGCGGCCGCGTAGTTGGCCTGTCCCGCGTTGCCCATGAGGCCCGCTATGGACGAGAACATGACGAACGAGGCGAGGTCGAGGGACTCGGTGAGGCGGTGGAGGTTCCAGGCGGCGTCCACCTTCGGACGCATCACCCGCTCCAGGTGGTCGGCCGACAGCGACGTGACCGTCGCATCGTCCAGGACGCCCGCCGTGTGCACGACGGCCGTCAGCGGACGCTCGTCCGCGGCCCGCTCCAGCAGGCCCGCCAGCGCGTCGAAGTCAGCCACGTCGCATGCCGCGACCTCGGCGTGCGCGCCCGACGCGGCCAGTTCCGCCACGAATTCGGCGGCGCCCGGCGTCTCGGCTCCGCGACGCGACACCAACAGCAGGTGCCGTGCGCCGTGGTGGGTGACCAGCCGGCGTGCCACCAGGCGGCCCAGGGTGCCCAGTGCGCCGGTGACCAGGACGGTGCCGTGCGGGTCAAGGCCCTGCACGGCTCCTGCCTCGACGCCCGCGGCGCGTGCCAGGCGCGGCACGAACAACTCGCCGCCGCGCACCGCCACTTCGGGCTCGCCCGAGGCCAGCGCGGCGGGCAGCAGCGGCGTACCGTCCTCGTCCACGTGGGCGAGGACCAGTCGGCCGGGCTGTTCGGTCTGCGCGGTACGGATCAGGCCGACGAGCGGGGCCGTGTGCAGTGCGCCGTCCGGCACGGCGAGGACGAGGCGGCTCTCCGCGAACTGCGGGGCGGCCAGCCAGGCGCGCACCGTCTCCAGGCCGTGTGCCGCCGTGGCGTGCGTCCGGTCCAGTACCTCTGTGGCGGCTACCTCTGCGGCGGCGCCCACGACGAGTTCCTGCTCGCCGATCACCACGAACTCCGGTGCGGCCGTTCCGGCGTCGACCGCGGCGCCGAGCGCGGCGAGGTCCGGGTAGGGCGCCTCGCCCAGCCGGACCCACCGCTGGTCGGCGACCGGGTCGCCCGCGGGGACGGCCTCCCAGGCCACCCGGTACAGGGACTCCACGGCCGGGCCGGCGACGGCGAGTCGGTCGCGGGCGATCGGCCGCAGGGCGACCGACTCGATCTCCGCCACCGCGGCGCCCGCGCCGTCGGCGAGCACGAGCCGGGCCGTGTCCTGGCCGGTACGGGTCCAGCGGACGCGCAGCACCGTGGCGCCGACCGCGTGCAGCACGAAGCCCGAGAACGAGAACGGCAGACGGATCGTGTGGTCGTCCTGTGCCGAGTCGGCGGCCTCCAGCACGAGCGGGTGCAGGACCGCGTCGAGGAGGGCGGGGTGCGCGCCGAAGCGCGCGGCCTCGCCGTGCAGTCGGTCGGGCAGGGCGACCTCGGCGAACAGGTCGTCGCCTGCGCGCCAGGCGGCGCGCAGGCCGTGGAAGGCCGGCCCGTAGCCGTAGCCCAGCTCGCCGAGGCGGTCGTAGACGCCTTCCAGCGAAAGGGGCGTGGCATCGGCCGGGGGCCACTGGTCCAGGCGGGCGCCGGGCGAGGGGACGCAGGACGTGAGCAGGCCGGACGCGTGGGAGGTCCACTGCTCCTCGCCGGTGCGCGCGTACACGGTGAACCGGCGGTCGCCGCGCGCGTCGGCCCCCTCGACGGTCAGCCGCAGCTGGGCGCCCGTCTTCTCCGTGAGGGTCAGGGGGGCTTGGAGGGTGAGTTCGTCGACGGTGGCGTAACCGAGCTGCTCGGCCGCGGTGCCCGCGAGTTCCAGGAACGCCGTGCCCGGGACGAGGACCGTGCCGCCGATGGCGTGATCGGCCAGCCACGGGTGCGAGGACAACGACACCGAGGCCGAGAACTGCACCGCGTCGCTGTCGGGCTCCGTGATCACCGCGGCCAGCAGCGGGTGGTCCATGGCCGTCAGGCCCAGGCCGGCCGCGTCGGCGGAGCGCGGCGCGTCCAGCCAGAAGCGCTCGCGCTGGAACGCGTACGTCGGCAGGTCCACCACAGCGGTCCCCGGCAGGAACCCCGCCCAGTCCACTTCCACGCCCTGGGCGTGCACGGCGCCCAGGGCGGCGAGCAGGGAATGCTTCTCGGCGCGGTCCTTGCGCAGCACGGGGACCACGACGGCGGCCTCGGTGTCGGCCAGGCACTGGCCCGTCAGGCCGGCGAGCGTCGCGTCGGGGCCCAGTTCCACGAACGCCGTCACGCCGAGACCGGCGAGCGTGGTGATGCCGTCGGCGAACCGGACCGCGGAACGCGCCTGAACGGCCCAGTACTCGGCGGTGAACTCCTCGATCAGTTCACCGGTGACATTCGACACCACAGGAATCCGCGGCGCCGCATACGTCAACTCCCTTGCGACAGCAGTGAGTTCCTCCAGGACTCCGTCCAGGTGCGCGGAGTGGAAGGCATGGCTCACCTTCAGCCGGGTCGCCTTCACGCCCTCCGCGCGCGCGAGCTCCAGAACGTCGAGCACCGCCGACTCGTCACCGGAGATCACCGTGCTGTCCGGGCTGTTGAACCCGGCGACGTCCACACCGGTACGCCCGTCGAGCCACCCCGCCACGCGGGCTTCCCCCGCGTTGAGGGCGACCATCGCGCCGCCCGCGGCGACGCCGTCCATCAGACGCGCCCGCGCACACACCAGCCGCGCCGCGTCTTCGAGCGAGAGCACCTCCGCCACGTGCGCCGCCGCCAGCTCACCCACCGAGTGACCCACCAGATAATCCGGAGTCACCCCGTAGTGGACAAGGAGACGGAACAGGGCCACCTCGACGGCGAACAGCGCCGGCTGCGTGAACGCCGTACGCTCCAGCAACTCCGGCTCGCCCACGATCACCTCGGCGAGCGAACGCTCCAAGTACACGTCAAGCGCCGCGACGACCTCATCGAACGCAGCCGCGAACACCGGCTCCACCGCATACAACTCACGCCCCATACCGACGCGTTGGCTGCCCTGCCCCGAGAACAGGAACGCGAGCGCGCCCGTCGCGACAGCGCCGGCCGGGGTCAACGCCCGCAGCGCGTGCAGGAGTTCCTCGCGGGTCTCCCCGACGACGACCGCGCGGTGGTCGAAGCGGGCGCGCGAGACGGCCAGCGAGCGGCCCACCGTCGCGACGTCCAGCTCCGGGCGCTCCGCCAGGAACGACGCCAGCCGGTCCGCCTGCTCCACCAGCGCGGCCCCCGACTTGGCGGACACCACCCACGGCACCGGACCCGGCACCGAAGGCTCCGCCGCCGGGGCTTCGCCCTGCGCGGCCTGTTCGACGATGAGGTGGGCGTTGGTGCCGCTGATGCCGAAGGACGAGATGCCCGCCCGGCACGGCCGGTCGAGCCGCGGCCACTCCTGGGCCCGCGTCAGCAGCTCCACCGCGCCGGCCGACCAGTCGACGTGCGAGGTCGGCTCGTCCACGTGCAGCGTCGCCGGGAGCACCCCGTGGCGCATCGCCATGACCATCTTGATCACGCCCGCGACGCCCGCCGCGGCCTGCGTGTGACCGATGTTCGACTTCAACGAGCCGAGCCGCAGCGGCTCTTCGCGGTCCTGGCCGTAGGTGGTCAGCAGCGCGTGCGCCTCGATCGGGTCGCCGAGCCTGGTGCCCGTGCCGTGCGCCTCCACCGCGTCGACCTCGGACGCCGACAGCCGGGCGTTGGCCAGCGCCGCGCGGATGACCCGCTCCTGCGAGGGCCCGTTCGGGGCCGTCAGGCCGTTGCTCGCACCGTCCTGGTTCACGGCGGAGCCGCGGATCACCGCGAGCACCTGGTGCCCGTTGCGCTCCGCGTCCGACAGCCGCTCAAGGACCAGCAGCCCCACGCCCTCGGCCCAGCCCGTGCCGTCCGCGGACGAGGAGAACGCCTTGCACCGCCCGTCCGGCGACAGTCCGCGCTGCCGGGAGAACTCCACGAACATGCCGGGCGTGGCCATGACGGACACACCGCCGGCGAGGGCCACGGAGGACTCGCCCTGGCGCAGCGACTGCGCGGCGAGGTGGAGTGCGACGAGCGAGGACGAGCAGGCGGAGTCGACCGTCACCGCCGGGCCCTCCAGCCCGAAGGTGTAGGCCAGCCGGCCCGAGGCCACGCTGGCGGTGTTGCCCGTCAGCAGGTAGCCGTCGTGTCCGCCGGACGGCTCGTGCAGCCGCGGCCCGTACTCCTGGGCCGTCGCGCCCACGTACACACCGGTACGGGTGCCGCGCAGCGCGGCGGGGTCGATACCCGCCTGCTCGAAGGCCTCCCACGCCGTCTCCAGCAGCAGCCGCTGCTGGGGTTCCATCGCCGCCGCCTCGCGGGGGCTGATACCGAAGAACTCGGCGTCGAAGCGGTCGGCGTCGTGCAGGAAGCCGCCTTGGGTGGCGTAGGTCGTGCCGGGGCTGTCCGGGTCGGAGGTGAGGAGCGCGTCGAGGTCCCAGCCGCGGTTGGTCGGGAATCCGCCGACGGCGTCGACCTCGCCGCTGACCAGGCGCCACAGGTCCTCGGGGGAGGCGACCCCGCCCGGCAGCCGGCAGGCCATGCCCACGATCGCGATCGGCTCGTCGAGTGCCATGGCCTCGTACGCCTCGTCGTCCTGGCCCTGGTCCAGGCCGTGGAGCTGGGCGTCGAGGTGTGCGGCGAGTGCGGCCGGGGTCGGGTGGTCGAAGAGGAGGCCGGAGGGCAGCGAGAGGCCGGTGGCCTTGTTCAGCGCGTTGCGGAGTTCGACGGCGGAGAGGGAGTCGAAGCCCAGGTCCTTGAAGGTGGCGTCGGCGTCCACGTCGCGCCCGGATCCGTGGCCGAGGACGGCCGCCACGTGCGCCCGCACCAGCGCGAGTTCGTCGCCGCGCGGTGCGGGGCGCTCAGGACCGGTGCGCCGTGCGGTTCCGGTCGGGGCCGGGGCCGGTTCGATCGCCGGTCCGTCCAGCCAGAAGGGCTGGCGCTGGAAGGCGTACGTGGGCAGGTCCACCAGGCCCGAGCCCGGCAGGAGCCGCTGCCACCGCACCTCTACGCCATGGACGTGCACGGCGGACAGGGCGCTCAGCAGGGAACTCCGTTCCGGGCGGCCGCGGCGCAGCGCGGGAACCACCACCGCGTCCTCGACGCCCGCCAGGCACTCGCCTGCCAGACCCGCGAGCGTTGCGTCGGGGCCCAGTTCCACGAATGCCGTCACGCCGAGACCGGCGAGCGTCGCGACACCGTCGGCGAACCGGACCGCGGAACGCGCCTGAACGGCCCAGTACTCGGCGGTGAACTCCTCGATCAGTTCACCGGTGACATTCGACACCACAGGAATCCGCGGAGCCGCATACGTCAACTCCCTTGCGACAGAAGTGAGTTCCTCCAGAACTCCGTCCAGGTGCGCGGAGTGGAAGGCATGGCTCACCTTCAGCCGGGTCGCCTTCACACCCTCCGCGCGCGCGAGCTCCAGAACGTCGAGCACCGCCGACTCGTCACCGGAGATCACCGTGCTGTCCGGGCTGTTGAACCCGGCGACGCCGACACCCGAACGGCCCTGCAGCCACTCGGAGACCCGTCCCTCGTCCGCGTTCAGGGCGGCCATGGCCCCTACTGCGGCGACGCCGTCCATCAGACGCGCCCGCGCACACACCAGCCGCGCCGCGTCTTCGAGCGAGAGCACCTCCGCCACGTGCGCCGCCGCCAGCTCACCCACCGAGTGACCCACCAGATAGTCCGGAGTCACCCCGTAGTGGACAAGGAGACGGAACAGGGCCACCTCGACGGCGAACAGCGCCGGCTGCGTGAACGCCGTACGCTCCAGCAACTCCGGCTCGCCCACGATCACCTCGGCGAGCGAACGCTCCAAGTGCACGTCAAGCGCCGCGACAACCTCATCGAACGCAGCCGCGAACACCGGCTCCACCGCATACAACTCACGCCCCATACCGACGCGTTGGCTGCCCTGCCCCGAGAACAGGAACGCCACGGCAGCGTCCGGCACCGTACGCCCCGACACCACACCGGCCGCGGGCTCTCCCGCGGCCAACGCCCGTACACCGGAAAGGAGTTCCTCGGAGGTCTCTCCCACCACCACCGCACGGTGGTCGAAGCGGGCACGCGAGACGGCCAGCGAGCGGCCCACCGCCAGGGCGTCCAGCTCCGGGCGCTCCGCCAGGAACGATGCCAGCCGGTCCGCCTGGCCGGCCACGGCCTCGGCCGACTTGCCCGACACCACCCACGGAACGGCGCCCGTGCCGGATCCGGCGCCGGGCAGGTCCTGTTGCGCCGCCGGCTCTGTGCGCCAGTCCGACAGCACGACGTGGCAGTTCGTGCCGCCCATGCCGAACGAGCTGACGCCCGCGTAGAGCGGCTCCTCGGGGCGCGGCCACGGCTCGACGCTGCGCTGCACGGCGAGCTTCCACTCGTCGAACGGGATGTCCGGGTGGGGCACTTCGAAGTTCAGGCTCGGCACGAGCTCGCGGTGCCGGATGCACAGCGCCGCCTTCAGCAGGCCGACGATGCCGGCGGCGCCTTCGAGGTGTCCGACGTTGGTCTTCACCGATCCGACCCGCAGTTCGGCCCCGTCGGCGCGCCCGTCACCGAGCACCGCGCCCAGCGCTGACGCCTCGATCGGGTCGCCCACCTTGGTGCCCGTGCCGTGCAGTTCGACGTACTGCACCTGCTCGGCGGAGACGTGCGCACGCGCGTACGCCTGCCGCAGGACGTCCCGCTGCCCGGCCGGGCTCGGCACCGTGAGGGCCTCGGACGCGCCGTCGTTGTTCATCGCGCTGCCGTGCAGCACGCAGTAGACCGGGTCGCCGTCCGCGAGGGCGGCGTGCAGCGGCTTGAGCACCACGAACGCGCCGCCTTCGCCGCGTACGTAGCCGTTCGCCCGCGCGTCGAAGGTGAAGCTGAGACCGTCGGGCGACAGTGCGCCGAACCGCTCCGCGCCGAGGGTGCTGTCCGGCACCAGGTTGAGGTTGACGCCGCCGGCGATCGCCATCGCGGACTCACCGCGGCGCAGGCTCTCGGCGGCCAGGTGCACGGCGGCCATCGAGGAGGACTGGCCGGTGTCCACGGCCGTGCTCGGCCCGTGCAGACCCAGCGTGTAGGAGATCCGGTTGGCGACCACGCCGCGGTTGAGGCCGGTCAGGGTGTGGCGGGTGATGCCGTCGGCACCCTGCTGATGCGTGAGGGCGGCGTAGTCGTCGGCGATGACGCCGACGAAGACACCGGTGCGGCTGTCGGTGAGGTCGGACGGCAGGATCCTGGCGTCCTCCAGTGCCTCCCAGGCGAGTTCCAGCATGAGCCGCTGCTGCGGGTCCATCGACGACGCCTCGCGCGGGCTGATGCCGAAGAAGCCCGCGTCGAAGCCGCTGACGTCCTCCAGGTATCCGCCCGGCCGCGCGGGCAGTTCGGGACGGCTCGCCGGGGGCGCGCCGATCGCGCTGCGGCCTTCGCGCAGCAACTGCCACAGTTCGGCGGGGTTCTGTGCGTGCGGCAGTCGGCAGGACATACCGACGATGGCGATCGCTTCGGTCGGTGTCGACGGGTCCGCTTGGAATTCAACCATGATCGGGCTGCCCTACCTATTTTGTTACGTACGATGCTTGAGCGGAGACGTAGCACCCGCAGCCGCGCTGGGGGTGCTACGTCGATTCATGCCGCTTAGGGACTGGACGATTCAAAGAGGGCGGCCGGCTCGTATTGCGAGACGAGCGTCCGCTTGAGGACTTTTCCGCTGTTCCCCATCGGGAAGGCGTCGGTGAACTCGACCCGGCGCGGGTATTTGTACGCGGCGAGCCGCTGTTTCCCCCAGGCGACGAGTTCCTCGCCCGACGCGGCGCTCGCGTCCTGCGGCGCTGCCGGCACGACGATCGCCCAGACCTCCTCGCCGAGTTCGGGGTGCGGCACGCCGATCACGGCCACCTGCGCCACGTCCGGATGCCCGGCGAAGACCTCTTCGACCTCGCGCGGATAGACGTTGTAGCCGCCACGCAGGATCAGGTCCTTCTTGCGGCCCACGACCGAGAGGTAGCCGTCGGCGTCCAGCCGGCCGAGATCGCCGGTGAGGAACCAGCCGTCGACCAGCACCTCGGCGGTGAGGTCCGGGCGGCCGAGGTAGCCGGCCATGACGCTCGGTCCGCGCACCACGATCTCGCCCACCTCGCCGACGGGCAGGAGCTCGATCCTGTCGGCATGCGGCCGGGCCGTTCCGACCGTGATGCCGGTGATCGGCACACCGACCGTTCCGGGGCGAAAGGTCAGACCGGGATAGTGATAGGCGACGCTGCAGGAGGTCTCGGTCATTCCGTAGCCCTCGTACACGGGACATCCGAAGGTGTTGCGGACGTCGTCGAGGGTCTTTACGGGAAGCGCCGATCCCCCGCTGAACACCCGGTCGAGCCGAGGAATCGGCTCTCCCTGGGCCACCGCGTCGAGCAGCCGGAAATACATGGTCGGTACGCCCATGAACACCGTGCAGCCGTGTTCCGACATCAGGGCGAGGGCCTGGCGCCCGGAGAACCGCGGCATCAGGACGATGGATATGCCGGCGCGGAATCCGGTGAGCATGCCGCAGATCTGGCCGAAGCCGTGCGACAGCGGCAGACATCCGAGCAGGACGTCGTCGCCCCTGAACGCATACGGAGTGGTGACCATCCGCTCGACGTTGTACAGAATGTTGCGGTGGGTGAGCATCACTCCCTTCGGTTCACCCGTCGTGCCGGACGTGTAGAACACGACAGCGACGTCGTCGGGTTCCCGCACCTCGCACGCGTCGATCGGCGCCGCGTGCCGTGCCGCGTCCTCCACGTCGACCGCGCCCGCAGGACCCGGGCCGACGGTGAGGAGCGCCGTGCCGAGCGGCTCCGCCGCCTCGCTCGCCTGGGCGAGCAAGGAGGCGGCGCACACCAGGTATCCGGCGTCGGCATCGGTCAGTACGTGCCCGATCTCCGAAGCGGTCGCCATGACGTTCAGCGGGATCACGACGGCGCCGGCCGCCAGCGCGCCGAAGTACACGACGGGGAACTGCGGGGTGTCGACCAGGAGCATGGCGACGCGGTCCCCCGGCCTGACCCCGTTGGCCTGCAGCACGGAGGCGTAGCGACGTGCCTGGTCCCACAGCCACCCGTAGGTGAAGTGCTCGGACTCGTAGATCACGGCGGAGTGGTCGGGGCGCTGCGCCGCCATGTCGGCCAGCACACCGGCAACGGACATCGTCATCGGGTCAGCAGTCCGACTTTCTCGGCGGTGCGGGCGACGCCACCGCGGAGCCCGGAGGTGGACCAGTCCCGGGAGCTCGCCGTCGGGATGTCCAGTTCCTGCCAGATCCCGTGGAGGGCCTGGGCGAACTTCTCGACGTCGCTCTGCTCGTGCACGGCGGACGGCGCGATGCGCAGGATCTCCTCGCCCGCGGGCACGCTCGGGGCGTTGATGGACTGGACGTAGATCCCGTGCCGCTCGAACAGCAGCTGGGAGGCCCGCTTGCACAGGTCGTCGTCGCCGACGAAGGCCGAGACGATGTGGGAGTCCGTCGAGATGAACGGGATGTCGGCCTCGATCAGCAGGCTGTGCAACAGTCGCGCGTTCTCCGAGAGGACCTTGCGCTCGACGTCGGAGGAGCGCAGGTAGCGGACCGAGGCCAGCGAACCGGCCGCGATCGCCGGCGGCAGCGAGGTCGTGAAGACGAAGGAGCGCGAATAGGTCCGCACCGCGTCCACGAGGGCCGCCGGTCCCGCGATGTAGCCGCCGACCGTGCCGTACCCCTTGGCCAAGGTGCCCATGACGACCGTGAACCGGTCGGCTATGCCTTCCTGCGCGGCGATGCCTGCGCCCTGCGGGCCGTACATGCCGACCGCGTGGACCTCGTCGATGAACGTCGTGGCACCGTACTTGTCCGCGATGTCGGCGATCGCGGCGAGCGGCGCGACGTTGCCCGACATCGAGTAGACCGACTCCGCGACGATGAGCTTCGGGGAGGCGGCGGGGGCGGCCGCGATCAGCTCTTCGAGGTGGGCGACGTCGTTGTGCCGGAAGACGTGCTTCTTCGCGCCGCTGTGCCGCAGGCCGTCGATGATCGAGGCGTGGTTCTTGGCATCGGAGAACACGATGGTGTCCTTGGGCGTTCCCGCCAGCACGGTCAGGGCGCCCTCGTTGGCCGTGTACCCCGAGGTGAACAGGAGGGCGGCCTCCTTGCCGTGCAGGTCCGCCAACTCGTTCTCGAGAGTGACGTGGTGGTGGTTGGTCCCGCCGATGTTCCGGGAGCCACCGGAGCCCACGCCGTGGACGTCTATCGCGGCCTGCACGGCCGCGACGACCTGGCGGTTCTGGGCCATGCCCAGGTAGTCGTTGCTGCACCAGACGCTTACTTCCGAATCCACCCCGTCGCGCCGGGCGGAAGCCAGGGGGTAATTGCCGGAACGACGGCCGATCTCCAGGAACTCACGCTTGCTTCCAGCGAGATCGTCAGCGGTTTTACCATTCACGTACGATGCCAGGTGGACGTTCATTTACTCGCCTTCTCGACTTTGCGGTTTGATGGATACGCGAACCAGCAGGCCTGCGCTAGACACTTCGCGCCCGCAGGGTCACCTTGTCGGGCTTGCCGCTGCTGTTCATCGGCAGAGCGCTCAGGATGTGTATCTGTTCGGGCACGTGAATCGGGGAGAGTGCCTCGGCTATTCCCTCGCGGATTTTCTCCACGTCGACCACCTCGGCCGGATCGCATTCGATCGCGGCGTGGATGTGGTCACTGCCGTCCTCGTCCTGCACGCCGTAGACGGCGGCGTGCCGGACGCTCGGGTGGGCGAGGATCTCCGCCTCGAGGACGATGGGGTGCACCTTGACGCCACCGACCTTGATGACGTCGGCCACCCGGCCCAGGAGCGTCAAATAGCCCCGCTCGTCGAGAAATCCGATGTCGCCGGTGAAGTACCAGCCGTCACGCAGAGCGCGTGCGGTCAATTCCGGTTCGCCGTTGTAGCCGTCCATCAGCTGGGGCGAGCGGACGCACACCTCGCCGGTCTCCCCCACCGGCAGTTCCGCACCCGAATCCGAGTGGCAGACGGTGACCTCCACCTTGGGGAAAGGGCGTCCGACGGTGACCGAGAGCGCCGGGTCACCGTGCTCCACGGGTGTCAGCGTCGTGACCTTGCCGGACTCGGTCGTGGCGTATCCCTGCGCCAGGACCGGGCCGAAGAGCTGGAAGGCCTGCGCGATGCGGGCGGGCGCCGCGGGGCTGCCGCCGTAGACGATCCGCTTCAGCGAGGACAGGCCGGCGGCGTGCACGGCGTCCCTGTCGCGAATTCCCCGCTCGTAGAGGTGGTCGATGATCTGGAACACGTGGTTCGAGGCCAGGAAGGTCCACGAGACCTCGTCCTGCGCGATGGCGGTGTCCACGAACTTCTCGGCGTCGAAGCCCTCGTGGACGTACAGCGCCGCGCCCGAGGTGAGGACCGCGTCCGTCAGCGGGGCGACGCCGTGGCTGAGGGGCGTCACCACGAGGAGCGACGCACAGCCGTACTCGCGGCCGAGCTCCACCCAGGCATCCAGGGTGGCCTCCCACGCACGGCCCGACAGCCGGATGCCCTTGGGCCGTCCCGTGCTGCCGCTCGTGAAGCTGATGACGGCCAGCGCCTCCGGGTCCCACTCCGCGGCCTGCGGGACCTCGCCGCCGCCGGGGTGACGTCGCGTCACCGGGATCCCGCTCGCGTCGGCGAGTTCCGCCGCGCGCTCCGCGCTTTCGTCGTCGGCGTAGAGGGTGACGGCATCGGTTTCGCGCAGGATCTGGATCTGGTGGTCCAGCGGGAGGAGCGTGGCCCGGGTGCCGGGGTTGGTGGTCCGCAAGTAGCACACGGCGCCGCCGAGCAGATGTGTCGCGTACCGCACGGTGAGCGTCTCGGGGCTGTTGGGTGCGATCAGGATCGCTACGACGTCTCCCCTGCCCACTCCGCGCTCGCGCAGCGCAAGGAACGCCTCGGTCACGGACCGGATCAGGTCTCCGCCGGAGAATGTCTCGCCTCGCCAGTGGAAGACATCTCGTTCCGGTGCGTCCGCGAGCAGTGAGAGGATCTCCGAAACATAGCTTTTACTTGCGCTCCACCACTGCTCGGGCAGGCTCATGGGACCTTCCTTTTATTTCGCCAACTATAACGATCGTATTCGGCTGAGAGGCTCAATCCTTGCGGTGCAGTTGACGCAGGGCAAGCTCCTTCCAACGGGGCTCAAGCGGTTGTTATGCGCTTCTTGAGCGCAGTTCTTTCGGAGGGGGTAAACGCACCCTTCGGCAAAAGAAACAGGGTGCTTTGCGGGGCGACGGTCGAAGGGGGCCGCGGGCGCTCCGCAGACGGGCCCACGGGTACGTCATCGCCCCGGGCGCGCCCCGGCCGGCACAAGAGGCCATTTAGCCGCGGAAAACGCAACTTCGACATGGCCCGCCGAGAGGGCTACCTTCACCTGGTCTTCGGCAATCGCCCACGGCAGCGCAGGAGTTCCTCCGGGCTGAGCCACCCGCGACGGGATGAGCCGGCCATGCCCCACGGATCCTCGCCCCCGTGCGCACGCCACCGAACCTGGCTCACACCAGGCACCCCCCAACCAGGAGACACGCGTGCCCCATCTTGCGCTCTACACCTTCGGCGTCCTGAAGTCGCCGCTCGCCGATCCCGCTCCCCTCACGCGCGAGTTCCACGACAGCAGCGAGGCCATCTACCGGACGATCAGCAGGCATCCCGGCTATCTCGCGCGTGCCGAAGTGGCGGACGGCGCCGGGGGCACGCACTTCGACGCGGACTGGGGCGCCTGGGGGGAGTTCGCCGTGCCGGCCTGGTACGGCAAGGGCCGCACTGCGGGGACCACCGCGCTGGCCACGACCCTCTCGCTCTGGACCGATCTGCGCCCCGCCTTCGACGCCGTCTACGCCGGCATCCACCGGACCGCGCTGAACCGTCGCTACGACTGGTTCGAGCGGACGGGACGCCCAGGTCACGTGTTCTGGTGGGTTTCTGACGGTGTGACACCCACCTGGCAGGACGGGGTCGCCCGGCTGGAACACCTCGACGCCCACGGCCCCGCGCCGCACGCCTTCACCTTCCAGCACGCGTTCGCCGCGGAGGGCACGCCGACCGGCATCAAGGGCAGCGGACCGAAGGGTGACCACGTGCACTGACGAGGAAGCCGAAGGACCGGTTCGCCGTCACACGCCGTGCGGCGATGACGGCGAACCGGTTCCTCACCGCGCCGGACACGCGAACCGGCCGGGCTGTTTCCCGCACTTCCGCCTTGGCGGTCAACTCCCTTATGCGCAAGGCAAGTTGCGAAAGCTGACAGACAAAGGGGTCGTGCTCAGGAGCGCTTCGCGCCCCGGGCGAAGGTCCGGAACAGGGCGCGTCCGAACCAGTTTCCGGCCGCGGCCTGCAGCAGGGCGACGATCAGCGTCAGGACGATGGTCACGGCCGCGGAGGCGGGCAGGCCGGCCAGGCCCGCCGTCGTGCGGGCGGTGCCGCCGATCGTGTCCCCCGCCAGCTCGCGCACGAGGAGCAGGACTCCCCAGGGCACCGGTCCGAGCAGCACCAGCAGGCCGGTGGCGCGCAGGAAGCCCCGGCGGTGCCAGGCGCCGTAGACGCCCGCGGCGAGGCCCGCGACGAGCGGCAGGTACCACTGGTCCGCCCACGCTCCGAGCGCGACGACCACGGCGACCAGCGCCGCCAGTGCCGGTGCCGGCAGGGGGAGCCGCCCGGACTCCCCGCCTCCGGTGGCTGCCGGCTCCTGGGCACTCCGGTCAGCGGACTGCACGGCGGTTTCGGTGGTCATTTCACTCTCCTGCTCGTAGGGACCAGGTCGCCGTGGTGTTCGCCTCGCCGTCCGGCGAGGGCAGCGGCAGGTACTTCTTCTCCCGCCAGAGCGGGACCAGGTTGTCGTACAGGGGAGAGGTCGGGGTGTCGCTCTGTCCGCCGGGGTAGATCGCGACCGCCCGGGACGTGCCCGGACCCGTCCACTTGACGATGAGGCGGATGCTCGGCCCGTAGCTCGAGTTCAGTTCGCCGCCTGCCGCGTTGACGGTCCAGGGGTCGCCGCCTGCCGCGTAGGGCTCGTAGCCGAGGCCGGAGGCGCCGGTGATCGAGGGGATCTCCCGCGTGTGCAGCTTGCCCCATGTCCAGGTGGAGGGGTCCGCACCCAGCTTGTCCGTCAGCTCGGCCACGGCCTTGCCGAACGCGGTCCGCATGGCTTTCGGGGCGTCGCGGTGGGCGGCGTTCGGCGGGGTGAAGGCCGCGTTGTCCGGGTCGTCGAGCGTCCAGTGCTGGAGCATCTCGCGCAGCGGGATGGGTGAGCGGTCGAGGTCGAGGATCCAGCGGTCCTTGCTCGCGGGAACCTTCTTCTCGTCCCACCACGGCTGGAAGACCTCGTGGAGGTAGGAGTCCAGGAACGTCCACCACACCGACGCGGCGGGCGAGTTGCTGTCCATCGAGTGGTTCCACTTGGCGAGCAGGTCGCGCGCGGTGCGCTGCTGCGCGGTCAGCTTCGCGCCGTCGAGCGCGGTGACCAGCGCAGGTACGAGCTTCACGGCCAGGTCGTCGGTGACGTCGTTCTGGAGCGTGGTGTAGTCCCCGGGCTGCAACGCGCCCTGCTCGGTGTGGAATTTCTCGATCACCGACTGCCGGTACCCGGGGTCGAAGTTCATGGACGTGCCGAGGTAGTACGGGTAGTCCGCGTCCGTCGGGCGCTGGTTGGTCGAGGCGACCAGGTGGCCGGGCGGATCGTAGGTCTGCGGCAGCGCCTTGTAGGGGACGGTGCCCACGACGTCCTCGTCCCCGGTGCCGGACAGCGGCAGCCAGGGCTCGGAGCCCTTGGGGGTCTGGGGGACGTCGCCGACGAGGAGCGTGCCGATGTGGCCCTTGTCGTCGGCGTAGACGAAGTTCAGGGCCGGGGCCTTCCAGCCGCTCAGCGCCGTCCGGAAGCTGCTGAAGTCATGGGCCCGGTTGGCCTTGAGCAGTGCGTTGAGGTCGTTGTGGGCGTAGTTGCCCATCCAGTTGACCGAGACGCGCCGGCCGAGCACCTTCATCATCGGCCCGTGCACGGTGAGGTCCGTGGTCAGGTCGACCGGGGAACTGCCGCGTACCGGGATGGTGTAGTGCGCCTGCTTCATCGGCCGCCAGGCGCCCTTCCAGTAGTAGGAGCCGGGGCGCTCGGGCGAGGTCTTCTCCCGGTAGAAGAGCGTGCCCACGGTCTGGGCGTTGGTCAGGGACCAGGAGATGTGCTCGTTGCGGCCCACCAGCACTCCCGGTACGCCGGGCAGCGAGCCGCCGGTGGTCCGGTAGTGGGGTGAGTGCAGCGCTATCTGGAACCAGTACGAGGGAAGGGTGGTCGCCAGGTGCGGGTCGCCGGCGAGCATGGCGCCGCCGCCGGCCACCTCGGGGCCGTTGGCCGCCCAGGCGTTGCTGTTGAAGTCGAGCTGACGCACGGTGTCGGGCAGCGCCACGTCCTCGTGGGCCGACGTCCCGGACGGCGTCGGACGGGCTTGCGGGGCCGACGTGTCCGCCGGGTCGGCCGCGTTGGCGTTCCCTACGGTCAGTGGCGACAGCGGCAGGTTCTTGTAAGGGCCCGGGTCGTAGGGGCGCTGCGAGGTCGAGGTCGGTGCCTGTACCGGGAACCAGTCCATGGTCAGCTTCGGCCCGAGGGAGCGCTGCAGCAGTTCGTAGTCGATCGGGATGGTGTTGAAGTTCATCTGCTGGGTGAGCACGCCCTGGACGACCAGGGTGTCCGTCGGTGTCCATGCCTTGGGGCGCACTCCGGTCAGCCCGTAGATCGTCGGCCATTCGCCGGTCTTCTCGAGCCTGCTCATCCAGGAGTTGACTCCTGCGGCGTACGCGGTCAGGGCCTGGCCCGCGGCGCTGTCCCGCGGGGTGGCGTCCCACCGGGCGCGGGCGGTGCGCAGCAGTCCGAGGTTCAGTTCGAACTTGTCGCTCTCCACTCCGGCCGCCCCGACCAGCTCCGACAGGCGGCCCTGGCCGAGCCTGCGCTGCAGGTCGAGTTGGGTGAAGCGCAGCCGGGCGGTGACGTACCCCTGCGCGAGGAAGAGGTCGTGGTCGGTCCGGGCCTCGACGGACGCGTAGCCCTCGGCGGTGAAGGACACCTTCACCGGCTTGTCCAGGTCGGGGAGCGTCAGGGTCTCGGAGCTGACGGTGGTCTGTGCCGAGGCGGACGCCCACACTCCCCCGCCGGGCACCAGTGCCTTGCCGAGTGCGGGCACCGGGCCGTAGCCGGCGCCGAGCAGCAGGAGCACGGCGAGGGCCACGGTGGCCGAGCAGACCAGGTGGATCGCGCGACTGACCTTGCTTGCCATCGTGTCCTCGTCTTCGCAGGGGGATGGTCCGCCGAAAAGCGTCGCAGCGTCCGGCCGCACCCATAAGTCAGGAGGGTTCCCTACACGGCCCGTGCGGCCCGTCGGGCCGCACGGGCCGTGTCAGGGCCGTGCCTCGCCGTCGGACTCCTTGGCGAGCAGTGCGGTGACCTCGTCGTCGGAGAGTTCGGACAGCCAGCCGAGGACGTCGTCGACCTCGTTGCTGCCCGCCTCGGTCAGCTGTCGGCTCTGCACCAGCGTGGCCAGGCGTTCGACGGTGAGGGAGCCGCTGAGCAGTTCGCCGGCGGACAGGCTGACCGCGAACGCGTCCCGCACCCGCATCGCGACCCGGGTGGCCATGAGCGAATGCCCGCCCAGGCGGAAGAAGTCGGCCGTGACCGACGGAACGGGCACGCCCAGCACCTCGCTCCAGATCGCGGCCATCTTGTGCTCCACGGCGTTGCGGGGCGCGGTCGTCTCCTGCGGTGTGTACGCCAGCGGGGCCGGGTCCGGCAGTGCCGTGCGGTCGAGCTTGCCGTGCGGGCCGAGCGGGAGTTGCGCCAGCACGGTCACCGCGTCCGGGACCAGGCCCGCGGGCAGGGCCTGTCGGAGGTGGTCGCGGAGCGCGTCGGGAGCGGGCGCCTCCTCGCCCGCCGGCACCGCCCAGGCCAGCAGCCGCGAGTGGCCCGAGACGTCGGGCCGGGCCTCGACGACCGAGGCGCGTACGAGCGGGTGCCGGTTGAGCACCGCTTCGATCTCGCCGGGTTCGATGCGCTGACCGCGGATCTTGAGCTGCCGGTCGAGGCGGCCCAGGTACTCGAACGTGCCGTCGGGGCGCATCCGTGCCCGGTCGCCGGTCCGGTACAGACGTGCGCCGGGCAGGTAGGGGTCCGGTACGAAGCGTTCGGCGGTCAGCGCGGGGCGGCCGAGGTAGCCGCGGGCCGGGGCGACGCCGCCGATGTGCAGCTCCCCCGGGACCAGCGGCGGGGCGATGCCGCCCGAGGAGTCGAGGACGTACAGACGGCTGCCCGTGAGGGCGCGGCCGATGGGGATGCGGACCAGGTGCGTGCGCGCGGGATCGACCGGCTGGGCCGTGACGTCGATCGCCGCCTCCGTCGGACCGTACTGGTTGTGCAGCCGTACGCCTGGCAGCACTTCGGCGAAGCGCTCGGCCAGCGCCGGGGCCAGTTCCTCTCCGCTGCACACGACGTGGCGCAGCGTCCGCGCGGCGAGCGCGGCATCGGGCTCCTCCAGGAAGATCTGGAGCATCGACGGGACGAAGTGGCAGTAGGTGACGGCGTGCCGGGCGATCAGCCGGGCGAGGTAGTGGGGATCGCGGTGTCCTTCGGGCCGGGCGAGGACCACGGTGGCCCCGGCGACGAGCGGTCCCAGCAGTTCTCGTCCGGCGACGTCGAAGCTCACCGGGGTCTTGTGCAGCACCGCGTCCCCGGCTTGCAGCCCGTAGGTGCGCCGGTTCCACACGAGTTGGTTCGCCAGGGCGGCGTGGGTCGTCATCACGCCCTTGGGTTCGCCCGTCGAGCCCGAGGTGAACAGCACGTTGGCGAGGTGGCCGGGCAGGACCCGCGGGAGCGTGTACGGGGCGGCGCCGCTCTCTGCCGGGTCGACCGGCACGGTCCCCTCGGGAGGGGTGAGTCCCGGCGCGGAGCCGATGAGCACCCGGGCTCCGGAGGTGCTGAGCTGCCGTTGGAGGCGGGCCGACGGGTGCGCGGTGTCCAGGGGCAGATAGGCGCCCCCGGCCAGCAGGACGGCGTAGACGGCGACGATCAGTTCGGGCGAGCGCGGCAGGCAGACGGCGACCGGTTCGTCGCGCTCCACGCCGAGTTCGCCGAGCCGGGCCGCGAGGCCGCGTGCGCGCAGGGAGAGGTCGCCGTAACTGAGCGAGCCTTCGTCCCAGACGACGGCGGGGGCCTCGGGGGCGGTGCGCGCGACGCGCTCGATGATCTGGTGGACGAGTGCCTCGCCGGGTTGCTCCGGGCCTCCGTCCGCGACGGTGCGCGCGATGCGCTCCGCGGACTCGGGGGTCAGCGCCGGCAGGGCGGCGACCGGGTTGGCCGGTGCGGTGAGCGCCGCGTCGAGCAGGGCGGGCAGTCCGGTCAGCAGGGCGGCGACGGTCTGCTCCTCGAACAGGTCGGTCGCGTAGACGGCATGGCCGTCCAGGGAGCCGTCGTCCTGCGGGACGAGGTGCACGGACAGCTCGAACTGGGCGCCGGGCGTGGGAAGTTCGAAGGGTTCGGCGCGTACTCCCTGGGCCTCCCAGGGGCCGATCGGAAGGTTCTGCAGGGCGAGGAGGGCGCGTACCAGCGGGGCACGGCCGTCGGCGGGCCGCTCGCTGACCGCACGGACGATCTCGTCGTACGGCGGCCGGTCGGCGCCGTAGGCCGCGAGGCACTGGGTGCGCACCTCGTCGACGACCGTGTCGAAGTCGGCGGCGCCGGTGCGCACGCGCAGCGGCAGCGTGTCGGTGAGCATGCCGATGGCGTGGTCGGCGCCGGGCCGCTCCCGGCCCGCGGCCACCGTGCCGACCACGACGTCGTCCTGGCCGCTCCACCGGCCGAGCAGGACGCCGAAGGCGGCCAGCAGGACCATGAAGGGGGTGGCTCCGCGGTCCGCGGCGAGGGTCCGCACCCGCTCGGCGAGGTCGGCCGGGATCCGTACGGGCAGGGCGGCGCCGTGCCAGGTCGGGACGGCCGGGACGGGGCGGTCGGTGGGCAGTTCGAGTGCCTGTGCCCCGGCGAGGCGCTCGCGCCACGCGTCGAGGGTCTGCTCGGTCCACGGCGGCCGGGCGGGGACCGCTGCCGACACGGGCTCGACGGTTCCCCCCTCCCGGTAGGCGTCGCCGAGCCGCCGCAGCAGCAGGCCCAGCGACCAGCCGTCGAGCACGGCGTGGTGGGCGGCGACGGCGAGCACCCGGTCCTGCGGTCCCTGCCGCAGCAGGAGCAGGCGTACGAGCGGTCCCGCGGCGAGATCGAACGGCTCGGCGGCCAGCGCGCGCAGCTCCGCGGCCACGGCGTCCTCGCCGGAGCCGGTCAGGTCCCGCGACGGCAGCCGGAACATGTCGGCGGTGGGCCGCACCGAGATGCTCAGCGCGCCGTCCGGTGCGGTCGCGAACACCGAGCGCAGGAGCGGGACTTCGTCGAAGAGACCGGTCAGGCACCGCTCCAGCAGTGCCTCGTCGAGCGGGCCGTGCAGCCGCAGTCCGCCGGCGACGTGATAGGCGTCGCCCGCGCCCATCTGGTCGAGCAGCCACATCCGCTCCTGGTCGGGGGTGACCGCGGTCGGCTCCGCGTCCGCGGCGGCGGCCGCCGCGGACGGCTGTGCGGTACTGCCCGCCGGGAGCGCGGCGAGGTCCAGGAGGGTGAGGCCGTCCAGGAAGCGGGTGAGCGGCACGTCCACGCCGCGCGTCTCCAGGAGCGCCGACCTGAGCCGGGCCGCGCGCAGGGAGTCGAGTCGTTGCCTGATCAGCGGCGCGTCCGCGACGAGCGCGGCGGGGTCGGTCTCCAGCTCGGCCGCGACGAGTTCGGCCAGGTCCGTGGGGACCGTCGGCGTCCCTTCGGTCGGCTTCGCCGCTTCGGCCGCCGCCGGCGTCGTGGTCAGCGGCTGGAACGCTCCGGCGAGCCAGTTCGTGCGGCACTGCGCCCGTCTGACCTTGCCGCTGCTGGTACGCGGGATCTTGCCGGTGCGCACGAGGACGACGTCGGCGAGCGCGAGCCCGTGCTCGGCGGCCACGGCCTCGCGCACGGCCGCGGCCACGACGGGCCCGTCCTCCTGCCGGAAGCCGCGGACCACCTCGTGCACGAGCACGACCTCTTCCGAGGTGCCGTTGTCGACGGCCAGGGCCGCGCCCCGGCCCGGGTTCAGGAGCGGGTGGGCCCGCTCGGCGGTCAGCTCGATGTCCGGCGGGTAGAGGTTGCGGCCCCGCACGATGATCAGGTCCTTGATCCGGCCGTTCACGTACAGCTCGGTGCCGTGCCGGAAGCCCAGGTCCCCGGTGCGCAGGAAGGTGCGTCCCTCATGGCCGCGGGCGACGGCCGTGAACGTCTCGGCCGTCCGCTCGGGCTGGTTCCAGTAGCCGTGGGCGACGGTCGGTCCGCTGACCCAGATCTCGCCGACGGCGCCCGGGGGCAGCGGCTCGCCGGTGGCGGGGTCGACGATCAGCACGAGGTCGTCGTGGTGTGCCCAGCCGCAGCCGGTGAGTTCGACCGCGGACTCGTCGGGGTCGGCGACGACGGCGCGGCCCTCTTCCATGTCCCGTCGCCGCAGGCGCAGGACGGTCGGGTCGCTCTTCGGGTCCGCCCTGCCGGTGACGAACAAGGTGGCCTCGGCGAGGCCGTAGCACGGGTAGAACGCGGAGCGGCGGAAACCGTTGTCGCGGAAGGCCTCGGCGAAGGCGTCCATCGTGGTCCGCCGGACCGGCTCCGCGCCGACGAGCGCGTGCCGCAGCGCCGACAGGTCGAGGTCGTCGTGGTCCCCCGGCGCGGCGCGGCGCAGCACCTCGGCGTAGGCGAAGTCGGGGGCGGCGGTGATGGTGGCCCGGGTGCGGCTCAGTGCGCGCAGCCAGCGCATCGGCTGGTGCAGGAAGGTCAGCGGCGACAGCAGCGTGCACGCGAAGCCCGCGTGCACCGGCTGCAGGATGCCGCCGATCAGACCCATGTCGTGGTACGGCGGCAGCCAGCTGACCGCCCGGCTGTTCTCGTCCAGGCCGAGCGAGCGCCCGATCGTCGCCGAGTTGTGCACGAGGTTGGCGTGGCTGAGCATGACGCCCTTGGGCGTACCGGTGGATCCCGACGTGTACTGGAGGAACGCCAGGTCGTCCGGGGAGACGTGCGGGTCGCGCCAGTCCTCCGGCGCGTGGGCGGCGTCGTCGGTCGTCACCCATTCCAGCGCGACGGACAGGTCGAGCCGGTCACCACGCTCGTCGATGGCGGCGAGCGTGACGGTGTCGACCAGGGCGAGCGTCGCACCGCAGTCGGCGGCGATGGCCCGGACCCGTTCCAGGCCGTTCGCGCCCAGCGGCGGGTAGACGGGGACGGCGACCGCGCCCGCGTACAGGCAGCCGAAGAACGCCGTCACGTAGTCGGGGCCGGGCTGGTGCAGGAGCAGGACCCGCTCGCCCCGGCCGGCGCGCTCCTGGACCAGTGCGGCCACCTTCCTGGCGCCCCGGTCGAGTGCGGCGTAGTCGAACGCGCGGATCTCGGTCTCGGAGAGCTCGAACTCCAGGGCCAGCCGGTCGGGAGTGCTCTCGGCCCGCCGGCGGAGCGTCTCGATGAAGGTCGGGTACACATGCACTCCTCGGACGACGGTCGGTCAGCGGTAGCGGAGCAGGAGGTCGTGGAAGCGGTCGGCGCCGAAGCGCACGGCCTCGACGGGCACACGCTCGTCGGCGGCGTGCATCGCGTCCTGGTAGCGGCTGCCTGCCGGGAGCAGCATCGGCACCCAGCCGTAGCAGGCGATGCCGAGCCCCGCGAAGAGCCGGGCGTCCGTGGACGCCGGGGTGATCATGGGCAGGGGCAGTCCGTCGGGGTCGGCGTCGCGCATCACCGAGGCGATCGTGTCGTAGAAGCCGCCGAAGACGGGCGGGGGCATCGCGTCGCCCTCCAGCAGCAGTTCGAGCTCGCCGTCCGGGCCGATCAGGTCGCGCAGCTCCGTGCGGAAGTCCTCGACGGTCCAACTGCCCGGCAGGATGCGCCCGTCGAAGTCCACGGAGAACTCGCTCGGCAGCATGTTGATCTTCTCGGGCGTGCGGACGATGGTGGTGTTGACCGTGTTGCGCAGGACGGAGTCCAGGTAGACGGCGTCGGCCTCGGGCAGCAGGTCGTAGGGGATCTCCGCCTTCCCGTCGGGGTCGCGCAGCGCGCGCAGCCGGCCGGCCAGCGGTTCCTCGGCAGCGGCGGCGAGCGCGTCGAGCATCCGGTCGAGGGCGGGCGTCACGTGCGGGGGCAGACGGCCTTCCTCCAGGCGCCCCAGCAGCCGGGCGAGCTTGCTCATGGAGGTGCCGGACCAGCCCTGGCGCGAGGCGTGGCCGCCGCGGCCGCGTACGGACAGGCGCATCCAGCAGGCGCGCTTCTCGGCCACCACGATGGGGTGCACCCGGCCGGGCAGGCAGCTCAGCACCGCGCCGCCGTCCTCCCCGACTCCGTAGGCGATGCCCTTGAACAACTCGGGATGCCGGCGCACCAGATAGCCGGCGCCGACCTTGCTGCCCGCCTCTTCGTCGGGCGAGACGGCGAGCAGGACGTCGCCCGCCGGCGCCGCTCCCTCGGCCCGCAGCCGGGTCAGCGCGGTGACCATCATCGCCAGGCTGCCCAGCATGTCGATGGCGCCGCGGCCCCAGACGTGGTCGTCGATGATCCGCCCCTCGAAGGGCGGGTGCGTCCAGTGCTGGCCGTCGGTGGGCACCACGTCGGCGTGCGCGTGCAGCAGCAACGGCGGCGCGAGGCCCGCCCCGCGTACGCGGGCGACCAGGTTCGGGCGGTCGGGGTCGGAGCCCAGCAGCCGCACCTCCGCGCCGGCCTTCTCCATCAGGGCGGCGACGTGGCGGACACAAGCGGCCTCGTTGCCGGGGGGATTGACGCCGCGGAACCTGATCATCTGCTGGAGCAGGGGCACCGGATCGGTCATCGTGGCGTTCTCCTCGTCCGGACGGTCGTGCGCGGCGGTCCGCGCCGTGCGGGTCACCGCGTCCCCGCCGGGTGCGGCACGGCGCCGACGATCCGGGTGCCGCCCCGCCCTTCCAGCGCGTCGGCGACGGCCTCG
>NZ_JAAGMG010000066.1 GCF_010548525.1 Streptomyces sp. SID14478
GCCGCCCGCGAGCGCGTACCCGGTGAACGCCGCGGCGAACAGCACCGCGACGCGTCCGGACCGCTGCCGCCCCACCGTGTACAGCACGGCGGCCAGGGCGGGCAGACCGCAGACGACGAACCGGCCGTACGTGGGCGGGCCGAGCAGCGTCGCGGCGCTGACGGTCACCGCCGTGAGCATCGGCAGCGTACGCAGGAACGCGAGGGGGACCGTCGCGCCGAGGGCGAGCGCGATCGGGCCGAGGAAGTCGGCGTGGTCGGTGCGCCCGGGGAGCAGGACCTCGGCGAGCGCGAGCACGG
>NZ_JAAGMG010000134.1 GCF_010548525.1 Streptomyces sp. SID14478
GCGCCGGGCCGCCCGCACGGGCCTGCTGCTCGCCGCCGTCGGCTACGGCACCGCCGCCCTCGCCACCACCACCCCGCTGGTCGTCGCGGGTGCGATGATCGGCGGCTTCGGCTCGGGCACGGTGACGGCCGTCGCCGCCACCGGGATCGCCGCCCAGAAGGATCCGCACCGGGCGTCCACGCTCGGCCTGCTGACCGTCTCGGCGCTCGCCGGCGCCCTCTACCTCACGATCCCCCGGATCAGTCCGGCCGGGCACGCCCTGCCGTTCGCCGCGCTCGCCGTCACGGCGCTCGCCGCCTGGCCCGCGACGTACCGCCTCGCCGACCCGGCGGGGCCCGACAACAGCGCGGCGCAGGCCCCCAAGTCCCCGCTCCCCTTCGCCCGTTCCGGCATGCTCCTGGCCGCGGTGATCGTCTGCTGGTCCATGGCGCAGAACTCGCTGTGGGGCGTCAGCAGCCGGATCGGCACCGTGCAGGCGGGGCTCTCCGAGGTCACGGTCGGCTCGGTGTTCGCGGTGGCGCTCGGCGCGGGCCTG
>NZ_JAAGMG010000203.1 GCF_010548525.1 Streptomyces sp. SID14478
CCAGTCGCAGCAGCCCGGTGACCGCGGTCGCCCCCACGACCACCACCGCGAACGGCGCCCGCCGCCACGCGAGCACCCCGCCCGCGAGGACCCCGGCGGGCCGCGCCCACCCGGCGAACTCGTGCCCCTCCATCAGCGCCCCGGTGGCGAGCAGCGCGACGAGCAGCACGGTGGCGCCGGTGGACAGCAACTCCTGGACGCGTGCGGGCAGTTCGACCCGCCCCTGGAGCAGCGGCCCGGCCAGCCGGAAGGCGTACGTGCCGGCCGCGAGGACGAG
>NZ_JAAGMG010000242.1 GCF_010548525.1 Streptomyces sp. SID14478
TGCGGCCCGGGCGCGCAGGGCGTCGGCGTCCGTGAGCGCGTCGCCGGCCTCGGCGCCCGCGTCGATCCACAGGCCGCGCTCCAGCGGCAGCCGGACGAGCATCGGGATGCGCAGGCCGGTGCTCTCGGTCTCGGGCAGCCGCATGTCCCCCAGGCGGACCGCCATGGGCAGCTCCATGGGGCTGCGGTAGGCGTGCCAGCACGGGTTGTCCCAGCCCGCGTACGCCGCCGGAAGCGCCGGTTCGACGACCTCCGACTCGGCGACGAGCTGCGCCACGTCCCGGTCGAGGGCCTCCCGCGCACGGTCGACGAGGGCGGCGTGCTTGGCGCGGGCCGCCTCGCGTGCGGCGTCGCCCTGGCCGCCGATGCGGCTCCTGGGGTCGGACAGGACGTGATCGAGCTCCTGCTCCCTGCGCGAGTCGGCGAAGTCGACGGCGCTGCGGTAGGCGGCCGTGGTGCGGGCGAGGTCCTCGAACATGCCCCACACCTGGTTGTAGAGCCGCTCCTCCAGGGTCCAGCCGGTCGCGTCGCCCGCGACGGGGACGGCGGGCCTGCCCGGGTCCGCCGGAGACGCGGCGGGCGGCGGTGGGGGCGCCTGGCGGCGCGGATGCCTGTAGTCG
>NZ_JAAGMG010000285.1 GCF_010548525.1 Streptomyces sp. SID14478
GAGCACCGGGGGCAGTGCGTCCGGGGGCGCCTCGTGGGGTACGAGGATGTCGTCGCCGCCCCAAAGTCCCTGGGGGGACGCCGGGTTGGGCCCCGGTGCGAGCACGCTGCGCAGCCCGTGGCCCGGCTGCGGCGCCGTCCGGGGGATGCCGAGGTGCACCACGGCCGCCGGCCGGTCGCCCGGCTCGACGGCATAGCGCTGACCGGCCGGCCAGTAGAGCAGGTCGCCGGGCTCGATCCGGGTCGCCCGCCAGCGTCCGCCTCCTTCGAGGCGCAGCCGTGCGTGCCCGAGCAGGGTGTAGAGAAACGTTGCGGCCCGCATGGACGGGAGGCGGGCCGGGGAGCGCGTCCCGTGGCACAAGGTGGTCGTCACGCCGAGCAGCGGCTGTCCCGTCCGGTCCCACAGGGCGGCGAGGAAGTTCCGCGCACGGAGCCACACGGGATGGTGGGTGGCGTGCAGACCCCGCGCGACGAGGGCGAACGTTTCGTCGCCCACCTGGCCCAGCAGGCGCCGGTCGTAGGTGGCGAAGGAGCCGTCCTCCGGCTGCGGCAGCAGATCCCCGGGGTCGGCGAGGTGGCGCGGCCCGAGGGTGAAGCCCACCCGGCCCGCCGCGGGCCGCTGCGTGGCCCCGACGGCACCTTCGAAGACCTCGTGCGCGTCGAAGGGAGCGGCCCCGAGGCCGCCGGCTCTGATCAGCACGGGCCGCCGGTCCCAGTACGTGGTGACGAACGTGTCCCAGTCGAAGGGCTCCAGCACGTCGACGGAGCCGTCTCGCGCCCCGCTCACGGCGCGGTGTCCACTGCCCGTACCCGATACAACTCATCGAGCAGGGTCAGCAGTTCGGGGCTGTCCGGCCGCAGGGCGCAGGACTCGGCCAGTGCGCCGACGGTGGTCTGCGTGACGGCGCAGAGGCGGTCGAGGATCCGGTCGGCCGCGGGGCCCGCGGCGCGGCGCGCATGTCCGTGGGCGGCCCAGACCGACGCGCCGGAGGTGTCGTGCAGGCGCAGGATCTCGGTGGTGCGCCGTAATCGGTCCTGCGCGGCGAGCGGGACGCCGGGCCGGGGCGGCGGGACCGGCTCCA
>NZ_JAAGMG010000332.1 GCF_010548525.1 Streptomyces sp. SID14478
CGCGTCGGCCGCGGTGTCGGCCAGCTCGGCGAGGCAGCGCGCGCCCTGCACCTCGACGACCGCCTCCGACAGCAGCGAGAGCCGGTCGAACTGGGCCTGTGCGTCGACGAGTTCGCGGGCGCCGCGCAGCGCTGCCCGTACCACGGCGCGGATCTCCTCCGGTTCGGCGGGCACCGACAGGTACGCCTCGCCGCCCGCGTCGAGCGCCCGGCAGCGGTCGTCGGGGCCGGAGGGCCGGGCGGAGAAGTGGACGACGGGGATCCCGGCGAGCGAGGGCAGGGCCTTGACCCGGCGGCACAGGTCGAACCCGTTGAGATCGGGCAGGCCCACGTCGACGAGTGCCACGTCGGGCAGGGCGCCGGCCCGCAGCCGCACGTCGAGCTCGACCAGGGCCTCCCCCGCAGAGGCGACGGGGACGACGACGTGGCCGGCCCGGGTCAGTACGGCGCTCAGGGCGTAGCGGCTGGTGGCGGTGTCGTCGACCACCAGGACCGTGCTGGCGCCGTCGGTCCCGGTCTCCTGAGCGGTGGCGTCGTTCACGAGGCAGCACCTCGGGGCGTGAGCGGTGCGGGCCCCCTCGGCCCGCCGCACCAACGTACCGCCGGACCCGGCCCGCGCGTCCCCCGCGCGCACCTCTTCACCGCTGCGGGTGACGACGGCCCAACGCCGCGGGCCGGTGCGGCACTTCCCGTTCGGTGTGCAATACGGCAGGTGACCGGTAAGGTCCCGTCCCGTGACCGCACGCCTTGCCGACATAGCAGCTCAAGCGGGGGTCAGCGAAGCGACCGTCAGCCGCGTGCTCAACGGCAAGGCGGGGGTCGCCGCGGCCACCCGCCAGTCCGTGCTCGCCGCACTCGACGTGCTGGGGTACGAGCGGCCCGTCCGGCTGCGCCGCTCCAGCGCGGGCCTGGTCGGCCTGATCACCCCCGAGCTGGAGAACCCGATCTTCCCGGCGCTCGCCCAGGTCGTCGTCCAGGCGCTGACCCGCCAGGGATTCACCCCGGTCCTGGCCACGCAGACCCCCGGCGGCTCCACCGAGGACGAGCTCACCGAGATGCTGGTCGACCGCGGGGTGAGCGGCATCATCTACGTCTCCGGGCTGCACGCCGACACCACGGCCGACACCCGGCGCTACGAGCGGCTGCGCGGCCAGGGCGTGCCGTTCGTGCTCGTCGACGGGTTCTCGCCCGCGGTGGCGGCGCCGTTCATCTCGCCCGACGACCGGGCCGCGGCCCGGCTCGCGGTGACGCATCTGGTCTCGCTCGGCCACACCCGGATCGGTCTGGCGCTGGGGCCCCGGCGCTTCGTGCCCGTGCAGCGGAAGATCGAGGGCTTCGTCCGCACGATGGCCGAGCTGCTCACGCTGCCCGCCGAGGACGTCGAGCGGGATCTCGTCCAGCACTCGCTGTACACGCTGGAGGGCGGCCAGGCGGCGGCCTCCGCGCTGCTCGACCGCGGCTGCACGGCGGTGATCTGCGCCAGCGACATGATGGCACTGGGTGCCATCCGCGCGGTGCGGGAGCGCGACATGGACGTGCCGAAGGACGTGTCGGTGGTCGGTTTCGACGATTCGCCGCTGATCGCCTTCACCGATCCGCCGCTGACCACCATCCGCAAGCCCGTGCACGCCATGGGCCAGGCGGCCGTCCACACGTTGCTGGAGGAGGTCGCCGGTACGCCCGCGCCGCACAGTGAGTTCGTCTTCCTGCCGGAGCTGGTGGTCCGGGGTTCCACGGCTTCGTCCCCTGGGGTGCGCCCTCGTCCGTAGGGCGTAGAGGATGCGGTGCGAACCCGCCCGAGGGATGATCGGACGGAAGCCGATATCTGGCAGACTCTGTGCCTATGGGTGAATCGACCGTGACGACATTGGAAGGCCGACAAGGGCCCACCAGCTCACCCATCGCGGAGGACCGCGCCGGGCGGAACAGTCCTGGCGGTCCGGGTTTCCTGCGCCGCCTGCGCACTCCGCGGCGTCCCCGGCTCTGGTTCGAGATCCTTCTCATCGCGGTGAGTTACTGGACGTACTCCCTGATCCGCAACGCCGTCCCGGAGCAGAAGGGGCAGGCGCTGCGCAACGCGGACTGGATCTGGAGCGTCGAGCACCATCTGGGCATCGCCGTCGAGCAGAGCGTCAACCATGCCGTGAACGGCGTGACTTGGCTGATCGTCGGCATGAACTACTACTACGCGACACTGCACTTCGTGATCACGCTGGGTGTGCTCGTGTGGCTGTTCCGCTGCCATCCGGGCCGCTATGCGGCCACCCGTCTGGCCCTGTTCGCCACGACCGCCGTCGCGCTGGTCGGCTACTACTTCTACCCGCTGGCACCGCCGCGCCTGATGACGGGCGGCCATTTCATCGACACGGTCGCCGTCCACCAGACGTGGGGCTCGATGGCCTCCGGCAACCTGAAGAACATGTCGAACCAGTACGCGGCGATGCCCTCCATGCACATCGGCTGGTCGCTCTGGTGCGGCCTGACGATCTTCGCCCTGGCGTCGGTGCCGTGGGTGCGGGTCCTCGGCCTGCTCTACCCGGCGCTGACCCTGATGGTCATCGTCTCGACGGCGAACCACTTCTGGCTGGACGCGGTGGGCGGCATGGCGTGCCTGACGTTCGGCTTCCTGGTGGCACGGTTCTGGTACGGGGCGCAGCCGTACGCGCTGCCGCGGCTCGTGACGCCGCCACCGGCGCAGACGTCGGTGGAGCAGACACCGGCGAAGTAGCGCGTCCCGGGACGCAAGCAGCGCGTCCCGGGACGACCGGAGGGCGCTCACGCTCCGTAGAAGCGCTCCTCCACCACTGCCCGGGCCCGCCGGGTGATCCGGCGGTAGTCGTCCAGCATGTCCCCGACGTGTCCGGCGTCGTACCCGAGGTAGCGGCCCACGGCGCCGAGTTCCCGGCCGTCGGAGGGGAACGTGTCGCCCGCGCGGCCGCGCACCAGCATCACCGCGTTGCGCACCCGGGTGGCCAGGACCCACGCCTCGTCGAGGATCGCCGCGTCCTCCGTGGGCAGCAGCCCGGCCGCGCACGCGGCGGCCAGGGCCTCGCGGGTGCGGGTCGTGCGCAGGCCCGGCTCCGCCCAGCCGTGCTGGAGCTGGAGCAGCTGCACCGTCCACTCGACGTCGGACAGACCGCCGCGGCCCAGCTTCGTGTGCAGGGTCGGGTCGGCGCCGCGCGGCAGCCGCTCCGCCTCCATACGGGCCTTGAGCCGCCGGATCTCGCGCACGGCGTCCTCGCCGAGCCCCTCGGCCGGGTACCGCAGCGGGTCGGCCAGCTCCATGAAGGCGGCTCCAAGATCGGCGTCGCCCGCGACCGGCTGGGCCCGCAGCAGCGCCTGCGACTCCCAGACCAGGGACCAGCGCCGGTAGTACGCCTCGTAGGACTTGAGGGTGCGTACCAAGGGGCCCGACTTGCCCTCCGGGCGCAGGTCGGCGTCGATCAGCAGGGGCGGGTCGGCGCTGGGCAGGGCGAGCAGGCGGCGCATCTCGGAGACGACCTTGTTCGCGGCCTGGGCCGCCTCGTGGTCGTCGACGCCCTCGCGCGGCTCGTGCACGAACAGCACGTCGGCGTCGGAGCCGTAGCTCAGCTCGTGGCCGCCGAAGCGGCCCATGGCGATCACCGCGAAGCGGGTGGGCAGCGTGTCGCCCCAGCCCGCGCGGACCACCGCGCGCAGCGTCCCGGCGAGCGTCGCCGCCGTCAGGTCGGAGACGGCCCCGCCGACCCGGTCCACGAGGGAGCCCTGGTCGCCGACGACCGGGGTGTCCTCGGTCCCGTACGACGCGATGATGTCGGCGGCGGTGGTGCGGAACAGCTCGCGGCGGCGCACC
>NZ_JAAGMG010000373.1 GCF_010548525.1 Streptomyces sp. SID14478
CCTGACCGAGGCGATCGGCGGCGTGCGCACCATCGCCGCCGCGCACACCGCGGACAAGGAAGCCGTCCGGGTCATGGAGCCGCTGCCCGAACTGGCCCGCCAGGGCATGCGCATGTGGCGCGTGCAGGGCCGGGCGAGCGCGGGCGCGGTGGCCCTCGCGCCCCTGCTGCAGATCGCGGTGATCGCGACGGCCGGCGTGCTGGTCCTGCACCACCGGCTGACCGTCGGCGAGTTGCTCGCCGCCTCCCGGTACGTCGTCCTCGCCACCGGAGTCGGCATGCTCGTCGGCGACATCGCCGGTCTGGTGCGCACCCGCGCCGCCGGACAGCGCCTGCAAGCCATCCTGGACGTGGACCCGCCGCGCCACGGAACGGCCGAACTCCCTTCAAAGGGCGGCCGGTTGGAGATGCGGGACGTCACCGTGCGGCACGAGGGCCGCACCGTGCTCGACCGCGTCGACCTGACCGTCCCCGCCGGCACCACCCTCGCCGTCGTCGGCGCGTCCGGCGCGGGCAAGTCGCTGCTGGCCGGGCTCGCGGGCCGGCTCGCCGACCCGGACACCGGCACCGTCCTCCTCGACGGCACCCCGCTGCCCGACCTGAGCCG
>NZ_JAAGMG010000417.1 GCF_010548525.1 Streptomyces sp. SID14478
GACGGCGCCGCCGAGGCCCGCGGCGAGCAGGCTCAGCACCCCGCCGGTGCGCAGCGCGCCCACCGCGTTGCGCACGCCCTCGCTCGGCTCCTCCACGTACTCCAGGACGCCGTGGCACAGGACGGCGTCGTAGCCGTCGTGCTCGACGACGTCGAACAGTCCGGAGATGTCGCCCTGGACCCCGCGCACCCGGTCGGCCACGCCGGCCTCGGCGGCACGGCGCTCCAGCGCGAACAGCGCGTTCGGGCTGGGGTCGACGACGGTGACGCGGTGGCCGAGACGGGCGACGGGCACCGCGAAGTTGCCGCTGCCGCCCCCGGTGTCGAGGACGTCCAGCACCGGGCGCCCCGCGGCTTTGGCGCGACGGTCGAGCGCGTCCTTGAGGACCTCCCAGACCACCGCGGTACGCAACGAGGCGCGGGGGCGGGAGGGATCGGAGACGGAAGGGCGCATCGGGTCCGACACGGCAGCTGGCTCCTCGGCGTGAACAGGTTCGGGCGCCTCCACCCTAATGGGCGCGAACGCGCGGCCATGCCATCCGTGTGCGTCACCGCAATCGCTGGTCACCCCGCGTCGGGCACCTCCCGGTCGGCGGTGCGCCCGTCGTCCTCACGGCGCGGCTGCGGCAGCGCCGGCTGCAGGACGAGCAGGCGCTCCACCAGGCGCAGGAACATCGCCGCGTCGCGCAGCAGGTCGTCGGCGTCGCGCGCGGTGGCCGCGCCCCGGATGCC
>NZ_JAAGMG010000460.1 GCF_010548525.1 Streptomyces sp. SID14478
GCCCGCGACCGCGAGCCGCAGCCCGTCGGCCGTGCGGGCGAGCCGCGGGATCAGGTGCGGGCCGCCGCTGACCAACGGCAGCCGCGGTGCGGGGCCTTCCAGATACCGCACCATGGCGTGCAGCAGGCGCTGCCCCTCGTCGTCGTAAGGGAGCAAATGCGGGGCGGTCGCGGCGAGCACGCCGACGCGTCCGCCGAGCGCGTTCGTGTGCACACAGCGCGCCGCGCCCCACGCGGAACCGTCGGGGGTGTGCACGGTGCTCCACACCTCGGTGCCGTCGCCGGGGCGCAGTCGGGCCAGTGCGGGCTGGACGTTGACGCTGAGGACGAGGTCGCCGTGGCGCTCGTACGCGTACGGGCCCTCGCCCTCGACGTGGTCCTCGCGGCCGACGATGCCGTCGACGCCGACGCCCAGCAGCGCGGCGTACCCGCGCTCGCCGAGGATGTGCGCGGCGGTCCCGTCCAGGAGCAGGCCGCCCGCGAGCATGCGGCGCACCTGCGCGTCGTCGAACGCCCAGGCCGACTGTCCGAAGAGCACGCGCACCGGGGCGTCCTGCGCCGTCACGGGGACGCCGTAGCGCAGCAGGAAGTCCGCGGCGGGCGTCGGATCGACCGCCAGATCCGCCAGATGCCCCGGCCGGCGGGTGCGCACGTGCGC
>NZ_JAAGMG010000506.1 GCF_010548525.1 Streptomyces sp. SID14478
GGGGCGGGGTTCGTGCTGGCGGGGTGGCGGGTGCCGGGGGTGGTGGGGGTGCGGGTGGTGCGGGCCGGGCGGGCGTATGCCCCGTCGACGTTGGTGCATCCGCGTTATGGCGACTAGGCGCCGCGGGGCTCCGGGCTTTGTCGTCGGCCGCGGGCCGGTGGTCGGCTGGTCGCGCAGTTCCCCGCGCCCCTGAGATGCACGCCCTGCGGGCGGCATCTCCCCGATGAAGGCCGCAGGCCTTCCAGGGGCGCGGGGAACTGCGCGACCAGCCACGACGAGACCCGCACCCGAGGGGAAACCGTTTCCGCAACGGCGAAGAAGGGTCAAGGCCGCGACGGAGTCGCTACGCTCGGGTGCCATGGAGCATGAGGTGTTCGTTCCGGTTCCGGCGGAGTCCCTGCGGGCGGTGCTCTGCGATCCCCTTCGCGTGGCCCGGGCCCTGCCCGGGTTCCAGCGTGACGCCTCCGGCGAGGGAGGCCGCATCAAGGTGCGCGTCGGCGGGCACACCATCACCTACCGCGGCAGCGTCACCGTGACCCAGGCGAAGGACGGCGCGTTCGGGGTGAGCGGCGAGGGCGTCGAGGCGCGGGGCACGGGCGGCGTGAAGTTCGCGCTGACCGCCCGTGTCGCCGCGACCGAGGGCGGCTGCGCGCTCACCTTCACCGGTACCGGGTCCGGCGACGGCCGGGTGGCCGAACTCCCGCAGGAGGCGGTGGAGTCGGCGGCGCACCGGCTGCTGAACCGTTTCGCGGGCAACCTCGGGGCGGCCGGCCAGGAGCCCGGCGCCGAGGAGGACGCGGAGGACGTAGACCACGCGGACGACATGGACGACGTGGACGACGTGGACGACGTGGCGCCGCCGGCCGAGCCCCGTCGCGGGTCCGTCCACGAGGTCGCGGTGCCGCCGCCCTCCCTCGACCCGGCGGCGGACGCAGCCGACGCAGACGGCGAGGACACCGGTGAGCTGCCCGCCGAGCCCG
>NZ_JAAGMG010000579.1 GCF_010548525.1 Streptomyces sp. SID14478
GACGCAGGTCGTTCACGCCGCTGCTCGGCGGCCAGGGCGGCGGTGCGCTGGCGGCGCCGGTCTCACCGACCCGGGCCGGGGCGCCGCTGCTGCCCGGCGGCGGTCATGCGGACAGCGCGAGCTATCCGTTCTCGACTCCGGTGCTGTCCGGGGCGGCGCGGATGTCGCCCCTGATACGCCCGGCGGCCACGATCCCGGTGGTGGACGTGGCCCTGGAACCGCACGGGACGCCCGAGGTGACCGCGCTCGACGAGGCACCGGCCGAGCTCGCCGCGGCCCCCGCGTCGTTGCCGACCCTGTCCTCCCGCTCGTCCTCGGTCCGCTGACACCGGACGCCCCTGCGCCCGGCCCGCCGAACCTGGTTGAATCCAGGTGAGGCCGCGCATCCGGTGGTGATCCGGCTGCGCGCGGAGAAGCCCGCGGTGTGGTGCCGCGGGCCAGGTGTGGGGAGAGCGGCGGGACATGGACGAGGGCAAGCCCGCAAAGGCCAAGTGGTGGAGCCGCCCCCGACCGGACACGGGGCGCCCCGCGGAGGACGACGGCGACTGGCATCTGCCCGCTCCCGCCGGCGCCGCCGACGGTGGAGCGGTGGACGCGTCCGATCCCGTTGAGAGCGCCGCGGCCCCGGGCGCCCCGACCCCGGGCGACATGTCGGAGGGGACCCCGGAGCGGACCCCGCCGTCGGCTCCGGCCGCGGCCTCATCCCCGGTTCCGGCCTCGGCTCAGGTTCCGGATGCGGGCTCAGATCCGGCGCAGACTCCGCCCCTGGCTCCGGCCTCGACTCGGATTTCGGATGCGGTTCCAGACCCGGCTTCGCCGTCTGACACGGCTTCGGCCCCGCCGTCTGCCCCCGCCTCGACACATGCCTCGCCCACGCCCTCGGCGCGAGTGCAGGCGCAGGCCGACGTCGACGAGGCCGTCGCCGACGCGCCCCGGCCGTTGCACGATCCCGATCCCTACAGCACGCCGCCGTACGGTGAGCCCGGCCCGTGGGCACCCGCGCCGCCCGTGCAACACCCCGTGGCGACCCCGGCCCACGGCACGGCGACGCCTCCGGTGCCGTCCCCGGCCGCCCAGCAGCAGGCGTACCCGGGAGCTCCCGGCAGTCAGGCTGCCGCCTCTTCGCAAGGTGTGCCCGGGCCCGGGCCCGTCCCGGCCCCGTCGCACGGCGATCCGGCATCGCAGGGGCACCCGGGGGCTCCCGGCGTTCAGACCGGCGCACCCTCGCAGGGTCTGCCCGGGCCCGGGCAGACCCCGTCGCACGGGCATCAGGCCGCCGTCCCCCCGCACGGTTCTCCCGGG
>NZ_JAAGMG010000659.1 GCF_010548525.1 Streptomyces sp. SID14478
CGAGCGGCGCGCGGCCCGCGGCATGCCCGTACCCGGCATCGGCGCGGACCTCTCGGGCGGCCCGGCCTCCGGCACCCTCGCCCTCCTGGCGGCAGGCCTGCCGGGCCTGCCCGGCACGGTCCTCGGCCACGGCACGGGAGCCGGCGAACGCCTCCTGGCGGTCACGTTCAACGACATCTCCACCTCAACGACCAACCACGAGGCGGAACTTGAACGTGCAGGAGCCATCGCGGCCAACCCCCGCCTGCACCACGTCGTAGTGGCCGCGGGCGAAGAGGCGCTCCCGTATGCCGACCTGGACGGCCCGCTCACGGACGAGCCGAGCGCCACCCTGGTCACGGCCGCCCGCCACCGCGCCCGCCTCGCCTCCGGAAGCGCCGACCACTTCACGGGCTACGGGGCACGCCAGGTCCTGGACGCGCATCCGGCCCGCCTCACCGACCTCCTGATGGACCGCCGGCGCCGCCACATGGTCCGCCCGATGGCGGCCCTCACGAAGGCGGACGGCGGCTCCTTCACGGTGCCCGCGCGCGTGTACGGCGCAGCGCGCAAGCTGGCCCGTACGCCCTACAAGGCGGGCCTCGACAACCTGGCGGACCGCCTCCTGCACGGCAGCTTCGACGAACCGGGCGGCGCCGTAGGTGCGTCCCTGTCCGCCCTCACGTGGGCCAGACCCGGCCCCGCCGCACGCTGGCTGACCGGCGAGGCCCTCGCTGAAGTATCGGTTCGTCTCCAGCAGGGCATGACCCGCCCCGGGCCGGGCCCCGGCCAACGCCCCGGCGAGTTCAGGGCCCGCGCGGCCCTGGCCCGCCACGCCGCCGACCTGCGCATCCTCGAACAGGCAGCAGAGATCCGCTTCCAGCGCCTGCACGCCCCGTTCCTCGACAACCAAGTGGTACGCGCCTCCCGCGCCCTCCCCGAGGCCCTGCGCGTCCAACCAGGAGCCCGGGCAACGATCCTGCGCACCGTCCTGGAGGGAGCAGGCGTCGCCGACCTCCCCCCGGGCTGGGGCGCACCCTCCCACGCCTCCTCGACGGCAGCGGCGCGCACGGGCCTACGCGTGGCGGCGGACCACTTGATCACCCTGTTCGACACCCCGCTCCTGGCGCAGACGGGCCTGATCGAGGCCCGCGTCGTCCGCAAGGCCCTGCGCGCCGCAGCCGACGGCGAACCCCTCCCCTTGGACGGCCTCGCCGACCTGGTCGCCCTGGAACTGTGGCTGCGCCGCCTCCTCTCCCGCCGCGGCACCTGCTGGACCGGCACCCCCGCACGCGCGCGTGCAGTCCCCACGGGCAGCGTGGTCCCAGAACGAGCCCTGGGCGCGGCCCCCCACCGCTAATCACTCCACCGCCCGGCCACGGCCCCCGTACAGCGAAAGATGCGCCCCAGCACCGCCCACCGACCACTCGGAAAGCCCACAGACATCCAGAGGATGGGCCCACGCGGGGCCGGGGGAAACCCCACACAAACGATCAGCGAACCCGAAATCCCACCCCGCTGAAGGGTGAGCCGGTCCGGATGCCCCACTTACGGTCAGCTGCCTGGCCTCGCCCCCCACCGGAGGGTGAGCCGATCCGGATGCCCCACTTACGGTCAGCTGCCTGGCCTCGCCCCCACCGGGGGGTGAGCCGATCCGGATGCCCCACTTACGGTCAGCTGCCTGGCCTCGCCCCCACCGGGGGGTGAGCCGATCCGGGAGCCCCACCGGAGGGTGAGACGTCCGGAAGCCCCACCGGGGGGTGAGCCGGTCCGGGAGCCCCACCGGGGGTTGGTCGCTCGTCGACGGGAGGGGCCGTGTCGGGGTGCCCCCGCAGGACACCGCAGGAACGCAGCGCCGGATGCCGCGCCGTAGGCGCCCAGGGAACAAGGCGAACAATCCGGCCGAGGAGGTACCCCGGCGCGGCCCCGCACCCCGCGCCCTACGGAAGGCGCACACCAGCCCAGCAGAAGATGCGACCCCACCTCACCCGCACCCTGCGGGAGGCGCACACCAGCCCGGCAGAACCACACGGTCGGCGTGGAGACCGGCCCAGCAGAACCACACGGCCACCGCACGCCCGCCCGACCAAGAGCCCCCGGCCCGGCCAACCACAAACCAAGCGCGCCCTACGCCCCACTCCGGCGACAATGCCTAGGTGCAGTACACAATCCTGGGCACGACACAGGCCCGCGACAACGAAGGCACCCCCGTCCCCGTAGGCGGCCCGCGCCTGCGCGCCCTGCTCACGTCCCTCGCCCTGCACACCCCGCACCCCGCCCCCGTAACCGCCCTCATCGACGACGTCTGGGCGGACGACCCCCCGGCCGACGCCCCGGCCGCCCTCCAGGCACTGGTCGGCAGACTGCGCAGATCGCTTGGCAAGGAGGCGATCACCTCCGAGCCCGGCGGCTACCGACTCACGGCGACGCGCGCTGACATCGACCTCTACGTGTTCGAGAGCCTGGTCCGCGAGGGCACCACGGCCCTGGCCGCGAACGACCCGGCCACCGCGGCCCAGGCATTGCGCGAGGCCCTGGCCCTCTGGCGCGGCCCCGCACTGGCCGACCTGCCCGACCACACGGCGGCCACCCGCCCCGAGGCCCAG
>NZ_JAAGMG010000728.1 GCF_010548525.1 Streptomyces sp. SID14478
GCGATGGACCCGCAGCAGCGGCTGCTCCTGGAGGCCTCGTGGGAGGCGCTCGAAGGCGCGGGCCTCGACCCGTTCGCCCTCAAGGGCGCGGACGTCGGCGTGTTCTCCGGCGTCTCCGGCCAGGGCTACGGGACCGGCACGATCGCCCCGGAGGTGGAGGGCTTCGCCGGCACCGGACTCGCGTCGAGCGTGGCCTCGGGCCGCGTCTCGTACGTC
>NZ_JAAGMG010000763.1 GCF_010548525.1 Streptomyces sp. SID14478
ACCGGCTCGCCGAGCGGTCCGGTGACCCGCACCTCACGGCGCTCGAAGCCTGCGGCGACGGCGGCCGCGACGGTGCCGTCGCCGCCGTCCGCGACCGGCACGGAGGCGATCTCGACGTCGGGCGCGACCCGGCGCAGCCCCGCCGTCACACGCTGTGCGACCTGCACCGCGGTGAGCGACCCCTTGAACTTGTCCGCCGCGATCAACACGTGCCGCGCGGCCTGTGCAGCGTCCGCCACCTTGCTCCCCTTGCTGTTCGGGCCTTGCTCGCGTCAAGGCAGTCGCGCCGCTGCGACCATAACCGCAGGAGGGCCCCGCTGCCCATGGCCGTCCGTCCCACGGGACGGCGCGCCCAGCCCATACATCGCCCTATTTACCACCATAGTGGGGCGCCATGAGCACGGAAACGATCGATCAACCCACCCCGGAAGGCGCCGGCCCGGACCCCGCGCACCTCGACGACTCCCCCGATCTCACCGTCGTGGGCATCGGCGTCGTGGCGGTCCTCGCCGTCGTCGCCTGGGCCGCCCTCGGCAAGAAGTCCTTCGACGCGGCGTCGGCCACGGCCCTGTCGTGGGTCCTGGACAACTTCGCCTGGCTCTTCGTGATCGCCGCGGACCTGTTCCTCGTGCTGTGCGTGGTGCTCGCGCTCAGCCGCTTCGGCCGGATCCGCCTGGGCCGCGACGACTCCACGCCGGAGTTCAGCAACCTCGCCTGGATCGCGATGATGTTCAGCGCGGGCATGGGCATCGGCCTGATGTTCTACGGCGTCGGGGAGCCGCTCACGCACTACCTCAACCCGCCGCCGGCCAGCGGCGCCGCACCGCGCAGCGGCGGCGCGGCGCTGGTGGCGATGGAGTACTCGTTCTTCCACTGGACGCTGACGCCCTGGGCGATCTACGGCATCGCGGGCCTCGCGCTCGCGTACGCGGGCTTTCGCAAGGGCCGGGGGAACAGGCTGAGTTCGGTGTTCGTCCCGCTGATCGGCGAGGCGCGGGCGGCCGGCTGGCCGGGCCGGATCATCGACCTCCTCGCCGTCTTCGCGACGGTCTTCGGCACGGCGACGAGCCTCGGCGTGGGCGCGCTGCAGGTGGCGACGGGACTCGACCTGACGGCGGGCGTGCGGAACACGACGACGGTCCAGCTGATCATCATCGTCGCGCTCGGCGCCGCGTTCGTCTGCTCCGCCTTCTCCGGCCTGAACAAGGGCGTGAAGTGGCTGAGCACCATGAACATCGTCCTCGCCGCGTGTCTGATGCTGTTCGTGTTCGTGCTCGGCCCGACCGTCTACATCCTGGACGCGATCCCGGCCGGCGTCGGCGGCTTCCTGCACGAACTGCTGCCGATGGCCTCGCGCACGGGCGCGTTCACGGACGCGTCGTGGCTGGGGTCGTGGACGATCTTCTACTGGGCGTGGTGGCTGTCCTGGGCGCCGTTCGTGGGCACGTTCATCGCCCGCATCTCGCGGGGCCGACGCATCCGGGAGTTCCTGATCGGCGTCCTGCTGGTGCCCAGCGGGGCGACCGTCGTGTGGTTCTGCGTGATGGGCGGCACCGGGATCCGCCTCGACTCCACCGGCAAGGTCGACATGGCGTCCAAGGTGACCGAGGGCGCGGAGGCGTCGCTGTTCGCGATGCTGGACGCGCTGCCGCTGGGCACGCTCACGTCCTGGGTGGCGATGATCCTGGTCATGACGTACTTCGTGACGAGCGCCGACTCGGCGTCCCTGGTGATGGGGTCGCTCACCAGCCGGGGCGCCCTGCATCCGCGGACCTGGCTGGTGGTCACCTGGGGCGTGCTGATGGCGGCGGTCGCGGCGGTGCTGCTGGTCGCGGGCGGCCTCGAATCGCTGCAGAGCGCGACGATCCTGGTCGCGCTGCCGTTCGTGGTGGTGATGATGGCGCTGTGCTGGGCGCTGCTGAAGGAACTGCGCGAGGACCCGGGTGCGGGGCCGGCGCGCGGGCACGCGCTGCACGGCCTGCGGGACGCGGTGCGGGCGATGGTCGGCGACGCGATGACCGACCGGGCCCCGGGCGCGGTCCACCACCACCGACTGCGCAGGCGGGCCGCCAAGTCCCGTAACCAGGAAGACGAGTGAGGCCGGCTGAGAACCGGACGGCGGTGCGCACCGTCAGCTCCGTCCGCTCCGGTCAGTTGATGTACGGAAACGGGTAGACCGGATTCATGACGCCTACGAGCCCCCCGCTCACCGAACGCGTCCTCGCCGACCGCGTGCTCGGCGGCTGGCTGGGCCGGATCGCCGGCAACATGCTCGGCAAGCCGGTCGAGCAGGGCGAGGTGTGGACGCGAGAGCGCATCGACCGCTATCTGCGGCAGGCCGAGGCCCTGCCGCTCACCGACTATCTGCCCGAACCGCCGTCGGACGACGTGGAGGTGGCGCTGCGGCCGGAGTGGCGCCGCTGTGTGCGAGGACGCATCCACGGCAGCTGCCGGGACGACGACGTGGACTACGCGGTGCTCGGCCTGCACCTGCTGGAGACCCACGGCTTCTCGTTCACCACGGAGCAGGTGGGCGAGCTGTGGCTGTTGCGGCTGCCCTACCTCCAGACGTTCACGGCCGAGCGGGCGGCGTACCGCAACCTGGCGAGCGGCCTCAAACCGCCGCTCACCGCGACGTACGACAATCCGTACCAGGAGTGGATCGGCGCGCTGATCCGGGCCGACGTGTTCGGCTGGACCAGTCCCGGGGTGCCGCGCCGGGCCGCCTCGCTGGCCCGGCGCGACGCGGTGCTCTCGCACACCGGCAACGGGGTCTACGGCGCCATGTGGGCGGCGGCCCTGGTGGCCGCGGCCTTCACGGCGCCGACGCCGCGCGCCGCCCTCGACGCGGCGCTCACCGTGATCCCGGCCAGCAGCCGGCTGGCCCGCGTCGTCCGCCGCACCGTCTCACTGCACGACTCCCGTCTCACCTGGGAGGAGACCCTCGCCACCGTCGAGGAGGAGACGGGCGGCCTCGGCTGGATCCACACCGTCCCGAACGCCGCCGTGATCACCGCCGGACTCCTGTACGGCGACGGCGACTTCACCCGCACCGTGACCCTCACGGTGCGCGGCGGCCTGGACACGGACTCCAACGGGGCGACGGCCGGTTCGGTCGCCGGCGTGCTGTGCGGGGCGGCGGCCGTCCCCGACCAGTGGAAGGAGCCGCTGGAGGACCGGGTGCGCAGCGCGGTGTTCGGGTTCGACGGGGTGCGGATCAGTGAACTTGCCGCACGGACGGTGGAGTTGATCGAGAAGTAACCCGTCCCGGGACCGACAGACGTCCGCGCCCGGGACCGACAGTCGTCCGGGCCCGGCCGACATTTGTACAAGACCGGCGGCCCACGGCCCGCGCACCCTTGCCCGTATGAGTGTGTACGAGCGTGAACTGTCGCAGGGGATGCACGTGGTCCACGACGGCCCGCACCAGGCGCCGCCCCTCCTCCTCATCCACGGATCGGGGGCCGCCGGCGGCTGCTGGGACCCGATGGTCCCGGCCCTCGCGGGCTCCCACCACGTCATTCGGGTCGATCTGCCCGGCTGCGGTCACTCCCCGCCGCCCGACTCCTACGACGTGCCCGCGCAGGCGCGCGCGCTGGCGGCGCTGCTCGACGGCCTCGGCCTGCGCGACGTGCCCGTGGCCGGGCACTCCAGCGGCGGCTACGTCGCCACCGCCCTCGCCGAGCAACGCCCGGACCTCGTCGGGTCGTTGACCATGATCAGCACGGGACCGCGGCTCGACGCGCTGCTCCCGCAGCCGTCCTTCCTGCGCTTCCTGACGGGCCCGCCGCTCGGCCGGCTCCTGTGGTCGGTGCGCTCGGACGCCTGGATCCGGGTGGGGATCAGCAAGACGGCCGCCCGCGCGGTGGACGTCCCGCAGGACCTGATCGCCGGGGTCAAGAGCATCACGTACCGCGCGTTCCGCTCGGTGATGCGCGAGAACGCCGCGTACATCGCCGAGCGGAACGTGCCCGAGCGTCTCGCCCCGCTCGGCATCCCGGTGCTGGTGATCTTCGGGGCGGCCGACCCGCGCTGGGACCCCGCGTCGGCCCACAGGTACAAGACGGTGCCCCACGCACGCGTGGAGATGCTGCCCGACGTCGGGCACCTCCCGCTCCTGGAAGCCCCCGATGCGACCTGCGCACTGCTGCTCGACTTCGTCGCGACGCACTGAAACCTAGACTGGTCACATGCTGCCGATCGGGACGACGCCCGACTGGGACGCGATGGACATCTCGGTGCCGCCCCCGGCGCTCCGGCTGCCGGGGGTCAGCATGGCGGGGTTCAGCCAGCGTGTCCCCGCACCCGTGGACATCAGCATGGTCGTGCATCCGTCCGTCACCCTGCTCTTCGACCTGAGCGAGGGCGACGGCATCGCCTACGACGCCCGCGGCCGGGTCGGGCACGGCCGCGCCGTCGTCGTCGGGCTGCTGCCCGGCGGGTTCCGGGCCGGCGGGCGGGTGGGCGCCTGCCTCCAGATCCGTC
>NZ_JAAGMG010000809.1 GCF_010548525.1 Streptomyces sp. SID14478
CGGGCGCCGAGGCCCGGCGCCGCGGGGGTGGCGGCTCCCCCGCGGCGCCTGCGCCCCGGCCCGGGAGTCAGTCCTCGATGGCCTGGTACAGGGTCGTCCAGAAGTCGTGCATCAGCCGGATCGGGTCCGGCACCGACGAGCCGACCTGGGTCAGCAGGATTCCGGTCACGCCGGTGGTCGGGTCCGCGTAGGTCGAGGTGCCGCTGCCGCCGTCCCAGCCGAACTGGCCGACGGGCGCGTAGTCGCCCTTGTACGTGCGCACCGCCATCCCGAAGCCCCAACCGCCGTGCTGCCCCTGCCCGAAGGAGATGTGCACGTTGTCCACGGCCTGGGCGGTGCGGGCGGCCAGTTGCTCGGGCCGCAGGCGGTTGGTGGTCATCAGCTCGACGGCCGCCCGGGACAGGATGCGCTCGCCGCCGTGCAGGCCGCCGTTGAGCAGCATCCGGAAGTAGGCGTGGTAGTCGTCGGCGGTGGAGTTCAGGCCGCCGCCCCCGCCGGGGAACGCCGGGGGCGCACTGTGGCGGCCGCCCTCCGCCTCGTCCCACACCTGGAAGTCGCCGGTCGCCGGGTCGGGTGCGTACAGCGGTGGCAGGCGGTGCAGTTGGTCGGCCGGTACGTGGAAACCGGTGTCCTTCATCCCCAGCGGCTCGAAGACGCGCTCGCGCAGGAACGCGTCGTACGGCTGGCCCGTGACCCGGGAGACGAGCACGCCGAGGAGGTCGCTGGCGATCTGGTACTGCCAGCGCTCGCCGGGCTGGTACATCAGCGGCAGCTCGCCCAGGCGGCGCATCCATTCGTCCGGTTCGGGCATCGGCGTCGGCAGGTTGGGCGTGATCCCCTTCTCGAAGACCGCGCCCATGATCGGGGTCCCGATCACCGTCATATCCATGCCGAGTCCGAACGTGGAGGTCAGCACGTCCCGCACGGTGATCGGCCGCTTCGCGGGCACGGTCTCGTCGATCGGCGCGTCGATCCGCTTCAGCACCTGCCGGTCGGCGAGTTCGGGCAGCCACTCCTCCACCGTGTCGTCGAGGCGCAGCCGGCACTCGTCGAGCAGGACCATCGCCGCGGCGACCGAGACCGGCTTGGAGGTGGAGGCCATGCGGAAGAGCGTGTCGCGGCGCATCGGGTCGCCGCCGTCGTGCCGCGTCGTCCCGAGCACGTCCACGTGCGTCTCGTCACCCCTGCTGAACAGGGCGACGACGCCGGGAATCCGCCCGGAGTCGACGTGTCGTGCCAGCGCGTCGTGGACCTTGCTCAGGCCTTTTTTGGAGAAACCTGCGGTGCCCTGCTCCATGATGAATCCCCCTGTGTCCCGGTAGCGCCTCCGCTGCACGGCTGCCCGAAGCTACCGCGCGTCCAGGGCGCGATCAACGGTCGGGGACGGAGCGCGGCCCGGCGGTGTGCGGCCCCGCGAACAGCCCACGCCCCACCGGCAGTCGGCTCACGCCCGCCCGCCCGTGATCCAATCGGCGGGACGACCGCGCCCGCCCGCAGAGAGGCAGTCCCCCGTGCCCGACGTCCCGCCCGCGGCCCCCACCAACTGGGCCCGCAACATCACCTTCTCCGCCGCCGAGGTGCACCGCCCGTCCACCGTCGGCGCCCTGCGGGAGCTCGTCGCCGACAGCGCGCACATACGCGTCCTCGGCAGCGGCCACTCGTTCAACCGCATCGCCGACGTGGACGCCGGCCGGTCCGGCGTCCTCATCTCGCTCGCCGCGCTGCCGGGCGGCATCGAGGTCGACCCGGCCGCGCGCACGGTCCGGGTGGGCGGCGGCGTCCGGTACGCCGAACTGGCCGAGGCCCTGGACGCGCGGGGCCTCGCCCTGCCCAACATGGCGTCGCTGCCGCACATCTCGGTCGCCGGGTCCGTGGCGACGGGCACGCACGGCTCCGGGAACGGCAACCGGTCGCTGGCCGAGTCGGTGCGCGCCGTGGAGCTGCTCACCGCCGACGGCGGGACGGTGACGCTCGCGCGCGGTGACGCCGGGTTCGACGGCGCCGTGGTCTCGCTGGGGGCGCTCGGCGTCGTTCTCTCGCTCACCCTCGACGTCGAGCCCGCCTACCACGTGACCCAGCACGTCTTCCGCGAACTCCCCTTCCAGGGACTCGACTTCGCGGCCGTCTCCGCCGCGGCGTACAGCGTGAGCCTCTTCACGGACTGGCGGGCGCCGCGGTTCTTCCAGGTGTGGGTCAAGCAGCGGATGCCCGCGCCCGTGGACTTCCCCTGGGCCGAGCCGGCCGTCGTGGCGCAGCACCCGGTGCCCGGCATGTCCGCCGTCCACTGCACCGAGCAGTTGGGCGTGCCGGGGCCCTGGCACCACCGACTGCCGCACTTCCGGGCCGAGTTCACACCCAGCAGCGGCGACGAGCTCCAGTCGGAGTACCTGCTGCCGCGCGCGCACGCCGTGGCCGCCCTGGAGGCGCTCGACGCGGTGCGGGAGCGGATCGCGCCGGTGCTCCAGGTGTGCGAGGTGCGGACCGTCGCCGCCGACCGCCAGTGGCTGAGCCCGGCGTCCGGCCGGGAGACGGTCGCCTTCCACTTCACGTGGGTGGCGGACACGGCGCGGGTGCTGCCGGTGGTGTCGCTCGTCGAGGAGCGGCTGCGCGCGTTCGATCCGCGCCCGCACTGGGGGAAGGTCTTCACCGTCGATCCGGGCCGGGTCGCCGCCGGGTATGCGCACGCCGCCGACTTCGCCGCGCTCGCCGAACGCCTCGACCCTGAAGGCAAGTTCAGCAACGCGTTCGTCCGGGCGCTGCTCCCCCGCTGAGCCGCCCCCGCCTCCGGTCGGGCCAGGACTTTCGTGCCGCGCCTTGGACGCGCTGCCAGGACTTTCGCGTCTCCTGTTGGACTTTCGCCGGTGCTTTCGCCAACCCCTTGAAGAAGTCTTCGCGGCCGCCCTAGCCTGACGCGGCAGGAGGGGCGAACACCGTGAAAGGGGGCAGCAGGCGCGCACCCTGATGGAACTCGACCCCGATTCCCCGTTCCTCGTCCCCGACGACCGGACCGCCACGACCACCGCGCCGGGCCGCGCCCCCGAGGGGCGCCGCGGCCTCTCGACACCGTCCGCGCGACGGCCCGTCGTCCCGGCACGGCCGCCGCCGA
>NZ_JAAGMG010000865.1 GCF_010548525.1 Streptomyces sp. SID14478
ACCGTCCGCGCGACACGCACGCCTTCCACTCTCGGGCCGCCGCGCGCTGTGCGGTCGACCACATGTGGGCCAGGTGGCGGAACCAGCAGGGGCCACGTGGTCGTTTGTTACCGATATGGACCTGCACATACTCGACGGGGCACTGATCGTGCTGGCGCTCGCCTACGCCGTGTCCGGATACCGGCGCGGGCTGCTGACCGGCTGCGTCTCGCTGGCCGGATTCGTCGGCGGCGCGATCGTCGGCGTCTGGCTGCTGCCCTTCGTGATGGA
>NZ_JAAGMG010000904.1 GCF_010548525.1 Streptomyces sp. SID14478
CGTCACGGCGACGTCCCAGGCATGGACGACGTAGTCCACGAGGTGGAACCCGACGGCGATCCGCCCCGGCCAGCCGCCGCCGGGGCCCCCGCGCAGCTCGGGCAGGGTGAACTCCCTTTCCATGACGCCCGGTCGGTCGAACGCGGCGAGCAGGTCGAGGGCGGCGGCGCGGTGCGCCCCGGCGGGATCCGCGGCGTCCGCGTCCTCGCGCCATCGCGCGAGCTCGTTTCCCTCGCCC
>NZ_JAAGMG010000940.1 GCF_010548525.1 Streptomyces sp. SID14478
AGCGGCCCGACACCAGCGACGCCCCGACGGCGGCGACATCCGCGTCGGGCTCGGCCGCGACGCGTGCGTGCAGCTTGGCCGCCTGTCCGGCCAGGGCCGCCGCGCTCTTGGCCGACAGCACCCAGGGCACGAGCCCGCCGACCACGCCCGCCTCCGGCGCCGGGCCGTCCGCCTGCTCCTGCTCCTGTTCTTGTGGCTCCTCTTCGAGGATCACGTGCGCGTTGGTGCCGCTGACCCCGAACGACGACACCCCCGCCCGCCGCGGGCCGTCCGCGCGGGTCCATTCGCGTCCCTCCACCAGGAGTTCGACGTCCCCGGCGGACCAGTCCACGTGCGCTGAGGGCGTCTCCACGTGCAGGGTCTTCGGCAGGTATCCGTGGCGCAGGGCCAGCACGGCCTTGATGACGCCGCCGACCCCGGCGGCGGCCATGGCATGACCGATGTTCGACTTCAACGACCCCAGCCACAGCGGCCTGTTCTCGGCTCGGCCCTGCCCGTAGGTGGCCAGCAGGGCGCCTGCCTCAATGGGGTCGCCCAGCGTGGTGCCGGTGCCATGGGCCTCGACCAGGTCCACCTCGGCGGCCGCGACCCCGGCGTTGGCCAGCGCCGTGCGGATCACCCGTTCCTGGGCGCGGCCGTTGGGGGCGGTCAGACCGTTGCTCGCGCCGTCCTGGTTCACCGCGGAGCCGCGCAGGACGGCCAGTACCGGGTGGCCGTTGCGGCGTGCGTCGGACAGCCGCTCCAGCAGGAGCACGCCCACCCCCTCGGCCCAGCCGGTCCCGTCGGCGCCGTCCGCGAAGGCCTTGCACCGGCCGTCGGCCGACAGGGCGCCCTGCCGGGAGAACTCCACGAAGAACGCGGGCGTCGACATCACCGACGCCCCGCCCGCCAGCGCGAGGGAGCACTCCCCCGAGCGCAGCGACTGGGCGGCCATGTGCAGGGCGACCAGCGACGACGAGCACGCCGTGTCCACGGACACCGCGGGTCCGGTCAGGCCCAGTTCGTAGGCCACCCGCCCGGAGGCGACGCTCAGGGCGCTGCCGTACAGCAGGTGGCCCTCCAGCTCCTTCTGGCCCGATTCCAGGAACCGCCACCCGTACTCGGACGAGCTCACCCCGGAGAAGACGCCGACGTCGGTCCCGCGTACGTCGGCGGGAACGATGCCCGCCCGTTCGAAGGCCTCCCACGACGTCTCGAGGAGCAGGCGATGGTGCGGGTCGACCGCGAGGGCCTCGCGCGGGCTGATGCCGAAGAAGCCCGCGTCGAAATCGGCGACGTCGCCGAGGAATCCGCCATGGCGCGAGTACGAGCTGCCGACGGCGTCGGGGTCCGGGTCGTACACGTCCCGCCACCCGCGGTCCTTCGGGAACTCGTCGACGGCGTCGCGGCCGTCGCGGAGCATGTCCCACAGGTCCTCGGGCGTCGAGACGCCTCCGGGGTAGCGGCAGGACATGGCGACCACGGCGATCGGCTCGGTGCGGCCGGCCTTCAGGGCGTCGTTCTCCTGCCGGAGGCGGTCACGCTCCTCCAGCAGGGTGCGCAGCGCCCGCTGGACCCGGTCCGCTCCGTCCGCTGCCGTGCGGTCCGTGGAGTGGGTCATGTCCGTTACCTCTTCTCGTCCAGAGCCAGGTCGACCAGTGCTTCCAGGTCCAGGTCCGACAGTTCGTCCGCGTCGGTGTCGGCGCCGGCATCCGTGTCCGGGCGCGTCGGACCGGCGCAGGCCAGGACCGGTTCCAGGAGGCCCGCGCTGCGCAGACTGTCGATCGAGACGCTCCGGAGCACTTGTCGGATCGCCGCGTCCTCGGCGTCCTCGGCGTCCTCGGCGTCCTCGGTCGTGGCGGTGTCGGGGGCCGGGCGCAGCAGGTCGGTCAGGTGCGCGCCCAGTTCGTGTGGTGTCGGGTAGCTGAAGACGAGGGTCGACGGCAGGCGCAGTCCGGTGGCGGAGGCCAGGCGGTTGCAGAGTTCGACCGAGGTCAGGGAGTCGAATCCCAGCTTGGTGAAGGCCTGTTCGACGTCGACGAGCGCGGCGGACGGGTGCCCGAGCACGAGGGCGACCTGGTCGCGGACCCAGTCGAGGACGGCTGCCTGCGCCTCGTCCGCCGGCAGGGCGAGCAGTCCGGCGGGCAGGCCTGCGGAGCCGCTGTCCTTGGCCGCGCCCGCCTTGTCGCGCCGGGAGCGGCCGCTCTCGACGAGGTCGCGCAGGAGCGGCGGCAGTGCGTCACCGGTCTCGGCGCGCAGGGCGGCGACGTCCAGCCGGGCGGGGACGAGGACGGGTTTGCCGCTCGCGCACGCCGCGTCGAAGAGGGCGAGTGCCTCGGCCGTCGGCATCGCGTCGATGCCCGTCCGCCGCAGCCGGGAGAGGTCGGCCCGGTCGAGGTCCCCGGTCATGCCGCTGCTCTGTTCCCACCAGCCCCAGCACAGCGAGGTGCCGGGCAGGCCGGCTGCCCTGCGCCGCGCCGCCAGGGCGTCCAGGAAGGCGTTGGCCGCGGCGTAGTTGGCCTGTCCTGCGTTGCCGAGCGTGCCCGCGAGGGCGGAGAACTGGATGAACGCCGACAGGGTGTGGTCCCGGGTCAGCTCGTGCAGGTTGACCGCACCGCCGACCTTGGCGCGCAGCGCGTGGTCGAGGCTTTCGGGGGTCAGCGAGGCGACGGTGCCGTCGGCGAGCGCGCCCGCCGCGTGCACGACCGCTGTCAGCGGGTGCGCGGCGGGCATGTCCGCGAGCAGGTCCGTCACGGCGGCGCGGTCCGCGATGTCGCAGGCCACGACGCGGAC
>NZ_JAAGMG010000980.1 GCF_010548525.1 Streptomyces sp. SID14478
GCGGCGCGGCGCGCGGGCGACCCCGACCCGGACGACCCGTACCGGGGGCAGTACCTCACGCCGGACGCGGTCGACCGGATCCTCGACGGGCCGTCCGGCCCCGGGCTGCCCGCGGCGCCCCCGGACGAGCCGCCGCCCGGGTCCGTACTCGACGCTCTGGCAAGGGACTTCGGGCTCACCCCGCTGGACGTGGATCTGCTCCTCGTCGCCCTGGCCCCGGACCTGGACGCCCGCTTCGAGCGGCTCTACGGCTATCTCAACGACGA
>NZ_JAAGMG010001019.1 GCF_010548525.1 Streptomyces sp. SID14478
GAGCGACACGGCGTTCGTACGGCTGCGGCGGCTGCTCGGACTGCGGCTCGAACTGCTCGTGCTGATGGTCGCCGAGGTCGTGGCCCTGCGCTATTACCGGGCACTGCGCGACGGCTCCCCCGACCCGCTGCTCGCCGAGGTGGCCGGGCTGATCCTGGCCGACGAGGAACGCCACGTCCCCTTCCACTGCCGCCGGCTGCGGGAGGGCTTCGCCCGGGTACCGCGGCCCGCGCGGCGCGCCG
>NZ_JAAGMG010001059.1 GCF_010548525.1 Streptomyces sp. SID14478
ATCGTCCTCGACAAGACCGGCACGGTGACGACCGGCCGCATGACCCTGCTCGCCACGCACCTGGCCGAGGGCGTCGACGAGAAGGAGCTGCTGCGGCTGGCCGGCGCCGTGGAGCACGCCTCGGAGCACCCGGTGGGCCGCGCCATTGCCGCGGGCGCCGCCGACCGCGCGGGCGAACTCCCGCCGGTCGAGGGCTTCCACGCCCTTCCCGGGCTCGGGGTGCGCGGCACCGTCGAGGGGCA
>NZ_JAAGMG010001098.1 GCF_010548525.1 Streptomyces sp. SID14478
GGGGCGTCGAGGTCGGTGCCGTCGACGTACCCGCCGGTGGCCGACGAGTAGAACGGCACGGCGCCGGGGCGGGTGCGCAGCGGGCCCGGGGGCGTCGTCGGGCGCCGCGACCAGGCGGTGATCAGGCGGGCGCCCTCGTCGAGCGGCAGTGCGCCCGCGAAGACCGCGGCGGCCACTTCGCCGGTGCCCTGCCCGAGGACGACGGCGGGTTCGACGCCCCAGTCGCTCAGGGTGCGGGCGAGGGCGGTCTGCAGGGCGAACAGGACGGGCTGGACGACGTCCGCACGCTCCAGACGGGACGTGGCCCGGTCGGCGAGGAGTTCCGCGGTGACCGACCAGCCGGTGTACGGCCGCAGGGCGCGGTCGCACGCGTCGAGGGCGGCGCGGAAGGCGGGTTCGCCGAACAGTTCGCGCCCCATGCCGAGCCACTGCGAGCCGTGCCCGGAGAA
>NZ_JAAGMG010001136.1 GCF_010548525.1 Streptomyces sp. SID14478
TCGGCGCCCGCCCGGATGCCGCGCGGGCTCACCGTCACGACGGCGTCCACGGCGGGCCGGCTGCACCTGGCCCTGCGCTGGTCGCGCACGCTGCTGGGCCACGGCGACGGGGCGCACCTGCGCGACCTGTTCGAGCACCACCTCCACGCCACACAGGAGGAGGCACCCGCACCATGACGACGACCACACCCCTGCCCGGCGGCCTGCGGGGCTTCTACGAGAACCCCACCGTCCCGGTGGCCTCCGGCACGCCCCGCACCCTGCGCCA
>NZ_JAAGMG010001173.1 GCF_010548525.1 Streptomyces sp. SID14478
ACCTGCCAGTCGAGCGGCCCGGTCCTGCGCCGCTCCCCCGCCACCGCCCGGACCACCGGGACGCCGCGCTGCGCGGCGAGGCGCCGGACGAAGGAGACCTGGCCCGCGGGTTCCTGGAACCCGGTCGTCTCGATCACCCCGACGGAACGCCCGCGCAACACCCCCGCGAGGCCCGCCACATGGTCGGCATGGAAGTGCGTCAGCAGCAACAGCGGGACCTCGGTGATGCCCAGCGCACGCAGGCACCGGTCGACGAGCAGCGGATCGGGTCCGGCGTCGACCACCACGCCCGCCCCGTCCCCTGCCGCGAGCACCATCGCGTCGCCCTGCCCGACGTCGCACATGACCATCCGCCATCCCGGTGGCGGCCAGCCCGTGATGACCCGGGTGAACGGTGGCGGCTGCACCACCACCAAGAGCAGCACGAGCACACATGTCGCGCTGATCCAGGGCGACTTGAGCACTCTCCGGCCCACCAGTACGACCACCACCGTGCCCACCGCCAGCAGTGCTCCCCCACGCCAGCCGCCGGGCCAGTCCACCCCGCTGCCCGGCAGGGCGGCCCCGGTCCGCGCGATGTCCGCGATCCACCTCGCGGGCCAACCGGCGCACCAGGCAAAGAACTCGGCCACCGGCATCGCCCACGGCGCCGTCGCCAACGCGGCGAACCCGAGCACCGTCGCGGGCGCCACGGCGAATTCGGCGAGGAGGTTGCACGGCACCGCGACGAGGCTCACCCGTGCCGCCAGCACCGCGACGACGGGCGCGCACACGGCTTGCGCGGCCGCA
>NZ_JAAGMG010001217.1 GCF_010548525.1 Streptomyces sp. SID14478
GGCGGAACGGGTTCGCGATCATCATGTGGCTCGCGGTCTCGATCTTCGGTTCGGGCGGCAGCGGGAGCTGCTTCGTCCCGGCGTCGAGCTTGCGCAGGGCGGCGGCGAGGGCCAGCGGGTCTCCGGTGAGCTGGGCCCCGGAGGAGTCGGCCTCGTACTCGCGGGAGCGGCTGACGGCGAGCTGGATGATCGAGGCGGCGAGCGGCCCCAGGAT
>NZ_JAAGMG010001251.1 GCF_010548525.1 Streptomyces sp. SID14478
CGCGAGCAGTCCGGCTGGTGGGGCAAGGGCCACCCGGCGACCTGGGCCGACGCCGTCGAGGCGGCGCGGACCGTCGCACACGAGGCCGGCGCCGAACTCGCCGTGGACCAGGGGCAGTACGGCCCCTGGCACCCGGGCCGCTGCGCCGCCCTGTACGTCGTGATCGACGAGGTCAAGACCCTCGTCGGGCACGCAGGTGAGCTGCACCCGCGCGTCGTCAAGGCGTTCGGGCTGCCGGAGCGCACCTGTGCCATGGAGCTGGACCTGGACCTCGTGGAGCAGGCGGGCGCAGGCGCCCTGCAGGCGCCGCGGATCTCCACGTTCCCCGTGGCCACGCAGGACGTCGCGCTGGTCGTCGGCAAGGACGTGCCGGCCGCCGCCGTGGAGCACGCGCTGCGGATCGGTGCCGGTGAACTCCTGGAGTCCCTGCGCCTGTTCGACGTGTACGAGAACGCGGAGCAGCTCGGCGAGGGCAAGAAGTCCCTCGCGTACGCCCTGCGCTTCCGTGCCGGCGACCGCACGCTGACGGTGGAGGAGGCCAGCGCCGCCCGCGACGCGGCGGTCGCCCAGGCCGCCGAGAGCACGGGCGCGGTACTGCGCGGCGCGTAGCGGCGCAGGAGTACGCAGAAAGACGCAGCTGAGGGGCGCATCCGGGACACCGGATGCGCCCCTCACTCGTTCGGGTGAGGAATCTCGGTGATCTGGTCCTTCTGGGCAGACGGTCGTAAGAATCGATCCGGCCGCCGGGGCCGACCGGCGAGCGCGCTGAACAGGGCCTAGGGGGCCGGCGGCATGATGCGTACCAACACGGGGGCGCCCACCCGAACCATCCGCACTTCCGTCCGTGGCTCCCTCCGCTCGCGTCTTACCCGGGCCGCACGCGCCGAACCCCAGCGGGTCCGGCGCGTGTTGATGCTGGGGCTGCCCACCGTGTGGGGCACGGTCGCCATCATGTACAAGCTGACCTGCCCGCTCGCGCAGCAGAACGGCCTGGGCGCACGGATCGTCAGCAGCGCCGTCTTCTTCGTGGTGGGGACCGGCCTGATACTTCACGTACGGCACGGCCTGATGCGGGAGTTGCGGGACATCCGGGCCGTCGCCGGCGCCGCGCAGTCCGTGCTGCTGCGGCCGCTGCCCGCGCGCCTCGACGGGCTCGCCCTGGCCGCCGGCCAGCTCTCCGCCGACCG
>NZ_JAAGMG010001295.1 GCF_010548525.1 Streptomyces sp. SID14478
AGCCGCCGGTCGCCGAGCACGCCGGACAGCAGGGTGTGCGCCTCGTCGGGGTCCAGCACCTGCAGCCGTACGACGTGCGCGGCATGGCTGACGCCGAGTCCGCGCAGCTCGGGACGGCTGGTGACCAGCACCGCCACCCCCGGGGTACCGGGCAGCAGCGGCCGCACCTGCTCGGCGTCCGCGGCGTCGTCGAGCACGAGGAGCACCCGGCGATCGGCCAACCGGCCGCGGAAGGCCGCCGCTTGGTCGTCCAGCGTCTGCGGGGTCGCGGCCGCGTCCATTCCGGAGGCGAGCAGCAGCGCGGCCAGCACCTCGGACGGATCGCGCGGCCGGTCACCCGCGCCCAGCAGTCGTACGTACCACTGCCCGTCCGGGAAGGCCGGGCGCAGCCGGTGTCCGAGATGCACCGCCAGCGTCGTCTTGCCGACGCCGGGCGAGCCGGTGATGACGACGGGCGCGGCGGGGCCGCCCTGCGCCGCGGCCGTCAGCCGGTCCTCGACTTCCCGCAGCGCTTCGTGGCGGCCCACGAAACCGGGGACGGCGGG
>NZ_JAAGMG010001340.1 GCF_010548525.1 Streptomyces sp. SID14478
TCACCGAGTCGACCGTGCCGCGCGCCGTCCTCACCCAGGCCTTCACCTGGATCGGCTCCGCCAGTGCCGCGGGCACCGCCGTGGCCGGTGCGCTGGCCGGACGGGCCGTGGACGCGGGCGGGCCGCACGGCGGCTTCGCCGTCTCCGCCGGAGCGACGCTCGTGATGGCGGGGCTCGCGGCGCTGACTCAGCGGGAGCGGGGCAGGGTGCGGGCCGCGCGGGTCAAGAGGTAGGGCAGCGCCCGGTGGTGGACGGGCGCGGCGAGCGCCCACAGCACCTTCCCCGCGGGCCGGTCGAAGCGTACGGAGGTCGTCCACACGACGGCCCCGTCCGTCACGGTCACCAGGTTCCGGGTGCTCAGCTGCGGCGAACTCGCCTCCAGGCCCGCGGCGTCCGCGTCCGACTGGGCGAGCGCCCATCGCTGCACGTGGTCGGCCGAGTCGCGCGGC
>NZ_JAAGMG010001376.1 GCF_010548525.1 Streptomyces sp. SID14478
CACGACGCCCGCGACGAGGAACTGCGGGTGGTGTGGGAGCTGGAGCAGGGCACCCTCGTACACCAGCAGCACGCGCTTCCCTCGCCCACCGGCGGCATCGACGCTCCCGAGCGGCTGGAAGCGTTCCTGGACGCGGTCCGGTGGAGTGCCATCGCCTCCGCCGACAAGACGTCCCTCCAGGCGCCCTTCCGCTCCGGCGCGGAGATCCAGGACTACCAGCTCGCCCCTGTCGTCCGAGCTCTGTCCATGCCCCGGACGAATCTGCTCATCGCCGACGACGTCGGCCTCGGCAA
>NZ_JAAGMG010001414.1 GCF_010548525.1 Streptomyces sp. SID14478
CGGCGTCCGGCAGCGAGTTCAGCAGCCGCCGCGCCTTGGCCAGCTTCGCCTCGACGCTGCGCTTGTGCCGGGCGACGGCCTTGCGGCTCTTGTCCAGGTCGGCGAGCTTGCGCTGCGCCTCGGCGCGCTCCTGGGCCAGGTCCCGCTGGGCGCCCTGCAGTTCGGCGAGGTCGCCGGCCTGCCGGGAGCTGATCCGGTTGAGCGCGCTGGCCCGGTCGAGGTAGCCGTCCGGGTCGGAGGAGAGCATCAGGGCCAGCGAGGGGTCCATGCCGCCGGAGCGGTACTGGGCCCCGGCCACCATGCCGAGCGCCTGGCGCATCTTGTTGATCCGCTCCTGCCCCCTGGCCACCTGGTCCTGGGACGTGGCCAGTTCCTTGCGGAGCTTGTCGGCGCGCTCGTCGGCCTTGTTGAACGCCTCGGTGGCGTTCTCCGCCTGCTCGTACAGGCGGTCCACCTCGGCCTTGG
>NZ_JAAGMG010001490.1 GCF_010548525.1 Streptomyces sp. SID14478
GGGCAGCGCGGCCGCAGCCGGGCGGTCCTCGATGTGGGCCGCCCGGCCCAGGCCGCCCAGGACACCCGTCAGGCGGGCCACTCCCGGCACGGTCAGGGCCGCCTTCGCGACCCGGGCCTCGTCGCCGTCGCCCTCGCCGTCGCTGTCGGCCGAGTCTGTGGTCTCCTCCTCCGCGACCTGTGACTCCTGCTCCTGCGTGACCCCCTGTTCCGCAGCCGCCGCCGGACCGGCGCCGAGCAGCGCCGTCACCTCCAGGTCCACCTCCGCCACGACCAGACCCAGCCGGTCGTCCGCGGCCCGCGCCAGGGTGTCGCGCAGCCGGGCGGTTGTGGACGGCAGCGGCTCGTC
>NZ_JAAGMG010001343.1 GCF_010548525.1 Streptomyces sp. SID14478
GGCGGCGGTGAGCCCGCCCGCGACGGACGCGAGCCGCTCGCCGACGACGAGCACGGCGCCCTCGGTGCGCAGCGCCTCGGCGGCGCCCGCTCCCCCTTCGGCCAGGCCGACGCCGGAGGCGAGCGCGTCCAGCCACTCGGTCTCGGTGCCCGGAGCGGCGGGAAGCAGCGTGCCACCGGCCTTCTCCAGGCCGCGCGTCGCATACGTAGCCAGGGAGTAGACCTTCTGGCCGTGCGCCCGCCAGGCCTTGCGGAGCTTCAGGAAGACGCCGGGCGCCTCCTCCTCCGCCTCGAAGCCGACGAGGAGCACCGCGGGGGCCTTCTCCAGCTTCTTGTACGTGACTCCGCTGCCGTCCAGGTCACGGCCGCGGCCCGCGACGCGCGCGGCAAGGAAGTCGGCCTCCTCGCCGCTGTGCACGCGCGCGCGGAAGTCGATGTCGTTCGTGTCGAGGGCGACGCGCGTGAACTTGCTGTACGCGTAGGCGTCCTCGACGGTGAGCCGGCCACCGGTGAGCACCCCGGCCCGCCCGCGTGCCGCCTCCAGTCCGCGCGCCGCGACCTCCAGCGCCTCGGGCCAGGAGGCGATCCGCAGTTCCCCGCTGTCCGCGTCCCGCACCAGCGGGTTCGTCAGCCGGTCCGGCTTTTGCGCGTACCGGAAGCCGAAGCGGCCCTTGTCGCAGATCCACTCCTCGTTGACCTCGGGATCGTTGGCCGCCAGGCGGCGCATGACCTTGCCGCGCCGGTGGTCGGTACGGGTCGCGCAGCCGCCCGCGCAGTGCTCGCACACCGACGGGGAGGAGACGAGGTCGAAGGGGCGCGAGCGGAATCGGTACGCCGCCGAGGTCAGCGCCCCGACCGGGCAGATCTGGATGGTGTTCCCGGAGAAGTACGACTCGAAGGGGTCGCCCTCGCCCGTGCCGACCTGCTGGAGCGCGCCGCGCTCGATCAGCTCGATCATCGGGTCGCCCGCGATCTGGTTCGAGAACCGGGTGCAGCGGGCGCACAGGACGCACCGCTCGCGGTCGAGCAGCACCTGCGTGGAGATCGGCACCGGCTTCTCGTACGTGCGCTTCTTGCCCTCGAAGCGGGAGTCGGACTGGCCGTGCGACATCGCCTGGTTCTGCAGCGGGCACTCGCCGCCCTTGTCGCAGACCGGGCAGTCCAGCGGGTGGTTGATGAGCAGCAGCTCCATCACGCCGCGCTGCGCCTTCTCGGCGACGGGCGAGGAGAGCTGGCTCTTGACCACCATGCCGTCGGTGCAGGTGATGGTGCAGGACGCCATCGGCTTGCGCTGGCCCTCCACCTCCACGATGCACTGGCGGCAGGCGCCGGCCGGATCGAGCAGCGGATGGTCGCAAAAGCGTGGGATCTCGATGCCCAGCAACTCGGCGGCCCGGATGACGAGCGTGCCCTTGGGGACGCTGATCTCGATGCCGTCGATGGTGAGGGAGACCAGGTCCTCCGGCGGAACTGCCGCTTCACCGCCCCCGGAGGGAGCGCTGGTGGTCACAGTCATGCGTTCACCTCCGTGCGGTGCTGATCGGCCCACACCGTCGAGCGGGACGGGTCGAAGGGGCAGCCCTTGCCCGTGATGTGCTGCTCGTACTCCTCGCGGAAGTACTTGAGCGAGGAGAAGATCGGCGAGGCGGCGCCGTCTCCGAGGGCGCAGAACGACTTGCCGTTGATGTTGTCGGCGATGTCGTTCAGCTTGTCGAGGTCCTCCATGACGCCCTTGCCGTCCTCGATGTCGCGGAGCAACTGCACGAGCCAGTACGTCCCTTCGCGGCACGGTGTGCACTTGCCGCAGGACTCGTGGGCGTAGAACTCGGTCCACCGCGTGACCGCGCGCACGACGCAGGTCGTCTCGTCGAAGCACTGCAGCGCCTTGGTGCCGAGCATCGATCCGGCGGCGCCGACGCCCTCGTAGTCCAGGGGTACGTCGAGGTGCTCGTCGGTGAACATCGGCGTCGAACTGCCGCCGGGCGTCCAGAACTTGAGGCGGTGACCGGGCCGGATGCCGCCGCTCATGTCGAGGAGCTGGCGCAGCGTGATGCCGAGCGGGGCCTCGTACTGGCCGGGCGAGGCGACGTGGCCGCTGAGCGAGTACAGCGTGAAGCCCGGGGACTTCTCGCTCCCCATCGACTTGAACCAGTCCTTTCCGCGATGGATGATCGCGGGAACCGACGCGATGGACTCGACGTTGTTCACCACAGTGGGGCACGCGTACAGGCCGGCGACGGCAGGGAAAGGAGGACGCAGTCGCGGCTGGCCACGACGTCCCTCGAGCGAGTCCAGGAGTGCGGTCTCCTCGCCACAGATGTACGCGCCTGCGCCGGCGTGCACGGTGAGTTCAAGGTTGAGGCCGGACCCGAGGATGTTCTGCCCGAGCAGCCCCGCGGCGTAGGCCTCGCGCACGGCCTCGTGCAAACGCCGCAGTACGGGGACCACTTCACCACGCAAGTAGATGAACGCATGCTCCGAACGGATCGCGTAGCACGCGATCACGATGCCCTCGATGAGGCTGTGCGGGTTCGCGAAGAGGAGCGGGATGTCCTTACAGGTGCCCGGCTCCGATTCGTCGGCGTTGACAACAAGATAGTGAGGCTTGCCGTCTCCTTGCGGGATGAACTGCCACTTCATCCCGGTGGGGAATCCGGCGCCACCACGCCCGCGCAGACCTGCGTCCTTCACATAGGCGATGAGATCGTCCGGCGACATGGCGAGGGCCTTGCGCAGCCCCTCGTACCCGTCGTGCCGGCGATACACGTCCAAAGACCAGGACTTGTCCTCGTCCCAGAAGGCCGACAGCACCGGTGAGAGCAGCTTCTCCGGGCTGGTGTCGTTGTTGTCGATCTCGGCTGCCAAGGTCATCACTCCCCCTCCTCGGCGGCGGGCCCCGCCGGGTGGGCGGGGTCGGAGGCCGAGGTGTCCTGCGGCGCATCGTGTGAGCTCAAGTGCTCGGCGGGCGACGGGTGGTGGGGCTGGTCGTCCTGCTGGGCCGACGCCCTCGGGTGGACGACGCGCGCGGGCGCCGACTCCCCCTTGGCCAGGCGCAGTCCGATCAGCGAGGCCGGGCCCGCGCTGCCGCTCGCCTCGACGGCGCCCGCGCGCTCGTCGGGGAAGCCGGCCAGGATCCGCGCGGTCTCCTTGAAGGTGCACAAGGGGGCGCCGCGGGTGGGTGTCACCTGCGCTCCCGCGCGCAGGTCGTCCACGAGCGCCTTGGCGGAGTCGGGCGTCTGGTTGTCGAAGAACTCCCAGTTGACCATCACCACGGGGGCGAAGTCACAGGCCGCGTTGCACTCGATGTGCTCCAGCGTGACCTTGCCGTCCTCCGTCGTGCCGCCGTTGCCGACGCCGAGGTGCTCCTGGAGCGTCTCGAAGATCGCGTCGCCACCCATCACCGCGCACAGCGTGTTGGTGCAGACACCGACCTGGTAGTCGCCGCTGGGGCCCCGCCGGTACATCGTGTAGAAGGTCGCCACGGCCGTGACCTCGGCGGTGGTCAGGTCGAGCATGTCCGCGCAGAACTGCATGCCGGTGCGCGTGACGTGGCCTTCTTCCGACTGCACGAGGTGCAGCAGCGGAAGGAGCGCCGAGCGGGAGTCGGGGTAGCGGGCGATGATCTCGCGCGCGTCCCGGGCCAGCCGGTCGCGGACGTCGTCCGGGTAGGCGGGCGCGGGCAGTTGGGGCATGCCCAGGCTGACGCCCTGCTCCGAGGAACTGGTGGTCACCGGTCGACGCCTCCCATCACGGGGTCGATGGAGGCGACGGCGACGATGACGTCGGCGACCTGGCCGCCCTCGCACATCGCGGCCATCGCCTGCAGGTTGGTGAAGGACGGGTCACGGAAGTGGACCCGGAAGGGGCGGGTGCCGCCGTCGGACACGACGTGCACCCCGAGCTCACCCTTGGGCGACTCCACGGCCGCGTACGCCTGTCCCGGCGGTACGCGGAAGCCCTCGGTCACCAGCTTGAAGTGGTGGATGAGGGCCTCCATGGAGGTGCCCATGATGTTCTTGATGTGGTCGAGCGAGTTGCCCAGCCCGTCCGGGCCGAGCGCCAGTTGGGCGGGCCAGGCGATCTTCTTGTCGCCGACCATGACCGGTCCCGGGGCGAGCCGGTCCAGGCACTGCTCGACGATGTGCAGCGACTGGCGCATCTCCTCCAGGCGGATCAGGAAGCGCCCGTAGGAGTCACAGGTGTCGGCGGTCGGGATCTCGAAGTCGTAGTTCTCGTATCCGCAGTAGGGGTCCGTCTTGCGCAGGTCGTGCGGCAGACCGGCGGAGCGCAGGATCGGCCCGGTGGCGCCGAGGGCCATGCAGCCCGCGAGGTCGAGGTAGCCGACGTCCTGCATACGGGCCTTGAAGATGGGGTTCCCGGTGGCGAGCTTGTCGTACTCGGGAAGGTTCTTCTTCATCTTCTTCACGAACTCGCGGAGCTGGTCCACCGCGCCGGGCGGCAGGTCCTGGGCGAGTCCGCCGGGCCGGATGTACGCGTGGTTCATCCGCAGGCCGGTGATCAACTCGTAGATATCGAGAATGAGTTCACGATCACGAAAGCCGTAGATCATGATCGTGGTCGCGCCGAGTTCCATGCCGCCGGTGGCGATCGCGACCAGGTGCGAGGACATCCGGTTCAGCTCCATGAGCAGGACCCGGATGATGCTCGCCCGGTCGGGGATCTCGTCCTCGATGCCGAGGAGCTTCTCGACGCCGAGGCAGTACGCCGCCTCGTTGTAGAAGGGCGTCAGGTAGTCCATGCGCGTCACGAACGTGGTGCCCTGCGTCCACGTGCGGTACTCGAGGTTCTTCTCGATGCCCGTGTGCAGGTAGCCGATGCCGCAGCGGGCCTCGGTGACCGTCTCGCCGTCGATCTCCAGGATCAGGCGCAGCACCCCGTGCGTGGAGGGGTGCTGGGGTCCCATGTTGACGATGATGCGCTCGTCGTCGGACTTGACCGCGGACTGGACGACCTCGTCCCAGTCGCCGCCGGTGACCGTGTAGACGGTGCCCTCGGTGGTCGCGCGAGGGGTTGCGTGGGGAGTTGTCACGAGTACGACCTCCGCTGGTCCGGAGCCGGGATCTGGGCGCCCTTGTACTCGACGGGGATGCCGCCGAGGGGGTAGTCCTTGCGCTGCGGGAAGCCCTGCCAGTCGTCCGGCATCATGATCCGCGTCAGCGCGGGGTGGCCGTCGAAGACGATGCCGAAGAAGTCGTACGTCTCGCGCTCGTGCCAGTCGTTGGTCGGATACACGGGGACCAGGGACGGCACGTGCGGGTCGGCGTCGGGCATGGAGACCTCGACGCGGATCAGCCGGCCGTGGGTGAGCGACCGCAGGTGGTAGACGGCGTGCAGCTCGCGGCCCTTGTCGCCGGGGTAGTGGACCCCGCTGACCCCCGTGCACAGCTCGAAGCGCAGCGCCGGGTCGTCGCGCAGCGTCTGGGCGACGCGCACCAGGTACTCGCGCTCGACGTGGAAGGTGAGCTCGTCGCGGTCGACGACCACCTTGTCGAGGGCGTTGCCGGGGACGAGGCCCTGTTCCTCCAGGGCGCCCTCCAGCTCGTCGGCCACCTCGTCGAACCAGCCGCCGTACGGGCGGACGGCCTCGCCGGGCAGCCGGACCGAGCGGACGAGTCCGCCGTAACCGGACGTGTCCCCGCCGTTGTTGGCGCCGAACATGCCGCGCTGGACGCGGATCTCCTCGCCCTGGTCGCCGCGCTGCCCCGGGAGGTTGGCGGCGCTCAGGTCCTTCTCGGGGTTGGCCCCGTCGTTCTGCGCGTCACTCACCGCAGCAGCCCCTTCATCTCGATCGTCGGGAGCGCCTTGAGCGCCGCTTCCTCCGCCTCGCGGGCCGCCTCCTCGGCGTTCACGCCGAGCTTGGAGGACTGGATCTTCTGATGGAGCTTGAGAATCGCGTCCATCAGCATCTCGGGCCGGGGCGGGCAGCCGGGCAGATAGATGTCGACCGGGACGACGTGATCGACGCCCTGGACGATCGCGTAGTTGTTGAACATCCCGCCCGACGACGCACAGACCCCCATGGAGATGACCCACTTGGGGTTGGGCATCTGGTCGTAGACCTGGCGCAGGACGGGCGCCATCTTCTGGCTCACCCGCCCGGCGACGATCATCAGGTCCGCCTGCCGCGGGGATCCGCGGAACACCTCCATGCCGAAGCGCGCCAGGTCGTAGCGCCCCGCGCCCGTCGTCATCATCTCGATGGCGCAGCACGCGAGCCCGAAGGTGGCAGGGAAGACGGATGACTTGCGCACCCAGCCCGCGGCCTGCTCGACGGTGGTCAGAAGGAATCCGCTCGGCAGCTTTTCTTCGAGTCCCATTGCTCTGTGGCTCCTGTCGTCCCCTATACGGGGCTCAGTCCCATTCCAGGCCGCCGCGCCGCCATACGTACGCGTACGCGACGAAGACGGTGAGCACGAAGAGCAGCATCTCTACGAGCCCGAAAACCCCCAGGGCGTCGAAGGTGACGGCCCAGGGGTAGAGGAAGACGATCTCGATGTCGAAGACGATGAAGAGCATCGCCGTCAGGTAGTACTTGATGGGGAAGCGCCCGCCGCCGGCCGGCGTGGGGGTCGGCTCGATCCCGCACTCGTAGGCTTCGAGTTTGGCCCGGTTGTACCGCTTTGGACCGATAAGCGTGGCCATGACCACGGAGAAGATCGCAAAGCCTGCCCCGAGGGCTCCCAGTACGAGGATGGGCGCATACGCGTTCACCGCTCCTCGCTCCTCTCAGTCGGCACTGACTGCTGGCGGTTGAGGGCCCGCGCCCTGCCCTCCATGTCCTGCGAACGGTTGAAGATCGCTCACATGTGAAGCAGGTCACAAGCCCAACTTGACCCGCATCCTATGCCCGGTGCTCTGTGATCTGCGACACGGGGTGCGCCAACTCCTTTGTGATCTCCACCACCTGACGAAGGATCATGAAGTCGGATGAGCGGTGATCTTCACACTCGAAGCGCCTGAGTGATCACCAGAGGTGACAACTTGCCTCGTTACTGCTGGTAGGAGCCTCGTCGCACTATCAAGACGTGGTCGCTGCAAGCAAATTGGCGCTGGACGCGAGTGGCTGATAGTGGACCCCGTTCACACCTCAGGGGGAGCGGTGTGGACGGAAGTGGACGCGAAGGCCGACCCCTAGGGGTTCGTTGTGACCTGCGTCACGCACCATGAGGGGCCTCGGAAACCGGGCTTGGCCAACCGTGTCAACGAGTGGTAAGCGTCGGGCAATTCGGACGTATCGCGGAAAGTCCCAGAGCACAGCGCTGACCATGGTGGTCCGTTTCGCCCGTTACGGCGTCAATAAGGGCCGCCGGTCGTGGGATTCACGCCTCGGCTTCACAACTGTGGCGCACCACACGTTTCTTGATGGGAACCGTGAAGCCCTGATAGCGGTTGTACTCATGTCCCACACCGCTCACATACCCAGCCACCGGAAGCCCCGCCGCAGCGCCTCGAAGATGGCCCTGCGAGCCGGAGTTACCGGTGGCGTCCTCAGCACCCTGGCAGTCGCCGGTGCGTCCGGTGCGGCGAACGCTGCCGAGCCGGTGACGCAGACCATGGAGCTCCCCACGCTCACCACCGACCTGTCCTCCCAGGTCGCCCAGTCCGCGGACGCCACCCAGCAGGCCGCGGCCAACTACCAGCTCCAGGCCGAGCGCGACGAGGCCTTCACCAAGGCCGCCGACCAGGCGAAGAAGGACCAGCTCTCCGCCGAGAAGAAGGCGGAGGCCAAGAAGAAGGCCGAGGCCGCCGCCAAGAAGGCGAAGGCCGAGCGCGAGGCCGCCGCGCAGGCCTCCTCCCGCTCCAGCGAGCGCACGACGCTCTCCACCGCCACGCAGACCGCCGCCGCCCCGGCCAGCGGCTCCGTCGGCGCCGTGGTCAGCTTCCTGAAGTCCCAGGTCGGCGACGCGTACGTGATGGGCGGCACGGGCCCCAACTCGTGGGACTGCTCGGGCCTCGTCCAGGCCGCCTTCAAGCAGGCCGGCGTGGACCTGCCGCGCACCTCGCAGGCGCAGTCGACGTCCGGTACCTCCGTCTCCCTGTCCAGCGTGCAGGTCGGCGACATCCTGTACTGGGGTGGCGCGGGCTCCGCGTACCACGTCGGTGTCTACATCGGTAACGGCCAGTACCTGGACGCCGCCAACCCCTCCAAGGGCGTTGTCATCCAGGACCTCTCCGGCTACCCGGCGAGCGGCGCGGTCCGCGTCCTCTGAGGATCCCTCCCGTACGGCGAAGGCCGCCGCTCCCCACGCTCGGGGTGCGGCGGCCTTCGTGCGTGGCGTACGCGGCCTCTGACGGCCCTGCGGCACATCATCACCAGGACGACCCGGCCCGGCCGGTGCGAGGCCGTCGCCCGCGCCGGAATCTCCGCCGGACCCGGCGGAGTTGCCTGCCGTTCCGGATGAACCGGAGGAATCAGGAGAACCAGACGTATCGCCGCCCGCGCCGGAGGGGCGGGCCCGCGAACGGGACACCGTCGGACGAACCGCCCAACTCGGCAACGCCACCTTGCCCTTGGGCGTCCGCCACCACCTCGCCGATGCGCCGCGCGGGAGGCGGCTCCTCGGATGTGACGTCTCCTCGACGCTCTCCCCGGAGATCGAAGGGGGGTGAGCCGCTCCTGCGGCTCACCCCCCTTCGAGCACGCGACGAGGCCGACCGATCGTTGCCCACGATCCCGTCACAGGAACCTCACGGGTCACTTCTGTGGCGTCAGCTCCCCCATCGGGCCCCAGCCCTCGTTCGGGATGTCGGCGTTGATGATCTCCGGGGTGGTGGCGATGAGCGGGGCCATGGCGTCGAGCCCGGCCCTGAAGTGGGCGGAGGCGACGTGCGCGGCGCCCGCGTCCCCGTCCCGGAACCCTTCGAGCAGGACGAACTGGTTCGGGTCCTCGACGCTGCGGGACCAGTCGAAGAAGAGGTTGCCCTCCTCGGCGCGGGTCGCGGCGGTGAACGCGGCGGTCTTCTCCAGCCAGGAGTCGGCGTGCTCGGGACGGGCGGTGAATTTCACGGCGATGAGAATCATGCGTCCAGCCTGCCCCGGGCCCCGCGTCCCGGCCAAGCCGGGCGTGGGCCGGCCGCGCGTACCGGCCGAAGGGGGCGCGGGCCGGCGCCCCCTTCGGCCGGACCGGGCGCCGGTCAGGCCTTCGGCGCCACCTTGCTCAGCCCGTTGATGATGCGGTCCATGGCGTCGCCGCCCGTCGGGTCCGTCAGGTTCGCGAGCATCTTCAGCGTGAACTTCATCAGGATCGGGTGGGTCAGGCCGCGCTGCGTCGCGATCTTCATGATCTTCGGGTTGCCGATGACCTTCACGAAGGCGCGGCCCAGCGTGTAGTAACCGCCGTAGGTCTCCTTGAGCGTCTTCGGGTAGTTCTGCAGCGCCAGTTCGCGCTGGGCGTCGGTGGCCCGCGCGTGGGCCTGCACGATGACGTCGGCCGCGATCTGACCGGACTCCATGGCGTACGCGATGCCCTCGCCGTTGAACGGGTTGACCAGGCCGCCCGCGTCACCGACCAGGAGCAGGCCCTTGGTGTAGTGCGGCTGGCGGTTGAAGGCCATGGGCAGGGCGGCGCCGCGGATCGGCATCGTCATGTTCTCCGGCGTGTAGCCCCAGTCCTCGGGCATCGACGCGCACCAGGCCTTGAGGACCTCGCGCCAGTCCAGCTCCCGGAACGCCTTGGAGGAGTTGAGGATGCCGAGGCCGACGTTGGACGTGCCGTCGCCCATGCCGAAGATCCAGCCGTAGCCGGGAAGCAGACGGTCCTCGCCCGGGCCGCGGCGGTCCCACAACTCCAGCCAGGACTCCAGGTAGTCGTCGTCGTGGCGCGGCGACGTGAAGTACGTGCGGACCGCGACGCCCATCGGGCGGTCCTCGCGGCGGTGCAGGCCCATCGCGAGGGAGAGCCGGGTCGAGTTGCCGTCGGCCGCGACGACCAGCGGGGCGTGGAAGGTGACGTCGCGCTTCTCGTCGCCCAGCTTGGCGTGCACGCCCGTGATGCGGCCGGTGCGCTCGTCGAGGATCGGGGCGCCGACGTTGCACCGCTCGTACAGCCGCGCGCCCGCCTTCTGCGCCTGCCGGGCGAGCTGCTCGTCGAAGTCGTCGCGCTTGCGGACGAGGCCGTAGTCCGGGTACGAGGCGAGATCCGGCCAGTCCAGCTGGAGGCGGACGCCGCCGCCGATGATGCGCAGGCCCTTGTTGCGCAGCCAGCCGGCCTCTTCGGAGATGTCGATGCCCATGGAGACGAGCTGCTTGGTGGCGCGGGGGGTCAGGCCGTCACCGCACACCTTCTCGCGCGGGAACGCCGTCTTCTCCAGGAGCAGGACGTCCAGGCCCGCCTTCGCCAGGTAGTAGGCGGTCGTCGACCCGGCGGGACCGGCCCCGACGACGATCACGTCTGCGCTGTGCTCGGAGAGGGGCTTGGGCTGCTCGGTCACGGCGGGGTCTCCCCAGACTCGAAAAGGTTGGGCTCGAATACGGTGATCTCGAAAACGGTGTGCCGTGCGGCACGGACATGGGCAGTCTATTCAGCAGCAGTGATCCCCCAGCCGAAGGGCCAGCCATGAGCCGAGTTCCGCCCGCCCCGGTGCTGCCCGCCGTGGAACTGCGGGTGCCCACGCACGAGGACGCCTTCGCCTGGCACCGCGTGTTCGACGACCCGGAGGTCATGGAGTTCCTCGGCGGCCGGGCCGCGGCCGCCGAGCTCTCCGTGCACCACGAGGCGACGGCCCGGCAGCGGATGCACGACGCGGAGCTCGGGTTCTGCCTGTGGTCCCTGCTCGACGAGGAGGGGGACGTCATCGGGTTCACCGGCGCGCAGCCCTGGCGGCACGCCTGGGGCCCGGTCGGCGAGATCGAGATCGGCTGGCGGCTCGGCCGCGCGTACTGGGGCAAGGGGTACGCCACGGCCGCGGCCCTCGCCACCCTCGACCGGGTCCGGGCGGCGGGTCTGACCAGCGTCGTCGCGATGGTCGACGCGCTCAACGAGCGGTCGATCGCGGTGACCCGGCGCCTCGGGATGGAGCGCACGGAGACGTTCGTGACCCCGACCGGGCGTCAAGGGCACTGCTTCCGGCTGGAGTTGTAGGGCCCGCCTCGGCCCGGGACGTTTCGCGCGGCGCCCCCACGGAGCTACCCTGCCGGTACCTCCTGGGGGTGACATCTGTGCCGAAGACACCCAAGGCGCCCGGGCCGGCGGACGTCCCGGAAGTCCATGTGCCGAAGTTCGTCGGGTTGATGGCCGTCGACGCCCGTGCGCTGGCGCTCGACTCCGGGGTGCGACTGACGGCCGCCGACCGCCCCGACCTCGAACGCAACCCCGTGGACTACGTGGTGCGCCAGTACCCGCTGCCCGGCGTCGAGGTCCCCAAGGACGCCGCGGTCACCGTCTGGTTCGACCTCGGTGAGGGCGAGGGCGGCGGGGGCGCGGGCGTGCGCGTGCCCCGCGAGCCGGGCCCGCGGGGCGGCGGCATGCGCCGTGAACTGGGCGAGCCCGACGAGCCGTTCAGCCCGTCCCGTGATCAGCCAGTGCCCATGATCAGTCCCTGCCCATGATCAGTCCGTGCCCGTGATCAGTCCGTGCCCGTCAGGCGCCAGGAGTCGAGGCCGACCTGATAGGTGCGGGCCAGGTCGGTCCAGACGTCCTCCTTGCCGGTGAGGAAGATCGTGTACTCGGTGCCGTCGGCGGCGATGTACGACTGGTCGATGCCGTGGATCGTCCGTCCGGCCTCGTCCTCGTACGTGTACTCCCACAGGGCGCCGTCCGTGCCCTGGAAGGTGTTCGTCTCCAGGCGGATGCGCCGGTAGCCCGACTTCTTCGCGTCCGCCTTGAGGTGCTTCTCCATGGCGAGGAGGTTGCCCTGCGAGGTGTAGCCGGCGTTCGGGATGACGCCGATGACGTACTCCTCCATGCCGGTGCTGCCCGCGTAGGTGACCTGGCTGCCGTTCTTGACGCCGACGCGGTTCCACACGTCGGGGACGACGAAGGAGAAGCCCTTCTCGTCGACCACCTGGTGGTACCCGGCGGGCACCTCGGCGACGGTCGCGGTCGGCGTCGGTGCGGCGGTGGGCGGGGGCGCCGACGACGGGGACGACGGCGCCGGGGACGGGGTGTCGGACGGCTGCGTCCGGGCGGCCACCGGCCTGTCGTCCTTGGCGTCCTTCGTCTTGTCGCCGCCGTCGTCCTGGAGCAGCAGGACACCGGCCGCGGCCCCGCCCCCGATGACGAACGCACCGGCGACGGTGCCCACCCAGATGCCGACGCGCCGCGGGGACCCGGGCGGGCCCGCGGGCGGCCGCGGGGCGAGGTGGACGGTGTGCGGGTCGTACACGGAGTCGTACGGGTACGCGACGGGCGGCGCCGGGACGGGAGGCGGCACGGGGCCCGGCGCGGCGAACGGCCCGACCCCGACCAGTTGCATCAGGTACGGCGCGGCGAACGCGGCCCCGCCCACCCACAGCAGCCCGAACAACAGCGCGTCCGGCACGCTCAGGCCCAGCTCGATCGAGCCGCCGCCGCTGCCGAAGAGGGCGAAGTCCCCCGAGCCCTCGGCCCCCAGCCCGCCGACCCCGGCGAGCAGCAGGAACAGGCCGAAGAAGAGCCCCGCGGACAGGAGTTGCTCGCGCCGGTCGAGCGAGCGGCGCACCGTCAGCACGCCGACGAGCAGCGCGCAGAGCAGTCCGACGGCGAGGGCGTAGACGAGTGCGCCCGAGCCCAGTTCGTCGCCGAGCCGGGACAGGCCGAACGACTCCTTCTCGTAGCCACCGCCGCCGAACGAGGACGAGCCGCGCCCCTCGGCCTGCAGCGGCGCGCCCCAGCACAGGCCGAGCACGGCGAGCGCGAGGTTGGGCAGCAGCATCAGGAAGGCGCCGAGCGCGGCCGCGTCCGAGCCGTCGAAGTCGGAGGAGTCGGCGACGTCGGAGGGGCTGTTGCCGCCGTCGTCGCCGAAGAACGCGAGGCCGAGGAAGCCGAGGACGGCAGCGGCCGCCAGCACCCAGCCCAGGGCGCGCACGGCGGTCCCGAAGGCCCGTACTGTCATCCCCGCGCCGGGGTGGGCGCCCGCGACCCGGTGGCGCAGGTCGTCCGCGTACAGCACTCCCCCGGCGACCGCGAGGGCGAGGGCGAGGGTGCACAGCGCGGTCACGAACGGCCCCGTGGACAGCGAGGAGCCCTGGATCTCCGGCTGTCCGATCAGTGCGAGCACCAGCGTCGCGCCGGTCACCAACAGGGCGACGCGCACGGCCGCTTCGAGGCCGGCGGTGGCTCCGCCGGGCGCGCCGGGCACCGTCCGCGCGTACAGGCGCACCCGCAGCATCCGTACGCCGATGACGAGCGCCACGATCCACGCCAGCGTCACCAGGAGCGGGATGACGGATACCGAGGCGGAGCCGGAGGACGCGGAGTCGAAGCCGCCGCCGTACACCGACGGGCTGCCGGAGCCGCCGGAGATCTTCAGGCTGCCGCCGAGCCCCTGCAGCAGCGAGGCGAGCGCGAGGCGCATCCGGTCCGTGTAGCCGACCATGACGTCGTCGGGGTCCTGCCCGTACGACGGGACGGCGAGGGCGAACGCGGCGATCAGCAGCAGCCCGACCGGCCACAGCGCGGCCTGCCCCGCCCCCGCCCAGTCGCCCCGCAGCGCGCGCCCGAAGAACTGCCCGACGGCCGAGGGCTGAGCGGGGCCCGGGGCGT
>NZ_JAAGMG010000135.1 GCF_010548525.1 Streptomyces sp. SID14478
TCCAGCCACGTGTACCAGGTGACGCCGACCGCGGCGAGGTGCGCGACCTCCTCGCGGCGCAGGCCCGGGGTGCGGCGGCGCGGGGTGCGCGGCACTCCGGCCTGTTCCGGGGTGATGCGCTCGCGGCGGCTGCGCAGGAACGCGGCCAGCTCGGCGCGGCGGAGCTGATCGGCGGTCACTGCGGTCGTCATGCCTCCAGGATGCCTCCGCACCGGCCCCGCGCTCAGCCTGTTGCCAGGTGCTGCCTGTAACAGGATGAGCAGACTCTGGTACCAGTCTGCGCGGGCGACGATCGTCGACGGCATGACCACCGTCACCGCCACCACGCGGACACCGCCCGCCGCCGCGCCACCGCGCCTGGGCCGCGTCGGCCTGCTCACCGTCCTGCTCGGCGCCGCCCTGCCGATGATCGACTTCTTCATCGTGAACGTCGCCCTGCCCGGCATCGCCCGCGATCTCGACGCCTCCCCCGCGGGCCTGGAGATGGTGGTCGCCGGGTACGCCGTCGCGTACGCCGTGCTGCTCGTGCTCGGCGGCCGGCTCGGCGACACCTTCGGGCGGCGCCGGCTGTTCCTGCTCGGCGTCGCCGCCTTCGGCCTGACCTCGCTGGCCTGCGGGCTCGCGCCGAGCGCGTGGACTCTGGTCGCCGCCCGCGTCGCGCAGG
>NZ_JAAGMG010000204.1 GCF_010548525.1 Streptomyces sp. SID14478
GGCCGCGTCGAGCCCGTCGCGATCCCCCGTGACCACGGCCAGCCGGGCCGTCTCCAGGGCGGGTTCGGCCAGCCAGGCCTGCAGCACGGCGAGGGCCGCGCCGACCGCCGCGCGGGGATCGGCCGCCCGCGGCCCGGTCAGCCCGGTCTGCTCTTCGCCGATCCCGGTCGGCACTTCGTAGCGAAGGACATCGGGAACGGCCGTCCCCTCCGCCCCCGCCGCGGCGGCGACGTCCTCGCTCCCGGCGACGGACACCATGGAGAGCGGGCGCTCCACCGCGGGGAGCGTCACGTCCGTCCAGTCGACCCGGAACAGCGAGTCGTGCGGCAACGCACCGACGATCCCCGCCTGTTCGGGGTCGAACGGTGTCGCGCGCACGCCCTCGACGCTCAACACGGGCTGCCCCGTGGGATCGGTCAGCAGAAGCGGTACGCCGGCGTCCGACGACGCCTCCCCGCCGTGTACGCGCACTGCGGCGGCGCCCGCGGCGAGCAGGGACACCCCGGTCCACGTGGACGGGAGCATGTCGCCGGGGACGACCGTACGCACGGCGGCGTCGAGGAGCGACGGATGCACGCCGTAGCGTTCCGCGTCGCGCAGCGCGGCTCCGTCCAGCGCGACGTCCGTGCCGTCGCCGTCCGGTGACGCGCTCGCCCCGCGGTCGGCGCCGGGCGCCAGCGTGCCGTGCGCGTGCCGTGTCCACTCCGCGTCCAACGGGGCGTCCGCGGCCCTCGAGTAGATCTCCACCGGCCGGCGGCGTGCGGCGTCCGGCTCGCCGACGACGACCTGGACGTTGCGGCTGCCGTGCCGCGGCAGCACGACGGGCGTCTCGACGGTCAGCTCGTCGAGGAAGGGGGCCGCGGTCAGGTCGCCGAGCCGGATGGCCAGTTCGACCAGGGCGGCGTTCGGCACGACGACGGCATCGCCCAGGACATGGTCCGCGAGCCAGGGGTGCGACCCGAGCGCCCACCTCGACGTGGCCATGACGCCACCCGAGTGCGGCATGCCGACGACCGCGCCGAGCAGCGGGTGATCGCCCCCGGCGAGCCCGAGGGAGCTCGCGTCACCGCCGGTCTCCGCCGCCGTGAGCCAGTAGTGGCGGTGGTCGAAGGCGTACATGGGCAGGTCGACGTCCGCGGCCGTGGCGTCGGCGGGCAGGGCGCCCGTCCAGTCCACGGGGACGCCGCGCACGAACAGCTCGGCCATCGACGCCAGGAGCCTGCGCAGGCCACCCTCTTGGCGGCGCAGCGAACCGGTCACCAGCACGTCCGCGCCGCTCTCGTAGGCGGTTTCCGTGATCGGCTGGACGAGGACGGGGTGCGCACTGATCTCGATGAACGCGCCGTGGCCCTGGCGGACCAGCTCGGCGACGGCCGGGCCGAAGCCGACCTGGCTGCGCAGATTCCCGTACCAGTAAGCGCCGTTGAGGACATCGGCGTCCTCGACCCAGCCGCCCGTCACCGTGGAGAAGAACGGGATGGCGGGGGCCTGCGCCTCGATGCCGGACAAGGTCTCGGCGAGAGTGCTCTCGATGTCCTCTACGTGGCGGGTGTGGGAGGCGTAGTCCACGGCGACGCGGCGCACGCGCACACCGTCCGCCTCGAAGGCGGCCAGCGCCTCGTCCAGGGCCTCCGCGTCGCCCGCGACAACCACCGAGTTCGGGCCGTTGACGGCCGCGACCTCGACCCGGTCCGCCCAACGCCCCAGACGCGCAACCGCCTCCGCCTCGCTCAACGCCACCGACGCCATGCCCCCACGACCGGCCAACCGCTCACCGATCGCCTGACTGCGCAGTGCCACGACCCGGGCCGCGTCGTCGAGCGACAACGCACCGGACACACACGCCGCCGCGATCTCGCCCTGCGAGTGACCCAGCACCGCATCAGGACGCACACCCACCGACGACCAAACGGCAGCGAGCCCCACCATCACGGCGAAACTCGCCGGCTGCAGCACATCCACCCGCTCCAGCAGCTCCGGCGAAGCCTCCCCGCGCAGTACGTCGACCAGTGACCAGTCGATGTACGGGTCCAGGGCGCTCGCACACTCAGCGATCCGCTCCGCGAACACCGGCGAAGAATCGAGCAACTCCCGGCCCATGCCGGCCCATTGGGATCCCTGACCCGGGAACACCCACACGACCCTGTCCGCAGTCGCGGAACCCGCGCTCCCGGACACCGCACCAGGCGTGCTCTCACCCCGTGCCAGCGCCTGCAGTCCGGCCAGTGCCTCCTCGTCGGACCCGGCGACGACCACCGCGCGCTCACTCAGCAGCGCCCGGTTCGCCAGCAGTGCCGCGGCGGTACGGGCCAGCGGCGCACAGCCGGACTCCACGAACGCCGCGATCCGGTCGGCCTGGCCCGCGAGCGCAGCGGTGTTGTGCGCGGAGACCACCAACGGCACCACGCCGCCCACAGGCACGACCGCAGTGGCCTCCGCGACCTCCTCGGCCGGCGCCTCCTCCAGGATCAGATGCGCGTTCGTCCCGCTCACACCGAACGACGAAACGCCCGCCCGGCGCGGACGGTCCCCACGCGGCCACTGCCGCGCCTCGGTCAACAACTCCACCGCACCCGCCGACCAGTCCACCTCTGCCGTAGGCGCATCCACATGCAAGGTCGCCGGGAGAGTCTCGTGCCGCAGCGCCTGCACCATCTTGATCACACCTGCCACGCCGGCGGCGGCCTGGCTGTGCCCGATGTTGGACTTCAACGAGCCCAGCCACAAAGGCTGTTGGGGATCACGGTCCTTGCCGTACGTGGCGAGCAGCGCCTGCGCCTCGATCGGGTCGCCCAGCGCCGTGCCCGTCCCGTGGGCCTCCACGACGTCGACGTCCGCCGGTCCGAGGCCCGCACTGGCCAGTGCCCGCCGGATCACCCGCTGCTGCGAGGGACCGCTCGGCGCCGTCAGGCCGTTGGAGGCACCGTCCTGGTTGACCGCGCTGCCGCGCAGCACCGCGAGCACCTTGTGGCCGCGCTCCCGGGCCACCGACAGCCGCTCCAGGACGACCACGCCGACGCCCTCGGCCCAGCCGGTGCCGTCGGCCGCCGCGGCGAACGCCTTGCAGCGGCCGTCGGCGGACAG
>NZ_JAAGMG010000243.1 GCF_010548525.1 Streptomyces sp. SID14478
CCGGCGTCCAGTCCGGCTGCCGGGCGGCGGAACCGGGGACCTCGGGCGTCGCCAGGAGCTGTTCGAGCCGGTCGGCGAACCGGGCCGCCGCGTCCGCCTCGGGGACCTGCGCCAGCAGGTGCACCGCCGCCTGCCACAGCGAGGCGAAACCGCCCTCGGGCACGTCGGGGCCGAACTCGCCGACCGCGTACCGGAACAGCCGGTCGGGCGCGCAGTCGAGGCCGGCCCGGGTCGCCTTCTCGATGAGGCAGTGCAGCCGGGCCGCGTCCGTGCGGGCGGCCGCCTCCGGGGACGGGATGCGCTCCGCGAGCTCCGGCCAGTAGCGGGCCATCACGTCCAGCGGCAGCATCCGCCCGGTGAGGACCCCGCGGCCGCCGGTCGTCGCGGTGACCATGCCGACGACGCGGTGCGAACCGGCGAGGGTGACCGCGGCGCCGCTGAACCCGTGCGCCAGGGGCTGGCCGTGGCCGTCGAACGCCACCAGCTCCACCCACTCGTCGCCGACCCGCAGGTCCGCCTTGGCGCGGTACTCGGCGATCGTGCCCTCGTCGAAGCCGGCCGGGAAGCCGTACGCGAGCAGGCGCGGGGAGGGCTCGCCGAACGCGGCGCCCGGCGCGGCGAACTGGGCCGGGGCCACGTCCACGTCCCGGTCGAGC
>NZ_JAAGMG010000286.1 GCF_010548525.1 Streptomyces sp. SID14478
GTCGGCGGGCGCCGGATGCTGCTGACCGGCGCGTCCGGCGGCGTGGGCCACTACGTCACCGAGCTGGCGGCGGCCGCGGGCGCGCACCTGACGGCGGTGACCGCATCCCCCGAACGCGGCGCCCGGCTGCGGGAGTTGGGGGCCGCGGAGATCGTGCACGACGTCACCGAGGCGAGGGGCACGTACGACCTGGTCCTCGAATCCATCGGCGGCGCCTCGCTCCCGGCGGCCCTGTCCCGGCTCGGCCGCGGCGGCACGCTCGTCTGGTTCGGGCAGGCGGGCCGCGTCCCGGTCACGCTCGACTTCTTCGACTTCTTCAAGGGCCCCGAGTCGGCGACGCTGCGCCACTTCCACTACATGGACTTCCCCGAGTCGTACGCCGACGACCTCGCCGCCCTCGTCCGGCTCGTCGCCACGGGCCGGCTCCACCCGGAGCTGGGGCGCGTCACGGACTGGTCGGAGACCGCGGACACCCTCGTCGACCTGCGCGAGCGCCGGATCCGCGGCAACGCCGTCCTGACCGTCTCCTGACCCGCCGGCACCCCGCAACACCCGCAGCACATGGAGATCCTCATGCCGACCCCCTTCTTCCGACTCCCGGGCGCACTCCCGGACTTCATCGCCCAGAACCGTTCACGGACGTACGGGGCGGGCCTGGACCCGTTCGCGTACGAGCGGCTGACCGGCACCCTGGACGTCCTGTACGACTGGCCGGCTGCCTTCACCGGTGCCGCGCGCGAGCACCTGGCCGAGGGCGAGCGGCACCAGGCGCGCGGCGCGGGCCGCTCGGCG
>NZ_JAAGMG010000333.1 GCF_010548525.1 Streptomyces sp. SID14478
CTCCGAATCCGAGCGCAGGCCCAGCAGCAGCGGCACCCGCCCCTCGACGGGACGTACGCCCAGCAGGACCGGTACGCCGACCGACGCCAGCTCCTCCGACACGGCCCGCGCGAGCACGGCCCAGCCGCCGCCCGGCGACGCCCCCATCGAGGTCTCCGGCAGCCGCATCACCACCGGCAGCAAGGGCCCCTGCCCGGTCGGTCTGAAACCGAGCACGCGGGCCTGCGCGGGCGCGTCGTCCGGCGTGATGCGGCCCTCGGCGAGATCGGTGAGGAAGTCACCGCGCCCGCGCGCCGCCAGCTCCTCCTCCTGGCGGGCCTGCATCAGCACCACGG
>NZ_JAAGMG010000374.1 GCF_010548525.1 Streptomyces sp. SID14478
CGGCGTCCGCGTGCTTGGCCGCGTTCGTGACGCTCTCGGCGACCGCGAAGTAGACGGCCGACTCTACGGGCGGCTCCGGGCGGCCGGCCAGGTCGACGGTGACCTCCGTCTGCAGCGGGCTCAGCAGCGCCAACGACCGTACGGCGTCGGCGAGTCCGCGGTCGGCGAGGACCGGCGGGTGGATGCCGCGGACCAGGTCACGCAGTTCCTGGAGGGCGGCCGACGAGGAGGCGCGGGCCTCGGCGAGCAGGGCACGGACGGCCTCCGGGTCGTCCTTCAGCCGGTGCTCGGCGGCGTCGAGGGTCATGCCCATCGCGACGAGCCGGGCCTGCGCGCCGTCGTGCAGGTCGCGTTCGATGCGGCGCAGTTCGGCGGCCGAGGTGTCCACGGCGTCGGAGCGGGTCGCGGCGAGGTGCGCGATGCGTGCGGCCATCATCTCCTGGTCGCCGGGGGTGAGCGTGGCCCGCACGAAGCGGGCGTGCCGGTCGAGGCTGCCGGGCGCGAGCGCGAGGCCCGCCGCGCCGATGGCCACGCCGAGCAGCCCCGCCATGACCGCGTGCGGCCGGTCGTCGACGTGAATGACCGTGTACCACACGCCGTCCCAGCTGTACGAGAGGGACCGGCCGAAGAACGCGAGGAAGACGCCCCACAGGCCGTACAGGACGAGTGCGCCCGGCAGGCCCGCGACGAGCCCGCCGACGAACGAGTACAGCGCGCTCCAGCGCCATTCGCGGGCCCGCTGGGCATCGCCGAACACCCAGCGGTAGCGGGCGGACAGGCCGAAGGCCTCCTTCTCGTGCCCGGGCGGCAGCGCGGGCGGCGCTTGCACGGTGATGCCGGACCACTCGGCGGCCAGCGCCCGCTCCCGGTCCACGACGCGGCGCATCCCGGCCGCGGCCCGCGGCAGCAGCCCCGGCACCGGCGTCCACACCGCGAGGTGCACCATCGTCGCCCAGTGCCCCGCCACCAGCGAAAGCCACCACAGCCGGTGACAGCGCCGCAACGCCTCGACCCGCTTCATGTCCCCCAACTCCCCTGTCCGTTCCAGCTAGTGCAGTGAGTATCCGGCGAACTCCCTGGGAAAGTCGGTGGACTTAACTCCCCCATCCGCACGGCCCCCCT
>NZ_JAAGMG010000418.1 GCF_010548525.1 Streptomyces sp. SID14478
GCGTCACCGTGACCACCCCCGCCGCGGTCGCCGCGGACCGCTCCGCGCCGAGCCGGCCGACGGGGCTGCGCGGGCGGGTGGACGGCGGCCGGGCGGTGACCCTGTCGTGGCAGGGGTCGAAGGACGACAAGGCCGTCGTCTCGTACGACGTCTACCAGGGCACCACGAAGATCCACAGCGTCGGGGGCGCCCGGACGCGGGCCCTGCTGACCGGGCTGCGGCCGGGTACCGCCTACAAGTTCAGTGTGCGGGCGCGCGACGCCGCGGACAACGTCTCCCCCGCGAGCGACACCGTCCGCCTGTCCACGGCGCAGGGCAAGGACGAGGGGCCCGGTACCTCGCCGGAGGACTTCCGGGCGAGCACCCGGCGGGCGGACGGCGCCTACTACATCGACCTCGCCTGGACACCGCCGGACACCGGCGGCGACGTCCCGGCGTACCAGGTGTTCTTGGACGGGCGACAGGCGACGACCGTGGTGTGGGGCGAGAGCGCGCCGGCCCACGGGGCGACGTACAGCTTCTACATCGGCACGGACGCGGGCGCCCGGCACCGGGTGAAGATCCGGGCGCAGCTGCCGGACGGAACGTGGGGCGCGTTCTCCGCGGAGCGGGCGGTCACCACCGGAGGCTAGGGCGTGTTGTGAAAGTCCCGCCTGCCCCGCGGCGTCCGGCACGCCGTGGGGCGCTGCGGTGGGCCGGACGATGGAACGCGTCACCTGCCCGGCTCCGGTCCACATGCGCGGGCTGCCGGGCGCACGTTGAGTGAGCGTCAGGCAGCACGGGCTTTGCCGACTCGGGCGGGGCAAGGGATGTACCGCCACCCGTGCCGCCGGAAGGCAGACAGCATGCGCACCTCTTCGCTCCTCGCCCGCTCGGCTCTCACTGTCGCGGCGGCGGCCGCGCTTTCGTCGGCGCCGGCGGCGACCGCTTTCGCCGCCGGCATCAACGTCACGTCCAGCGGTTCCACGGTGACGGCCACGACGACCTCCTGCCCCAACGACGGCAACGCCTCGCTCCTGGCGTCAGGGCAGGCCGACTTCGCCCAGGGCCGGCAGACGCCGCTCACCGGAGGTACCGCTTCCTGGACGGGCGTCGGCTCGGGCTCGTACCAGGTCGTGGCGGCCTGCGCCGACGGGTCCACGGTGGGACCGGCGTCCGTGACCGTCACCTCGAGCCCGACCATCTCCGCGACGTCCAGCCCGATCGGCGGCGTCCGGGGCGGGCTCGGCGGCGCCGCCGAGGACTTCGGCACCCTCACCCTCGCGGCGGGCGGCACGCTGGTCGCCGCCGCGGCGCTGGGGACGGCC
>NZ_JAAGMG010000461.1 GCF_010548525.1 Streptomyces sp. SID14478
GGGCGCCGAGAACCAGACGGCGTGGGCCCGGCCGCCGTCGCCGAAGTCCAGCGGGTACGGGATGCGGCCGATGTTGCTGAGCAGGGTCGTCGAGGTCCACGGCGCGGCGGCCGTGCGCAGGGCGCGGGTGGCGGCCGCCCGCCACGCCACCGGGGCGTACGGCGTCGTCAACAGGGCCGCTCCGTGGCCCAGTTGGGGGCGCACGAGCGACTTGAGGGCCGTGGTGCGGGCGGCCGTGAGGCGCAGGAGTTCGGGCGTCGGTCGGGTCAACTCGTCCGGTGCGAAGGGGACTTCGACCAGTCGTGTGCCGTTGCCGATCGGCATCGTCGCGTCCCGCGGGCGGTCGTCCACCGGCATCGTGATGCGCAGGGGGCGACGGGCCCGGTGGCCGGCGCCGTGCACACCGTGCTCCTCGTTCCAGTCCGCGATCGTACGGGCCGTGGCCACCATGAGCTGGTCGTTCACCGTGTACGGGGCGCCCTTGGGTCGGTGCGGCACGGCGAGCTCGCAGACCAGGAGGCCGTTGCCGGGGCGGGGCTCGGGGGAGCCGGGGGCGACGCGGGCCGGGCGCGCCCAGGGCGACGGCAGGTCGGGC
>NZ_JAAGMG010000507.1 GCF_010548525.1 Streptomyces sp. SID14478
CGAACGCACCGCGATGGCGGGCGGCACCCTGCGCGCGGGCCCCGCCCCGGCCGGCGGCTTCCTCGTCGAGGCGGCCCTGCCGCTCAAGGGGTCCGCCGCGTGAACGCCATCCGCATCGTCGTCGCCGACGACCAGGACGTCGTCCGCGCCGGATTCGGCGCGCTCCTCGACAGCCAGCGGGACTTCACGGTGGTCGGCAGCGCGCCGGGCGGCGCGGACGCCCTGCGGACCTGCCGCGAGACCCGGCCCGACCTGGTCCTCATGGACGTCCGCATGCCCGGCATGGACGGCATCGAGGCCACCCGCCGCATCACCCGCGATCTGTCCGCGACCCGCGTCGTGATGCTGACGACGTTCGACCTCGACGAGTACGTGTACGACGCGCTCGCCGCCGGGGCCAGCGGCTTCCTGCTCAAGGACATGCAGGCCGAGCGGCTCTTCGAGGCGGTGCGGATCGTCGCGGCGGGCGAGGCGCTGCTCGCGCCGACGGTCACCCGGCGGCTGATCGCGGAGTTCGCCCGGCTGCGCCCGCGCGCGGTCCCCCGACAGGCCCTGGCCATCGACGCGTTGACCCGGCGCGAACGCGAGGTGCTGCGGCTGATCGCCGAGGGCCTGTCCAACCAGGAGATCGCGGCCCGTCTCGTCGTCGGCGGCGAGACCGTGAAGACCCACGTCAGCCGGGTCCTCGCCAAGCTGGGGGTGCGCGACCGGGCGCAGGCGGTGGTGGCGGCGTACGAGTCGGGACTCGTCGTGCCGCGGTCGGGCTGAACCCGGGCCTGCCGGGACCGGTGGCGCGAGCACGCAGGCACGCAGGCGCACAGGCGCGCAGGTGCGCAGGCAGCGAGCCGTACGGGCGGCAGTTCGTACGGGCGCAGCGCGCATGCGGCAGGGCCCGTCCC
>NZ_JAAGMG010000580.1 GCF_010548525.1 Streptomyces sp. SID14478
GGCCGTCGCGCGTGCGGCCGTACAGGTCGAGGGCGGCCCGCAGCTCCTCGTCGGCGCGCGGCACGTCGCCGAGGCGCAGACAGAGCTGGCCGAGCTGGAAGTGGGCCCAGGCCTCCCCGTGCAGCGACTCGTTCTCCCGGTGCAGGGCGAGGGCGTCGGTGAGCAGGGCGCCGGACTCGCGGACGTGGGCGCGGTCGCGCTCGACCGCCGCCAGTGCGTGCAGCGTCCAGCCGCGGTCGCCCTTCGTCTCCGGTGTCGTCTGGAGATCGAGGGCCTGCCTCAACTTGGCGGTGGCCTCAGCGAGTTGGCCCTGGTGGTGCAGCGTGATGCCGAGCGAGCACAGGGCGCGGGCCTCGCCCGCCTGGTGGTGGGCCTCGCGGTACAGGTCGACCACCGACGTCAGCGTCGTACGCGCCTTGTCGAGCTCGCCGAGCTGGCGGGCCGCGATGCCGGTGCGCCACTGGACCGAGCGCACGAGCAGCCCCTGGTCGATGGCCTGCGTCAACTCGCTGATCTCGCCCAGGCGGTAGAGGTCGCCCCGCAGGAGGCAGTAGTCGCACAGGGCGCCGAGCAGGCCGAGGACCGCGTCCTGGTTGACGCCCTCCGCGTGCCGCAGCGCCGCCGTGATGAAGCTCGACTCGTCGTCCAGCCAGCGCAGCGCCGCGTCCAGGGACGTGAAGCCGTGCGGGCCCGGCTGCCCGGCGCGCGTGGACATGTTGCCGTCGACCATCCGGATCACCGCGTCGGCGAGGTCCGCGTAGTTCTGGATGAGGCGCTCCTGCGCCGCCGTGCGCTCGGCCGGCTCCTCCTCGTCGGCGAGGCGGGCCTGCGCGAAGACGCGGACCAGATCGTGCAGCCGGTAGCGGCTGCCCCGGACGTGGTCGATCAGGCCCGCGCGGGACAGCTCCGTCAGATGGCGGGTGGCCTGCGACTCGTCCGTGGCCAGCAGGGCCGCGGCGGCGGCCGCGCCGAGC
>NZ_JAAGMG010000660.1 GCF_010548525.1 Streptomyces sp. SID14478
GCGGCCAGCGCCTCCTCGAACGCGGCGACGGCGGCGGCCGCCTTCTCGCGGAACGCGCGGCCCTCGGGCGTGAGGGCGAGATGGTGCGTGGAGCGGTCGACGAGGCGGACGCCGAGGCCGGTCTCCAGCGCGGCGAGGGTGCGGGAGACGGCGGGCTGGGTGAGGTGCAGCACGGGGGCGGCACGGGTGACGCTGCCCTCGTCGGCGACCGCGAGGAAGCAGCGCAGGTGACGCAGTTCGATGGCGTGGCCCCGGCTCATGTCCGTGGAGCATAACGGGAGCGCAGAAGGCATTTCACGCGCCGCGCCAGCGGGTTCTAGCGTGGAGGTTCACGCTGCACGCGCAGTGCAGTACCGTGGACGTCGAAGTCCAACATATTGAACTCACGATCCGGCCCGCCGCACACGAGCCCCGCGGCGACGAAGCCGCGTCGAGGCCCGCCGCATCGAAGGCCCGCCGCAGCGGGGCTCGCCGCACCGAGGAGAGGAACGAGGCCCTGTGAACGGCTCGCGCACCGAACAGCCGACGGCCGCCGCGCCGGACG
>NZ_JAAGMG010000764.1 GCF_010548525.1 Streptomyces sp. SID14478
GCTCGTCGTGCCGGGGATCGCGCCGCTGCTGCCCGGCGGGGCGCTGTACGCGGCGCTGGGGGCGCTGGCCTCCGGCCGGACCACGGTGGGGATCGCCGGGATGGTGAACGTGGCGGCGGTGACGTTGGCGCTGGCCGTGGGGGTGGGGTTGTCCGGAGAGGTGGGGCAGTTGGTGCGGAGGGTGCGGGCGGCCGCCGGACCCGCACCGGGCGCCCCGCGCCGGGGCTGAGGCCACGAGGCTCCGCCCCGGACCCCGTTCCTCGATCCCTCCGGGCTCCGCTCCTCGATTCCCCCCTCGGGCTCCGTTCCTCGATCCCCCCCCGGACCCCGCTCTCCTCACCCACCCCCAGCTCACGCTGGGAAGTGGCCCCAGCTCACGTTGGCAGGTGTCCCGTGGGGCCTATTTCCGCACGGCAGTGCTCGACGCAGTCCAGCCCGCCCACGCCGAGCGCACCATCTCTCGTACGTCCCGCTTCGCCGTCCAGCCCAGTTCCGTCGCGATGCGGTCCGCCGATGCCACCACCTGGTCCGGGTCGCCGGGGCGGCGCGGGGTGACCAGCGGCGCGCGGTCGTAGCCGGTCTCCTCGTTGATGAGGTCGATCATCTCGCGGACCGAGACGCCGACGCCGCGGCCGATGTTGAGCGTCAGGTCCGTGCCCGCGGCCGCGCCCGCCAGGCGCTGCGCGGCCGCCACATGGGCCTCGGCCAGGTCGGCGACGTGGATGTAGTCGCGTACGCAGGTGCCGTCCGGGGTCGCGTAGTCGTCGCCGAAGATCCGCGGCGCCTCGCCCGCGGTCAGCCGCTCGAAGACCATCGGGACGATGTTGAGGACGCCGGTGTCGGCGAGCTCGGGGGAGGCCGCCCCCGCCACGTTGAAGTAGCGCAGGGACGCGGTGCGCAGGCCGGTGGCGCGGCCCGTCGCCCGGACCAGCCACTCGCCCGCGAGCTTCGTCTCGCCGTACGGGCTCATCGGCACGCAGGGCGTGTCCTCGGTGACCAGGCCCCCTTCCCGCGCGGTGGACGGCATCCCGTACACCGCGGCCGAGGACGAGAACACGAACGAGTGGACGCCCGCCGCCGTGACCGCCTCCAGCAGGACCCGCAGCCCCTCGACGTTCTCGCGGTAGTAGCGCAGCGGCTGCTCCACCGACTCGCCGACCTGCTTCTTCGCGGCGAGGTGGACGATGCCCGTGATCGCGTGCGCGGCGAGGGTGCGGTCGAGCAGGGCGCGGTCGAGCGTCGAGCCGACGACCAGTTCGACGCCGGAGGGGACCCGTGCGGCGACCCCGGTGGACAAGTCGTCGTAGACGACGGCCCGTTCACCCGCCGCGCGCAGTGCGTGCACCACGTGCGCGCCGATGTAACCGGCCCCGCCGGTGATCAGCCAGGTCATGTCGGTGAGGTCCCCTCGTCGTCGGAGTACGGGTACTGCGCGCACTCAGTGAAGCAGCCGGGCCGCCCTGCGCCGCACCACCGACGCGACCCCGCGCAGGCCCGGTGCCGTGCGCAGGGCGAGGGCGCCGGAGTGGGTGGCGTAGGGCTGGGCGAGCAGCACGCCGTGGCGGCGGCTCGGGACGGCGGTGCGGCGCAGCAGGCCGGGTCCCCGCACGGCGTGTGCGGTGGCGTCGCGCAGGCTGCCGTC
>NZ_JAAGMG010000810.1 GCF_010548525.1 Streptomyces sp. SID14478
GTCGACGACGCGGAACGCACGCAGCGGGCGCTCTCGCTGTCGCACGCGCTCGCCGACGAGCGCGACGAGGTCACCGGGTTCATCTCCGCCGGGCGGCCCAAGGGTCAGGGACTGAGCGAGGAGCGCAGCGCGCGCGTCGACCGGCAGGTGGACGAGCTGCGCGTCGACGCGTCCGGGTCGCTGCGGCGCACCGTCGACGACGTCGCCACCGTGCGCCGTACCGCTCTCACCGGCAAGGGCTCCGCCCTGGACGCGCACGCCGCGTACTCCAAGGCCATCACCGAACTGCACCGGCTCGCCGAGGAACTGGCCGACGCGATGCCGCCCCGCGCGGGCTCCGGCGCGCACGCCCTCGCCGACCTCGACCGCGCCGTCGACCAGGCCTCCGCGGTGCGCGGCCTGCTGCTCGCCGCGTACGCCGTGCCGAAGTCGACGTCCACCAGGACCGTCATCGACCCCGTCACCGGGCTGCCGAGGACCGTCGTGGACCAGGACTCCGCCGACGGCAAGCAGCGCGACGCGCTCAGCGCCGCCGCCCAGCGCGCCCGGGTGCGCGAGCAGGCCGCGCTGGACGACTTCCGCGACTCGGCCCCGGCCGCGTCGGTCTCCGCGTACGACTCCACGGTCAGCGGGCCCGACGTCACCAAGGCCGACACGTACCTGAACCGGCTGACCGACGCCCCGACCCTGTCGGACGGCGAACTCGGCTACAGCAGCAAGAGCGTCGACGCCGCCCTGACCGCCCGGGTCGACCAGATGCGGGGCGCCGAGTCCGCGCTCGGGGACCAGCGCGTCAAGCGGCTGGAGGCGCTGCGCGACGACGACGTCGACGGCCTGGAGATCCGGATCGCCCTCGTCGGCTTCTGCCTGCTCGCGGCCGTCGGGGTCGCCATGGGCGCGGCCCGCTCGCTGACCCGGCCGCTCGCCGTGCTGCGGATCGGCTCCGCCCGGGTCGCCGCGGCTCCGGAGAACGAGGACCCGGTCAAGTTCACCGGCCGCAACGACGAGTTCGCCCAGGTCGTCCGCTCCGTCAACGCCCTGCACGCGCACGCCGTCGCGCTCCACGAGCGGCAGGCCACCCTGGAGTCCGACCGCAGGCACCTCATCGGCGAGCGGCAGCGCATGGCCGACGACCGTGACGCGCTGCGCGCCGAACTGGCGGACGCCGGAGCCCAGTTGCAGCGGCTCAAGCACTCCATCCACGGTACGTTCGTGAACCTCGCGCTGCGCACCCTCGGCCTCGTCGAGCGGCAGCTCGGCGTCATCGAGGGCCTGGAGGAGCGCGAGCAGGACCCCGAGCGGCTCGCCACCCTCTTCAAGCTCGACCACTTCGCCACCGTCATGCGCCGCCACAGCGAGAACCTGCTCGTCCTCGCCGGCGCCGAGCACGGCCAGCAGCACGCCGGATCGGTGCCGCTCGTCGACGTGCTGCGCGCCGCCGTCTCCGAGATCGAGCGCTACGAGCGGGTGCGCATCGCCGCGCTGCCGCCGCACGCCCACATCGCCGGGTTCGCGGCCGACGACCTCAGTCACCTCGTGGCCGAACTCCTGGAGAACGCCTCCTCGTTCTCGCCGCCGGACGCCGCCGTGGAGGTCTCCGCCTGGCTCCTGGAGAACGGCGAGGTCATGCTCTCCGTCCAGGACGAGGGCATCGGCATGGCCGAGGACACGATGCGGGAGCTGAACGCGCGGCTGTCGTCCTTCTCCGCCGAACAGGCCCATGACCCGGAGGACACCGACGGGCTCGGGCTCGGCCTGTACGTCGTCGCGCGGCTCGCGGCGCGGCACGGGGTACGCGTACGCCTGCGGGAGCAGAAGCAGGGCGGTGTCGCGGCCGTCGCCGTCCTGCCCACCGCACTCCTCGCCGCCGCCCCGCCCGCGTCGACGCCGCCCGCCGTGGTGGTGCCGGGCGGCTCGCCCACCGTGCACCTGCCGGGCTCCGAGGCGGAGGCCAACTCCAATGTGCTGGACGGGCGTTCGTCGGACGCGGACCCGCTGATCCAGGCCGCTGAGCAGGCCGTACGCGACTCGGGGACAGCGGCATCCGAGACAGAGGTATCAGCGCCGGAGGCATCCGAGGCAGAGACCGGGGCACAAGCAGCGGAAGAGACGGAGACGGCGGCCGGGACCAGGGCCCCGTCCGAGCCTCAGCCACTGTCCGAGCCCCGCTTCCCGTCCGAGTCCGAGTCCGAGACCACCATGGAACTGATGGCACCGGCGCCGCCGACCGCCGCGCCCGAGCCGGACACCCACGAGCGCACCCCGGACGAGAGCCCCGCCGAGACGGCGCCGCAGTCCGAGCCCGCGCCGCAGTCCGAGCCCGCGCCCGAGCAGCCGGCCGAGGTCCCGCCGCAGTGGGAGCGCGTCACCGACAAGGGCCTGCCCAAGCGCACCCCGAAGGTCGCCGCGCCCGCCTCCGCCCCGCAGCCGCGCACCGGCTCCGTCGACGCCGAGGCCCTGCGCCGCAGGCTCGGCGGCTTCCACCGCGGCGCGCTGCAGGGCCGCCGGGAGTTCGAGGCCGAGACCCAGGACCGTACGGCCGACGACCAGGAACGTACCGGAGAAGCCAAGGGGGACTCAGCCGAGGAGGCAAGCAGTTGACTGCGCCCACCCCTGCACTCAACAACTCTGCACCGAAGAACCACCCCGCCCTCAGCAGCGCGGCACGCAACCTGCACTGGCTGCTGACCGATCTGGTCGAGGAGGTGCCAGGGCTCCTGTCCGTCGCGGTCGTCTCGTCCGACGGGCTGCTCCTGCTCTCCTCCGACCCCGGACGCAACGCCGAGGGCCCCGCCGACCACCGCGGCGGCCCCAAGGGGTCCAGCGCCGACCTGGCCACCATCGTGGCCGGTGTCGGCAGCCTCACCATCGGTGCCGCCAAGCTGATGGACGGCGGAGGCGTCAAGCAGACCATGATCGCGATGGAGGACGGCAGTCTCTTCGTCATGTCCATCAGCGACGGCTCCCTGCTCGGTGTGCACGCCACCCCGGACTGCGACATGAGCGTCGTCGCGTACCACATGGCGCTCTTCGTCGGCCGTGCCGGGCACGTCCTGACGCCCGAACTCCGCAGTGAGCTGCGCCAGTCGATGGAGAGCCCCCGGTGACCGTGAGGAAACTTCCCGTACGCGGCGCAGAGCGCAAACCCGCCCGCGTGCGCCCCTACTCCCTGACCGGCGGCCGCACCCGCTTCGGGCACGTGCTCCTCGTCGAGACGTTCATCGCGAGCACCGCCGCCATCGAAGGGCCCGACGAGCGCCGGGAGATCGGCAAGGGCACCCTCGCGGGCGTCATGCCGGAGATGCGGGCCATCGTCGAACTGTGCCGCCGGATGCGCACGGTCGCCGAGATCGCCGCGCTCCTCAAAATGCCCCTGGGCGTGGTCCGCGTGCTGCTGAGCGACCTCGCCGACCAGGGAAAGATCCGCGTGTACGGAACCGGTCACGGCCCGGGACAGCCGGACCGGGCGCTCCTGGAAAGGGTGCTGAGTGGACTCCGCCGTCTCTGAACTCCTCGATGGCGAGGAGCAGTTGCAGACCTGGCAGACGGACCGGACCCGAGCCCCCATCGCCACGAAGATCGTGGTCGCGGGCGGCTTCGGCGTCGGCAAGACGACCCTGGTGACCGCCGTCTCGGAGATCCGGCCCCTCCAGACGGAGGCGCTGATGACGCAGGCCAGCGAGGACACCGACGACCTCACGGCGACGCCGGACAAGACGACCACGACGGTCGCCATGGACTTCGGCCGCATCACGCTCGACGACGACCTGGTCCTGTACCTGTTCGGCACGCCGGGCCAGCAGCGGTTCTGGTTCATGTGGGACGACCTGGTGCGCGGCGCGATCGGCGCCGTCGTCCTCGCCGACACCCGCCGCCTGTCCGACTGCTTCCCGGCGCTCGACTACTTCGAGAGCTGCGGGCTGCCGTACATCGTGGCCGTCAACCACTTCGACGGGAGCGAGAAGTTCGCGGCGGACGACGTGCGCGAGGCCCTGACGGTGCCGCCGCACGTGCCCGTGCTCATCATGGACGCGCGGCGCCGGATCGCGGTGATCGAGACGCTGCTCGCCCTGGTCGGCCACGCCCTGGACGCCACCCCCGCATGACTCCCTTTCCCCGTAAGCCAGTTATCAGTTAGAGGCACTCGACTATGTCGCGGAAGATACTCGTCGTCGGAGCCGGCCAGTCCGGGCTCCAGCTCGCCCTCGGCCTGCAGTCCCACGGCTACGAGGTCACCCTGATGTCCAACCGCACCGCCGACGAGATCCGCTCCGGCCGGGTCATGTCCACGCAGTGCATGTTCCACACCGCCCTCCAGCACGAGCGCGACCTGCAGCTGGGCTTCTGGGAGTCGCAGGCCCCGAAGATCGAGGGCCTCGGTGTCTCGGTGGCGGCGCCCGGGTCGCACGACCCCGGCCCCACCCAGCGCGCCATCGACTGGGTCGGCAAGCTGGACGGCCACGCCCAGTCCGTCGACCAGCGCGTGAAGATGGCCGGCTGGATGGAGACGTTCTCGCAGCGCGGCGGCCAGCTCGTCATCCACGGCGCCGCGGTGTCGGACCTCGACTACTTCTCCCGCACCTACGACCTCGTCCTGGTCTCGGCCGGCAAGGGCGAACTGGTCTCGATGTTCGGCCGCGACGCGTCCCGCTCGCCCTACACCGAGCCGCAGCGCGCCCTCGCCGTCGCCTACGTCCACGGCCTGGGCGTACGCCCCGAGCACCCCGACTTCGACGCGGTGCGCTGCAACCTCGTGCCCGGCGTCGGCGAGCTGTTCATCATGCCCACGCTGACCACGACGGGCCGCGCGGACATCCTCTTCTGGGAGGGCGTCCCCGGCGGCCCCGTCGACGCGTTCAAGGGCGTCAAGGACCCCTCCGAGCACCTGGCGCTGACCCTGGAGCTGATGGAGAAGTTCACGCCCTGGGAGTACGCGCGCGCCACGAAGGTCGAACTGACCGACGCCAACGGCACGTTGGCCGGCCGCTACGCCCCGACGGTCCGCAACCCGATCGGGCGGCTGCCCGGCGGCGGCGCGGTCCTCGGCGTCGCCGACGTGGTCGTCGCCAACGACCCGATCACCGGCCAGGGCTCCAACTCGGCGTCCAAGTGCGCGGCTTCGTACCTGTCCTCGATCGTCGACCACGGCGACAAGCCGTTCGACGAGGAGTGGATGCAGTCCGCCTTCGACCGGTACTGGGACACCGCGCAGCACGTCACGAAGTGGACGAACACGATGCTGCAGGCGCCGCCCGAGCACGTCCTGAACCTGATCGGCGCGGCAGGCCAACTCCAGCCGGTCGCCGACCGCTTCGCGAACGGCTTCAACAACCCGGCGGACTTCGAGAACTTCTTCTACGACCCGGAGAAGACGGCACAGTACCTGGCCTCGGTCTGACCAGGCCCCTGCGGGGTGGAGCAGCAGGCCCCGGGGCTCTTCAAGCCCCTGCGGGGGTGGAGCAGCAAGCCCCGGGGCTCTTCAAGCCCCTGCGGCGATTGAGCAGCGGGGTCCGGGGCAGCGCCCCGTGACCTTCGCCCGGACCCCGCCGGCTCACTGCTGGGGCGCCCCCGCGGCCCCGTACCCCGCGTCGCCCCCGTCCTCGGCCCCGGCCGGCAGCCGAGGCGCCCGGTACCCGGACACGGCCCCCGCCGAGGGATCCGGCCGCCACAGCCCCCAGCAGGGGATTCGCGGCGATTGAGCAGCGGGATCCGGGGCAGCGCCCCGTGACCTTCGCCCGGACCCCGCCGGCTCACTGCTGGGGCGCCCCCGCGGCCCCGTACCCCGCGTCGCCCCCGTCCTCGGCCCCGGCCGGCAGCCGAGGCGCCCGGTACCCGGACAC
>NZ_JAAGMG010000866.1 GCF_010548525.1 Streptomyces sp. SID14478
CCAGGTCGGTGTAGCTCATCCGCCCGTCCTTGACGAGCAAATCGACGATCTGACGGTCCAGCTCCTCCATATGGATCAACCTATGGCCCCGGAGCCGTGTCGGCACAGCCACGGGGACCACGGAAGGGCATCTGCGGGCCGCGTGTGACGAACGCCACATGTTTACGGGTCAGTAGCGGGCGGCCGCGCGGTTACCGGCCAGGTGCGACGGGAAGTGCTTGCTGTGGTCGAGGCCACAGCG
>NZ_JAAGMG010000905.1 GCF_010548525.1 Streptomyces sp. SID14478
CTCCACGTCGTAAGCAGTGCGCATGTCATCGAGTCTGCCCCAGAAGGTGGGCGCGCAGCAGGTCGGCCGTCTCGGCGGGGTGCGAGGACCAGCCGTTGTGCGCGCCGGGGAACGCCGTCAGGGGCAGGTCCAGGCGCTGCGCGAGGAGCGTGGCCGGGCGGGCCGGGAGGTGCCCTCGCGTGCCCGTGCCCGCCGCCAGGACCAGGCGGTCGGCGGCGTTC
>NZ_JAAGMG010000941.1 GCF_010548525.1 Streptomyces sp. SID14478
TCCCGATCCCGGTCACGGTCGCCAAAGGACGGACGGTCGTCACGACGGTCACGGCGCGGAGCGTCCCCGCCGCGGTATCCGCCGCGGTCACCACTGTCCCGGCGGCGCTGCTCGCGCTCCGGTCGCTCGTCGGGAGAGTTGGTGGGCATGGGTGTGACTCCTGTCTTCGGTACCGCAGTCATTCTCGCGCAGCCGGGGTGCCGGCGCGCTGCGAGAAGAGTTCTGGAAATACAAAAGGACCCTTGGTCCCAGCATGTGTGCCGGGACCAAGGGTCCTCTCAATAATAGTTCGGCGGCGTCCTACTCTCCCACAGGGTCCCCCCTGCAGTACCATCGGCGCTGTGAGGCTTAGCTTCCGGGTTCG
>NZ_JAAGMG010000981.1 GCF_010548525.1 Streptomyces sp. SID14478
CCGGGCGAGCCGACCCGGTTAGATTTCGAGTACATGCGCTGGATGGCCGATTTCCTCAACGACGCCTACCCGGAGACAAAACGGGCAAAGTCACGTCTGACGCACCTCGGCGGCGGCGCGTGCACGCTCGCCCGCTACTTCGCCGCCGCGTGGCCCGGCTCGCGCAGCACGGTCGTCGAAATCGATTCGGAGCTCGCGGTGCTTGCGCGCGAGCTTTTCGACGTCCCCCGGTCCCCCACCGTGAA
>NZ_JAAGMG010001020.1 GCF_010548525.1 Streptomyces sp. SID14478
CGGTGGGGGCCGGCGGGCGGGACGTAGGGGATCTCGCAGCGCTCCGTGCGCAGTTCGCGCACGCGCTGGTCGAGGAGGTCGAGGAGCTGGGCGGTCGGCACCGGCCCCGCCATCAGCTGGAGGAAGGACAGCAACTGCGGTACCGCCTCGACGACTTCGGCGACCGCGGCGGGCTCCAGGGTGTCCGGCGCCGGGTGCACGAGCGACCAGGCGTCGAACAGCGCGACCCAGCCGCGCAGCACGGCCGTGTCGTCCCGGTCCCAGACGCGCAGCCGCCAGCCGGGGCGGGCGATGTCGCCGTGCACC
>NZ_JAAGMG010001060.1 GCF_010548525.1 Streptomyces sp. SID14478
GCGCGCGCGGGCGCCGCACACCTCGTCCTCACCAGCCGCGGCGGCCCCGACGCCCCGGGCGCCGGGGAACTGGCCGCCGAACTACGCGAGTCGGGCGCCGGAGTGACCCTCGCGGCCTGCGACGTCACCGACCGGGACGCGCTGGCCGCGCTGCTCGCCGCCGAACGGGAGGCGGGCCGCAGCATCGGCGCCGTCTTCCACACGGCAGGCGTTTCGCAGTCCACGCCGCTCGACGACATCACCGAGGAGGAGTTCGCGCACGTCACCGCGGCCAAGACCGCCGGGACGGCGCACCTCGACGCACTCTGCCCGGACGCGGAGGCGTTCGTCCTGTTCTCCTCGAACGCCGGAGTGTGGGGCGCGGCCCGCGCGGGCGCCTACGCGGCCGCCAACGCCTTCCTCGACGGCTTCGCACAGCGCCGCCGGCACCGCGCACTGCCCGCGGTGTCCGTCGCATGGGGTCTGTGGGACGGGCCGGGCATGGCCGGCGACGCGGGCCAGGAGTTCCTGCGCAGCCAGGGCGTGCGCCCGATGCCGCCCGAGCAGGCCCTCGCCGAACTGGACACGTGCCTGGCCGACGACGAGGCCTGTGTCTGCGTCGCCGACCTCGACCGGCCGGCGTTCCTCGACCTCATGGGCGCCGTACGGAGGCGGCCGCTGTTCGACGAGCTCGCACCCGTCGAGCCCCCGGCCGAAGACGCGACGGACACCGCGGGCAAGGGCCGCTCCCGGCTGTACGAGAAGCTGCTGCCGCTGCCGGCCAAGGAGCGCCGGGACCACGTGCTGCGACTGGTGCGGGCCGAGGCCGCTGCCGTGCTCGGGCACCCGGACGCCCGGGCGATCGACCCCGAACGGGCCTTCCGCGACGCCGGGTTCGACTCGATGACCGCGGTACAGCTGCGCAACCGGCTCACCGCGGCGACCGGTCTGCGCGAGGCGTCCACCCTCGTCTTCGACTGGCCCAACGTCACCGCGCTCGCCGACTACCTGCTCGACAGGCTGTTCGGCGCCGAAGAGCCCGCGGCCGTCGAGCCGGGTCCGCGGCCCGCTGCCGGTGGCGCCCCGGACCGCGATGAGCACGATCCGGTCGTGATCGTGGGCATGGCCTGCCGGTTCCCCGGCGGCGTCAACTCCCCTGAAGAACTCTGGGAGTTCATCACGTCGGGCGGCGACGCCGTCTCCGAGCTGCCCACCGACCGGGGCTGGGACCTCGACCGGCTCGGGGACACCGCGGCCGACGGCACGACGGGACCCCGTCACGGGTCGTTCCTCGACGCGGCGGGGGACTTCGACCCGGCGTTCTTCGGGATCTCGCCGCGCGAGGCGCTGGCGATGGACCCGCAGCAGCGCCAGGTCCTCGAAACCACCTGGGAAGCGATGGAGAACTCCGGCATCGACCCGCGCGCCCTGCGCGGCAGCGCCACCGGCGTCTTCCTGGGCGCCGCCTACCAGGGCTACGGCCACGGGGTCGAGCTTCCCGAGAGCAGCGAGGGCTACCTCCTCACCGGCGGTTCCCCCGCCGTCACTTCGGGCCGGGTGGCGTACGTGCTGGGGTTGGAGGGGCCGGCGCTGACGGTGGACACGGCGTGTTCGTCGTCGCTGGTGGCGTTGCATCTGGCGGCGCGTTCGCTGCGGGACGGCGAGTCGTCGCTGGCGGTGGCGGGCGGGGTGTCCGTGATGGCGGGGCCGGAGGTGTTCACCGAGTTCTCGAAGCAGGGCGCGCTCGCCGCAGACGGACGGTGCAAGGCCTACTCCGAGCAGGCCGACGGCTTCGGCTTCGCCGAGGGCGTGGGGCTCGTGGTGCTGGAGCGGCTGTCGGACGCGCGGCGCAACGGGCACCGGGTGCTGGCCGTGGTGCGGGGGAGCGCGGTGAACCAGGACGGTGCCAGCAATGGTCTGTCTGCTCCGAGCGGTCCGGCGCAGCAGCGGGTGATTCGCGGTGCGCTTGCTGCCGCCGGGTTGTCTGCGGCGGAGGTGGATGTGGTGGAGGGGCACGGGACGGGGACGGTGCTGGGTGATCCGATCGAGGCGCAGGCGTTGTTGGCGACGTATGGGCGTGGGCGTGAGGGTGAACGTCCTTTGTGGTTGGGGTCGTTGAAGTCGAACATCGGGCATGCTCAGGCGGCTGCGGGTGTGGCTGGTGTGATCAAGATGGTGTTGGCGTTGGGGCACGGGGTGCTTCCGGCGTCGTTGCATGCGCAGGAGCCGTCGTCGCATGTGGACTGGTCGTCGGGTGGTGTGGAGGTGTTGCGGGCGGCACGGCGGTGGCCGCGGGTCGAGGGTCGTGTGCGGCGTGCGGGGGTGTCCGCGTTCGGAGTGAGCGGCACGAACGCCCACCTGATCGTCGAAGAACCTGCCGCAGTGAATGCCGCCCAAGAGGGCCGGTCGGTAGGCGTACTGGAAGCCGCGGGGGTGGTGCCGCTGGTGCTGTCCGCGCGCACGGAGACCGCCCTGGCCGCCCAAGCTGCCCGGCTGGCACCCGTGCCGGCGCACACGGACACGCTGGAAGGCATCGGCCGCTCCCTCGCCACCGGACGCACCCACCACGAGCGGCGCGCCGTCGTCCTCGCCGAGAACCCGCAGACGGCGCAGGACCTCCTGCGACGGCTTCAGGAAGGCCTCCCGGCTCCCGACCTCCTCACCGGTGTGGGGGGTGGGGGGCGTCGGGTGGTGTGGGTGTTCCCGGGTCAGGGTTCGCAGTGGGTGGGGATGGGGCGGGGGCTGCTCGATGTCCCGGTGTTCGCCCAGGCGTTGGCGGAGTGTGATGCGGCGTTGGCGGAGGTGGCGGGTTTCTCGGTGGTGGAGGTGATCCGTGGTGTGGAGGGTGCTCCGTCCCTTGAGCGGGTTGATGTGGTGCAGCCGGTGTTGTTCGCGGTGATGGTGTCGTTGGCGCGGTTGTGGCGGGCGTGTGGTGTGGAGCCGGATGCCGTGGTGGGGCATTCGCAGGGGGAGATCGCGGCGGCGTGTGTCGCGGGTGCCCTGTCGTTGGACGACGCGGCGCGGGTGGTGGCCCTGCGCGCCCGCGC
>NZ_JAAGMG010001099.1 GCF_010548525.1 Streptomyces sp. SID14478
AGCTCCGCCGCGCAGCAGCGGTGCACGAGCGCCCGGTAGTCCGCCAGGTTCTCCGCGAGCAGCTCCACCGTCTGCTGCGTCGTCCGGTCGCCGTGCGCGCGCAGATAGCTCCGGTCGACGTCCGACTCGTACGTCGCCGGGTCGCCGGCCGGGCCGCCCAGTGCCCGCCGGACCCGGCCCAGGATCACGTCCCTACTGCTCACTTCTGCGCGCCCTTTCCGTTCTCCGTGACGTTCTTGCCGCCGTTGGTCCGCTGCCACCAGTCACGGAACGGCTC
>NZ_JAAGMG010001137.1 GCF_010548525.1 Streptomyces sp. SID14478
GCTGTGCCGCACCCTCCTGAACGGCGGCTCGTACGGCACCGCCCGCATCCTCGGCCCCGACTTCGTCGACCTGATGCTGGCGGCGCCGGGGCTCGGCTTCCGGGTCGACCAGCCCTGGTTCATGGGCGAGCTGGCCGGCCACGGCGCGGCGGGCCACTGCGGCTTCACCGGGACGTCCCTCGTCCTCGACCCGAAGACGGACACCTTCCTCGTCCTGCTGTCGAACACGGTCCACCCGCGCCGCCGCCCCGCCGACAGC
>NZ_JAAGMG010001174.1 GCF_010548525.1 Streptomyces sp. SID14478
GGTGCGGCCCCGGGTGTCCGCGTGGGCCGCCTCGGTGGCGGCCCGGCGGCGCGAGGCGGCTGCCCTGCCGGAGCCCGAACCGGCCCGGGAGCAGGTCGAGTTCGAGCCGTACGACTTCTTCGACGAGGAGTCGCGTGCCGCGCGCTGGGCGGTCCTCAAGGAGGCCCCGGCCGCGCTGCGGCACCCGGAGCCCCAAGTGTCCAAGCCCCACGTCGCGGAGCCCTACGCGGCGGAGCTTCGGCCGCCGGAGCCTCAGGTGCCGGAGCGGCCGGCGGACGGCCCAAAGGCCTGACGGACGCTCACCGGGTGCCGAGCAGCGGGCGGAGCTCCTTGGGCAGCAGGTCCTCGCAGGCCTTCTGCGCCGTGTTCGTCAGGGCGTCCGCGCGGCACTCGTAGTAGTCGCTGTACACGAGCTTCGCCGTGAACATCGACGCGACCATCGCCAGCGCGAGACCGCCCGTGACCAGGCCGCTGACCGCCGCGGTCGTCTGCGGGCGGGAGGTGTCGGCGGCGGCCGGCGCGGGGGCCTGCGGGTCCGGGGTGCGGGGCTTGGCGCGCAGGGCGCTGATGCCCCAGTACAGGGCGAGCGCGCCGAGCAGCAGGGCCACGTACGGCCAGGCGAACAG
>NZ_JAAGMG010001252.1 GCF_010548525.1 Streptomyces sp. SID14478
ACGACGCCGAGGGGCACACCCCGTACGGGGCGTTCGCCGAGGCCCTGGACGGCTGGCTCGCCGAGTGGGACGCCGGGGAGCGGGCCCGGGTCGGTGCCGAGTATCCCGAACTGGCCGCTTTCCTGCCGTCGTTGGGCCGGGTGCGGGCGAACGGCGAGCGCTCCCCCGAGGAGGAGCGGGACCGCCTGTTCCGCGCGGTGGGCGCGCTGCTGGGTGAACTCGCCGCCGCACGGCCCGTGTTGGTCGTCCTGGACGACCTGCACGCCGCCGACGAGGGCTCGTTCCAACTACTGAGCCATCTGGCCCGCCGGGCCGGGAGCGGCGGCACGGCCCTGCGGTTCCTGGTCACCTACCGGGACGAGGAGGTCCCGGAGGGCGATCCGCGCCGCTCGGCGCTGGTCGCGCTGCGGCGCGCGCGCCTGTCGGGGCGCGAGGACGTGGGCCGGCTCGACAAGGGCGCCTGTCTGGCCGTGGTCCGGGACGTCGGCACCCCGGCCGAACGCCTCGACCGGGTCTGGGAGCTCTCCCTCGGCAATCCGCTGTTCGCCCTGGAACTCGCCCGCGGTCCCGTCAGCGACGAAGCGCCCGACGGCGTACGGCAGTTGGTGGGTGAACGTCTGGGGCGGCTCGGCCGCGACACCCGGCGCGTGGTGGAGGCCCTCTCGGTCGCGGGCGGCGAGGTGGCGCTGCGCGAGCTGCTCGACGTCGCGGAACACGGGCTGCGGCCGGCCGTGGACGCGGTGGCCGCGCTGGAGGACGCCATCGGCGCCGCTCTCGTCGAGGAGCGGCAGGTCGTGGTCGCGGGGCGGGCCGAGGCGGGTCTCGCCTTCCGGCACCCTCTCGTCCGCCTCACCTGCTACGAGCAGCTCACTGTCGTACGGCGCCGTCAGCTGCACGCCGCGTTCGCGCAGGCCGTGCTGCGTCGTCGCCCGGACGCCGTGGACACGCTCGCCTCGCACTTCGCGCGGGCCGACGATCCGCGCGCGGCCGAGTACCTGCGCCGGGCGGC
>NZ_JAAGMG010001296.1 GCF_010548525.1 Streptomyces sp. SID14478
GAACGAGCCATGGCTACCCTCAAAACCTGGCGACTCCTGCGCAAACTCCGATGCTCGACCACCCGCATCACCACCACCGTCCACGCCGTCGTAGTCCTGCATCAGGCCAGCTCAGCAGCAGGATGAAAAGGGTTCCTTGTGCCCACTGCCCGGTGTAATAGGACGCAGCAAAGCACGCCCCCTGGCCAGCTACACCGGCCACTCCTCGTGTGGGTACGGAAGCCGCCCCGAGCACAGCCTCGCATGCAACACCCGCAACAGCTCCAGCCCAGAGGCCGACACCAGTCGCTGCTGCGCCCTTGAAATCACCCTCAATCAAAGACGCTCCAAGTTCACCCCAGTCTTTAGCGTCAGTAAACCTCTTTCATCCTGAATACGTACAGGTCAGGAGTGTGTGGATGGCCTGGATGATGGTGCCGATGCGGCGGGTGGAGCATCTGGCCCGGCGCAGGATCCGCCAGGTCTTCAGTTGTGCGAAGGCGCGTTCGCCGGTGCGCGGAGCCGGGCGTGGTCGCGGTTGAACTGCTGGTAGTGGGCGGGTTGTTCGTGGTGGTTCTTGTAGGGGGTGCGGACGGTGGTGCCGGCGCCTTGGTGGGCCCGGTCGGCCAGGCTGAGGATCTGCCGGGTGTGGCATGTCTGGGTGATGCCGTGGGCGCGGGCCGCGGTCAGGGCATGGGTGCGGCCTGGTGTCGCGCGGGAGAACCACAATGGTGTGCCGTCGGGGCGTGCAATGACCTGGACGTTCATGCCGTGCCGCCGGTGCTTTTGCGAGTAGTACGGCTCGTCCGCCCTGACACGGTCGGTCGGGATGAGCGTCCCGTCGACGATGACGAAGTCGCCCTCGCCCAGCCCGACGAGGGCCTCGTGCAGGCCCGGCGCCCAGGCGGGGGTCTGATGCAGCCTTGGGTGACAGGTTTGGTTACGCGGCTTGGAGGGCCGGTGTGGTCATGACGGTCTCGTATTCGATGGGGGTCAGTCGGCCGAGTGTGGCTTGTCTGCGGCGTCGGTGGTAGGTCCGTTCGATCCAGGTCACGATCGCGATCCGGAGTTCTTCACGGGTGGCCCAGGTGCGGCGGTCGAGGACGTTTTTCTGGAGCAGACTGAAGAAGGACTCCATGGCCGCGTTGTCGCCGGCCGCCCCGACTCTCCCTATCGATCCCGCCATCCGGTGCAGATCAAGTGCGCGGACGAATCTGCGGGAGCGAAATTGCGATCCGCGGTCGCTGTGCAGAATGCACCCGGCGACGTGATCGCGGCGGGCCACTGCGTTGTCCAGGGCGGCGACGGCCAGGCGGGACTTCATCCGCGCGTCGATCGAGTAGCCCACGATTCGGTTGCTGAAGACGTCCTTGACCGCGCAGAGATACAACTTCCCTTCCGTGGTGTGATGTTCGGTGATGTCGGCGAGCCACAGGCGGTTCGGTCCCGGGGCAGCGAAAACACGGCGGACCAGGTCGTCGTGGACCGGGGGGCCTGCCTTCTTGCTCTTGCCGCGTTTCTTGCCGAACACGCTCCACCAGCGGTTGTCGCGGCAGATCCGCCACGCGGTCCGGTCGGCCATGCCAGATCCCATGGCGCGGGCCTCGTCGGCCAGGAACCGGTAGCCGAACTCAGGGTCCTCGCGGTGGGCGTCGAACAGAGCGTTAGCCCGGGCGGCCTGTGCGAACTCGGCGTCGGTAACCGGCCGTTCAAGCCATCGGTAGTAGGGCTGTCTGGCGAGCTTCAGGACCCGGCACGTCACCGTGACGGGCACCCCGCCTGCGGCCAGCTCTTTCACGAGCGGGTAGATCATTTTCCCGGCAGGTTCGCCTGGGACAGGTAGGCAGCGGCCCGGCGCAGGACCTCGTTCTCCTGCTCCAGCAGCTTGAT
>NZ_JAAGMG010001341.1 GCF_010548525.1 Streptomyces sp. SID14478
ACCTGACGGACGGCGCCGACCGGCGCACCTTCGACGACCTGCTCGCCGGGGCGGACGTGGTGGTCACGGGCTACCGGCCGGGCGCGCTCGACCGGTTCGGGCTCGCTCCCCAGGCGCTCGTGGAGCGGCGGCCGGGGCTCGTGGTGGCGCAGTTGTCGGCGTGGGGCACGTACGGGCCGTGGGGCGAGCGGCGCGGGTTCGACAGCCTGGTCCAGGCGGCGACGGGCATCGCGGCGGTCGAGGGCGCGCCGGACGCCCCCGGGGTGCTGCCCGCCCAGGCCCTCGACCACGGCACCGGCTACCTGATCGCGGCGGCGGTGCTGCGCTCGCTCACCGAGCAGGCGGCGCAGGGCGGTTCGCG
>NZ_JAAGMG010001377.1 GCF_010548525.1 Streptomyces sp. SID14478
GCCGGCACGGTCGGCTGCACCGCGGACTCCAAGTGCCGTACGAGCAGCGGGGCTTCACCGTGGTCGGCGACGGCCGCGGCGGTGTCGATCCACAGCCACGTGGCCTCCTCGCGGGTCAGTACGGTGTGCACGTCCTCGGGGTCGGCGCCCTCGTACTCGGCGAGCCACAGCAACGCGTAGGCCCGCAGGCCCGGTTCGTCACGGGCGCGGCGCACCTCGGGCTCGGCGGGCGCGCCGACGACGCGCAGGGCCTCGAAGGCGAGGCCGCGCAGCAGGGCGTCCTCGCCGCGGGCTGCGTCGAGGAGTTCGAGGACGGCGCTGCCGGTGTCGCGGGCG
>NZ_JAAGMG010001415.1 GCF_010548525.1 Streptomyces sp. SID14478
CGGTGGAGCTGCGCAACCGGCTGCGCGAGGCGACCGGACTGAAGCTGCCTCCGACGCTCGTCTTCGACTATCCGAGCCCGCTGGTCCTCGCCCGCTATCTGCGCGGCGAGTTCGACGAGGTCGCGGCGCCCGAGGCCGAGACACCGGCGGCCGTCGCCGCCGACACGGACGAGCCGCTCGCCATCGTCGGCATGGCGTGCCGCCTGCCGGGCGGGGTCACCTCGCCGGACGAACTGTGGAAGCTCGTCGCCGACGGCGTCGACGCGATCTCCGACTTCCCCGAGGACCGCGGCTGGGACCTGGACGGACTCTTCGACCCCGACCCGGACCACGCCGGGACCTCATACGTCAGCCAGGGCGGTTTCCTGCGCGGCGCGGGCCTGTTCGACCCCGGATTCTTCGGCATATCGCCGCGCGAGGCGCTCGCGATGGACCCGCAGCAGCGGCTGCTCCTGGAG
>NZ_JAAGMG010001491.1 GCF_010548525.1 Streptomyces sp. SID14478
CCCGGAGATCCTGCTCGCCGTGGAACCCACGTCGGCCCTGGACGCGCACACCGAGGCCCGGGCCGCCGGTCGGCTGCGCACGGCCCGGCGCGGGCGCACGACCGTCGTGACCGGCACGTCGCCGCTGCTCCTCGACCTGGCCGACACGGTGTGCTTCCTGGTGGACGGCGTCGTACGGGCGACGGGTTCGCACCGTGAACTCCTCGCCGGGCACGAGGAGTACCGCCGGTTGGTCGCGCGGGGCGCCGCGGAGGTCCCCGCGGCCGGCGAGGGCGCCGCATGAGCCGCACCCGCGCCGCGGTCCG
>NZ_JAAGMG010001381.1 GCF_010548525.1 Streptomyces sp. SID14478
CGGCCTCGCGGTCGGCTCGGTCACCGGGTCCGGCGCGAGCGCGGTCGCCGCGATGGGCCGGCTGCGCGCGTCCTTGCGGGCGTACGCGGTGATGGAGGGCGAGGACCCGGTCGCGGTCCTGTCCGACCTGGAGCTGCTGATGCGGCTGACCGAGCCCGCGCGCAGCGCGACCGCCCTGTTCGCGTACTGCGAGCCCGCGCAACGCAAGATCGTCCTCGCGGGCGCCGGGCACAGCCCGCCCCTGGTGATCGGCGAGCGGCGCACGGAGTTCGCCGAGACGACGCTGTCCGCGCCGCTGGGCATGCTCGCCTGCTGGGAGGCGCCGAGCGTGGAGATCACGCCGGAGCCGGGCGAGACGGTGCTGCTGTACACGGACGGCCTGCTGCACCGCACCGGCGACGCCATGGACCGGGCCTTCGCCCGGCTGCACGCCGCCGCCGCGAGCGTCCCCAGGACGCTGCGGGACGACCCGGGCGGGATCGCCGACCACGTCCTGCGCACGGTGCTCCCCGACGGCCTCGACGCGGTCGACAGCGACGAGGACGTCGTGCTGCTCGCGGCCCGTTTCGCGTAACCCCCCGGACGCTGTTGGTAACAGGCCCTCCGCCCCTGGACCCCCTTCCGTACGCTCGTACGATGGAGGGGGTCCGTTGCCATATCAGGCCATTCCACCGGACCGCGTCGAGGAGGAACCGTGTCGGACGAGCTCACCCCGGAGACCCCGGAGAACGAGACCGAGGAGCCCATCAAGCAGCGCAAGAACGGGCTCTACCCGGGCGTGTCCGACGAGCTCGCCGAGAACATGAAGTCCGGCTGGGCCGACACCGAGCTGCGCGGCCTGCGGCCCATCGCGCAGGCCGGCGAGACCGCCGCCCGCCGCGCCGCCCTGTCCGCCCGCTTCCCGGGCGAGCGCCTCGTCGTGCCCGCGGGCAACCTCAAGACGCGCTCGAACGACACGGAGTACGCCTTCCGCGCCTCCGTCGAGTACGCGTACCTGACCGGCAACCAGACCGAGGACGGCGTCCTCGTCATGGAGCCGACCGCCGACGGCCACAAGGCGACGATCTACCTCCTGCCGCGCTCGAACCGGGAGAACGGCGAGTTCTGGCTGGGCGGCGACGGCGAGCTGTGGGTCGGCCGCCGGCACTCGCTGGCCGAGGCCGCCGAGCTCCACGGCATCCCGGCCTCCGACGTGCGCGAACTGGCCGAGGCGCTGCGCGAGGCCACCGGTCCGGTGCGCGTGGTGCGCGGCTACGACGCCGGCATCGAGTCCGCGCTGACCGACAAGGTCACCGCCGAGCGCGACGAGGAGCTGCGGGTCTTCCTCTCCGAGGCGCGGGTCGTGAAGGACGCGTTCGAGATCGGTGAGCTGCAGAAGGCCGTCGATTCGACGGTGCGCGGCTTCGAGGACGTCGTGAAGGTCCTCGACAAGGCCGAGGCGACGAGCGAGCGCTACATCGAGGGCACGTTCTTCCTTCGCGCGCGCGTGGAGGGCAACGACATCGGCTACGGCTCCATCTGCGCGGCCGGCCCGCACGCCTGCACCCTGCACTGGGTCCGCAACGACGGCCCGGTCCGCTCCGGCGACCTCCTGCTGCTCGACGCCGGTGTGGAGACGCACACGTACTACACCGCCGACGTCACGCGCACGCTGCCGATCAACGGCACGTACAGCGAGATCCAGCGGAAGATCTACGACGCCGTGTACGAGGCCCAGGAGGCCGGTATCGCGGCCGTCAAGCCGGGCGGCAAGTACCGCGACTTCCACGACGCCTCGCAGCGCGTGCTCGCCGAGAAGCTCGTCGAGTGGGGCCTGGTCGAGGGCCCGGTCGAGCGCGTCCTGGAGCTCGGGCTACAGCGCCGCTGGACGCTGCACGGCACCGGTCACATGCTCGGCATGGACGTCCACGACTGCGCGGCCGCGCGGACCGAGGCGTACGTGGACGGCACGCTGGAGCCCGGCATGTGCCTGACCGTCGAGCCCGGCCTGTACTTCCAGGCCGACGACCTGACGGTCCCCGAGGAGTACCGCGGCATCGGCGTCCGGATCGAGGACGACATCCTCGTCACCGAGGACGGCAACCGGAACCTCTCGCAGGCCCTGCCGCGACAGGCCGACGAGGTCGAGGCGTGGATGGCCCGCCTGAAGGGCTGACCGACGACATCGCCGACATGAAGGAGGGCCGCGACCCACTGGTGCGGCCCTCCTCCGGCGCTCTCTACAAGGGCCCCATACAAGTGCCCACTGTGGCGCGGTGCCTACAGGTTCGTGCAAGAGCACAGGAGCACAAGGAGACCCGTGTGACGTCCGTGGAGCTGAGCGGCGTACCAGAGACGCTGCTGTGGAACCTCTACCACCGCGCTTTCGAAGCGGCGCAGCCCCGTCCGGTGCTCGACGACCCGAAGGCCGTCGAACTCGTCGCGCGCATCGGCTATCCCTTCGAGGAGACGTTCGGGGCGCCCAACCCGCTGCTCGCGCAGGGGCAGGCGCTGCGCGTGCGCACCTTCGACGACGCCGTACGGGACTTCTTGGCCGCCCACCCGGACGGCACGGTCGTCACGCTCGCCGAGGGCCTGGAGACGCAGTTCTGGCGCGTGGACAACGGGCGGGCGCAATGGCTGTCGGTCGAGCTGCCGGAGACCGCCGAGGTGCGCCAGGCGCTGCTGCCGGGCGGGGAGCGGCAGCGCGTCCTCGCCCGGTCGGCCCTCGACCTGACCTGGCGCGACGAGGTCGACACCTCGCGCGGGGTGCTGATCACGGCGCAGGGTCTGCTCATGTACCTGCGGCCGCCGGAGGTGCGGGAGCTGATCGCGGGCTGCGCCGAGCGGTTCGGCGGCGGGGCGCTGGTCTTCGACGCGGTGCCGCGCTGGTTCAGCGAGCGCACGCGGCGCGGGGAGATGCGCACGAAGCAGGGGTACGTCACGCCGGTGATGCCGTGGGGGCTGGACGCGGGGGAGCTGGACACGGTCCGCACCGCGCACCCGGCGATCCGCGACGTACGGGAACTGCCGCTGCCGCGGGGCCGGGGCGCGTACTACGGGGCGCTGTCGCCGCTGCTGGGGAAGGTGCCCGGGCTGCGGAACGTGCGGCCTACTATGACGGCAATTGCTCGCTTTAAGTAGCCAGTTCGGGGGCGGACCACGTAGTCATTCGGATCTGCCGGTTCACACCGCCAGCAGCGGAGTGCCCGTCCTCCACTTGAGGATCTTGTCGAAGCTGACGACGGCACCGCCCCTGCCGGGCCTGTTGACGACGTGTACGTGGTCGGCGAGTTCGTGGATGAGGCACAGACCCCGGCCGCTCTCGGAGTCGTCGGATGCCCGGCGCAGGGCTGCACGGCCCCGCAGCGCGGGGAAGCCCGGGCCGGAATCAGCGACTTCGATGCGGCACTTCTCGCCGTCCAGGTAGGCGGTGACCCGGTAGCCGCCCGAGGTCTCGTTCGCCACCGTGCCTCCCCCGTGCTCGACCGCGTTCGCACACGCCTCGCTGAGGGCCACCGACAGGTCGTAGGAGACGTCCGGGTCGACGCCCGCTGTCTCCATGGTGCCGATGAGGAGGCGCCGGGCGAGGGGCACGCTCGCAGCCTCGCGTCGCAGATGGAGGGACCACCAGATGCTCATGCTCCAGCCTCCTGGCCGCGGCTCGACATACCGATACGTATTGCCGTCATCGCCCCGTCGCAATCGCGGAGTTGGCGTGAGACCGCCCATACGGCGGACGCGAGCGGCCCAGTTCTCGCGGTACAGGAGATTCCGGACCTTGTGGACCTGCCGTATGGGACGGGTAAGCCCAGTGGGATGATGAGCCCGCCATGTCTGCCCCCCACACGCGCGCGGCGCACAGCTCCGCCGATCTGAGGCTGCTGAGGGCCGCGGTGTTCGCCGCGGTCTGCGTCGTGCTGTCCGCGGCGGGGCACGTCCTGGGTTCGACCGCCACCGTCCCGCTGTGGACGCTGGGGCTCGGCTTCCTGATCGCCTTCTGTGTGGCCGCGCCGCTGGCCGGCCGCGAGCGGTCGCTGCCGGGCATCGCCGCCACCCTCGGGATCGGTCAGCTCGGCCTGCACTGCCTCTTCGGGCTCGGGCAGCAGGACATGGTCATGAGCACCGGGGGCTCCTCGGTCGTCGAGCGGGCCGCACGGCTGATGTGCGGCGCCGGTGCCTCCGCGCTCAGCCCGGTGCAGGCGCAGCGGATCCTCGACCAGGCGCGCGTCCCCGCGGACTCCATGGGCGGGATGCACCACGACATGGCGGCGGCCTGGGCCCCGATGGGCCTGCTGCCCTCCCTGCCGATGCTCATCGGGCACCTGCTGGCCGCGGCCGGCGCCGGGTGGCTGATGCGGCGCGGCGATCTCGCCCTGGGCCGGATCGTGCAGTTGTCCCGGCTTTCGGCGCACGGAGTCGCGGAAGGGGCGCCCGTCCGTTCCCTGCGCGCGGCTCTCGCTCTCGTACGCGCTCTGCGGGCAGGGCTCCCCGGTGCGCCGGTGGCACTCCCGTGCGCGCCCCGCGCCGGGTTCCCCGCCCCGCCTTCGCTGCGGGCTGCGGCACTTCAGCATTCGGTGAGCCGGCGCGGGCCGCCCGCCGCCGACGCGTTCCTTCTCGCTGCCTGACACGGCATACCTGCTCCGCCCGCGGCTCCTGTGGTCCCGCGTGGGGTGAGGCGTGCTGTGCGGCACGCGCGCGTACCGCCTTTTTCGCCGCATACGTAGTGCGGCGTTGCGCGGACGCGTCCCTCACCCTTCGCTGAATCCCGCTGAACGTGGAGTTCTTTCTGCCATGAAGAAGATGTCCCGCGCCGCTCTCGTCGGTGCCGCCGCCGTCTCCTCCGTCGTCCTCGTCTCCGCCCCGGCCTTCGCGCACGTGAGCGTGCAGCCGGAGGGGGCGGCCGCCAAGGGCGGCTACGCCGTCGTGGACTTCAAGGTCCCGAACGAGCGCGACGACGCCGCGACCACCAAGCTCGAGGTCAACTTCCCGACCGACCACCCGCTCGCCTCGGTCATGCCCGAGCCGGTTCCGGGCTGGAAGGCCGAAGTCACCAAGTCCAAGCTCGACAAGCCGATCGAGATGCACGGCGAGAAGATCACCGAGGCCGTCTCCAAGGTCACCTGGACCGCGACCGGCTCCGGCGCCGACAAGGGCGTACGGCCGGGCTACTTCCAGAAGTTCCCGGTGTCCATCGGCGCGCTGCCGACCGACGCCGACGAGCTCGTCTTCAAGGCCATCCAGACGTACGACAACAAGGAGGTCGTGCGCTGGATCGAGCCGCAGCAAAAGGGCCAGGAGGAGCCGGAGAACCCGGCGCCCACCCTCGCGCTGACGGCCGCCGAGGACGACGGACACGGCGCGTCCGGCGCCGCCTCCGACGACGGCGACAAGAAGGAGGCCACCGCCTCCAGCACGTCGTCGGACAGCTCCGGCAGCGACAACACCGCCCGTGTCCTCGGCATCGTCGGGATCGTCGTCGGCGCGGCCGGTGTGGCGTTCGGCGTTCTGGCGGGCCGTCGGCGTACCAACAGCTGAGCCACCCATGGCGGACGCCGGGGTCGCGGTGGGCGACCCCGGCGTCCGCCGGCCCCCTCACATCTGGGACATTTTTCTATGCGCAAGACCACGAAGATGAGCAAGAAGACCCTGCTCGCCGCCGCCGGACTGGTCACGGCGGCCACCCTCGCCCTGTCGGCCTGCGGCAGCAGCGACGACAGCTCCCAGCCCGTCACCGAGGTGTCCACCGAGGCCGGCGCGAACAAGGCCGCGACGGTTCTCGACAAGCCCTTCGAGAAGCCGGACCTGGTCCTCACCGACACCCACGGCAAGAAGTTCGACCTGCGCGAGCGCACCCAGGGCAAGCCGACGCTGATCTACTTCGGCTACACGCACTGCCCCGACGTCTGCCCGCTGACGATGAGCAACATCGCCGTCGCGAAGAAGTCGCTGCCCAAGGCCGAGCAGGACAAGCTGCAGGTCGTCTTCGTCACCACCGACCCTGACCGTGACACCCCGGCCGTGCTCGGCAAGTGGCTGAAGGCGCAGGACCCCGACTTCATCGGCCTGACCGGCGACTTCGCCACCATCCAGGGCGGCGCGCGCACGATGGGCATCTCCATCGAGCCGACGCAGAAGGACAAAAACGGCAAGCTCGTGTCGATGCACGGCACGCAGGTCATCGCCTTCTCGCCGAAGACGAACGGCGGCTACGTCCTGTACGGCGAGGACGCCACCGTCGACGACTACACCAAGGACCTCCCCAAGATCATCGAGGGGGCGAAGCCGTGAGGCGCACCCCCCTGGTGCTCGGCGCCACGGTGCTGGCCGCCGGGCTCGCGCTGACCGCCTGCGGCTCCGACAGTTCCGGTGACACACCGGAGGTGAAGGTCCAGGACGCGTTCATCCCGGAGCCCGCCTCGGGCGACATGGCGGCCGGGTTCTTCATCGTGCACAACGGCGGCGGCGCCGACACCCTCGACTCCGTCAGCAGCGACATCGCCGGGCAGGTCACCCTGCACAGCACCAAGAACGGCGTGATGAAGGAGCAGAAGTCCTTCGCCGTGCCCGCGAACGGAGAGCTGGACTTCGAACGGGGCGGCAACCACCTCATGTTCGAGAACCTGAAGCGGAAGCCGAAAGAGGGCGGCAAGGTGTCGGTGAAGCTGCACTTCGCCAAGTCCGGCACCGTCACGGTCGCCTTCCCGGTGAAGGCCGCCACCTACAACCCGACGTCGCACGCGTCTCATTGAGAGGCTGACCGTACGTGAAGACCATCGCTCCCCGTTTCCGGCACCTGGTGCTGCTTCTCCTCGCCGTCACCGGTGCGCTCCTGGCCGGCGCCGCCCCCGCTTCCGCGCACGCCGCGCTGACCGGGAGCGACCCGAAACAGGGAGCGGTGGTCGAGACGGCCCCGCAGCAGGTGTCGCTCACCTTCTCCGAGGACGTCGCCATGTCCAGCGGCGCCGTGCGCGTGCTCGACCCTGCGGGCAAGCGCGTGGACAGCGGCAAGGTCGCCAACCCCAGCGGGACGACGTACACCGTGGGGCTCCACTCCGGCCTGCCGGACGGCACGTTCACCGTCGCCTACCAGGTCGTCTCGGCCGACAGCCATCCCGTCTCGGGCGCCTTCACGTTCTCCATCGGCGCCCCGTCCAAGACCTCCGCGGTACTGACCGACCAGAACGCCGGCGGGGGCGTCGTCGGCGGCCTCTACGGCGTCGCGCGCTACGTCTCGTACGCGGGCTTCATCGTGCTCGTGGGCGGCGCCGCGTTCGTCCTCGGCTGCTGGCCGCGCGGCGCGGGCATCAGGCCGGTGCAGCGGGTCGTGGTCGGCGGCTGGACCGCACTGACCGCGGCCACCCTCGCGATGCTGCTGATGCGCGGCTCGTACACGGGGTCGGGGAAGCTCGGCGACATCTTCGACATGTCGCTGCTCGGTCAGGTGCTGCAGACGAAGACCGGAGCGGCCCTTACGTCCCGTCTTCTGTTGCTCGCCGCGGCAGCCCTCTTCATAGCGGTGCTTTTCGGCGCCTACGTAAAGAGGGCCGAGGACGGCGACAAGAAGGAGGTCAAGGACCTCACCTTCGGGCTCGCGATCGGCGGGGCGGTCGTCGCGGCCGGACTCGCGGCGACCTGGGCCATGGCCGAGCACGCCTCGACCGGCATCCAGGCCGGGCTCGCGATGCCCGTCGACGTCCTGCACCTGCTGGCCGTGGCCACCTGGCTCGGCGGTCTGACGACACTGCTCGTCGCGCTGTACAGGGCGCCCTCCATCGAGGGAACCGCGGTACGCCGCTTCTCCCGGGTGGCGTTCTGCAGCGTCGTCACGCTCGCGGCGACCGGCCTCTACCAGTCGTGGCGGCAGGTCGGCTCCTGGTCCGCGCTGACCGGCACGCGCTACGGACAGCTGCTGCTGCTCAAGGTCGGGCTCGTCGCGGTGCTCGTCGGCATCGCCTGGATCTCCCGCAAGTGGACGGGCCGGCTCTCCGAGCAGCTGTCTCCCCGGTCCGCCGCCGCGACCGTCGTGGAGCAGCGCACAGCGGAGAAGAAGAAGGAGCCGGTCACGGTCGGCGGCGGTACCAAGAAGGACGACCCCGAGCGGGCCGCCCAACTCGCCCGTCAGCGCGCCGCGGTGGCCACGGCCCGCGAGAAGCGCATCCGTGACGGAGATCCGCACCGCTTCGGCCTGCGCCGCTCGGTCCTCGCCGAGGCGGGTGTCGCCATCGTCCTGCTCGCCGTCACCACGGTGCTGACCGCCACCGAACCGGGACGTACGGAGGAGGAGGCCAAGTCGGCCACCTCGGCCGCGCAGGCCCAGTCCGGGCCGCTGTCCCTGAAGATGCCGTTCGACACCGGCGGCACGGACGGCAAGGGCACGGTCCTGCTCGACCTGGACCCCGGCCGTACGGGCAACAACGAAATGCACGTCTACGTAGAGCGGCCCAACGGCAAGGCCTTCGACATCCCCGAGGTGAAGATCGCCTTCACCCTGGAAGCGAAGAAGATCGGGCCGCTGTCCGTCGTGCCCGACCACATCGCCACGGGACACTGGACCGCGAGCGGTGTGCAGATCCCGGGGGCGGGCGACTGGAAGATCGCGGTGACCGTGCGCACCTCCGACATCGACCAAGTGACCGTCACCAAGAACGCGAAGATCGGCTGAACCACCATGGCTGACACCGAAAGCCGCACGGCGGCCCCGGAAACCGTCTCCACGGGCATCTCCCGGCGCCGTCTGCTCGGCACGGCGGGCGCCACCGGCGTCGCCCTCGGCGCCGTCGGGGCGGGGGCCGGGTACGCCGTGGCCTCCTCGGACGCGAACTCCCCCGAGCAGCAGGCAGCGTTGACGTCGCTGGGCGCGGACGAGGTGATGTTTCACGGGAAACATCAGCCCGGCATCACCACGCCGATGCAGGCCTGCGGTCATCTCGTCGCCTTCGATCTGGCCGCGGGTGCGGGCCGCAAGGAAGCCACCGCGCTGCTGCGCCGCTGGTCGGCGACGGCCGAGCGGCTGATGGCAGGTGAGGCGTCGGCGTCCGACGACACCGATGTCGCCCGGGACGCGGGCCCTTCCTCGCTCACGGTCACCTTCGGCTTCGGGCACAGCTTCTTCGCGCGCACGGGACTGGAGAAGCAGCGACCCGGTGCGCTGGACCCGCTGCCGGACTTCTTCTCCGACCATCTCGACAAGGCCCGCAGCAACGGCGACCTGTGGGTGCAGATCGGCGCCAACGACCCGCTCGTCGCCTTCCACGCGCTGCGCGCGCTCCAGAAGGACGCGGGCGGCGCGGCGAAGGTGCGCTGGCAGATGAACGGCTTCAACCGCTCGCCCGGTGCCACCTCGCAGCCGATGACGACTCGCAACCTCATGGGGCAGATCGACGGCACCAACAACCCCAAACCGTCGGAGTCCGACTTCGACAAGCGGATCTTCGTGCCGGGTTCGGGCGCGGGCGCGAACTCCCCGGCCTGGATGGCGAACGGCTCGTACGTCGTCGTACGCCGGATCCGGATGCTCCTCGACGACTGGGAGAAGCAGTCGACGGCGGCGCAGCAGGAGGTGATCGGCCGCAAGAAAGCGACCGGTGCCCCGCTGACCGGCGGCAAGGAGACGACCGAGCCGGACCTGGACAAGACGCACGCGAGCGGCGATCTCGTCATCCCGATCAACGCGCACGCACGCATCAGCCGCCCCGACCAGAACGGCGGCGCCGCGATGCTGCGCCGCCCGTTCTCCTTCCACGACGGTTTCGACGCGGACGGCACCCCGGACGCCGGCCTGCTCTTCGTCTGCTGGCAGGCGGACCCGCTGCGCGGCTTCGTGCCCGTGCAGCGCAAGCTCGACCGCGGTGACGCCCTTTCCTCGTTCATCCGGCACGAGGCGAGTGGGCTGTTCGCGGTGCCGGGCGGCGCGGAGAAGGGCGGATACGTGGGGCAGTCGCTGCTGGAGGGATGAGGCCCCGGCGCCGCGTCGCCGGCGCGGCAGGAGGCTGCCGTCACCGGTCGGGGTGGCCTGTGGCGCATCCGTGCGCCCGGCCGCACGGGGCCCATTAGGGTGACCCCATGCCAGCCAGCTACGCGTACCTCGGCCCCGAGGGCACCTTCACCGAAGTCGCCCTGCGCACGCTCCCGGAGACGGCCACCCGGGAACTCGTCCCCATGGTGTCCGTGCCCGCGGCGCTCGACGCCGTCCGGAACGGCGAGGCCGAGGCCGCGTTCGTACCGATCGAGAACTCCGTCGAGGGCGGCATCACCACGACGCTCGACGAGCTCGTCGCGGGCGAGCCGCTGATGATCTACCGCGAGGTGCTGCTCGACATCACCTTCGCGCTGCTGGTGCGCCCCGGCACCGCGCTGAGCGACATCAAGACGGTCACCGCGCACCCGGCGGCCCAGCCGCAGGTCCGGAACTGGATGAAGGCCCACCTGCCGGACGTGACCTGGGAGTCCTCCGCGTCGAACGCCGACGGCGCCCGCCTCGTGCAGGAAGGCCGGTTCGACGCCGCGTTCGCCGGGGAGTTCGCGGCCGAGCGCTACGGCCTCGTGCCGCTGGTCACCGAGATCCACGACGCGGAGAACGCACAGACCCGGTTCGTGCTGGTGGGCAAGCCCGCGCGGCCCGCGGCGCCGACCGGCGCGGACAAGACGTCGGTGGTCATCTGGCAGCGCGAGGACCACCCCGGTGCGCTCATGGAACTGCTCCAGCAGTTCGCGATCCGCGGGGTCAACCTGATGCTGCTGCAGTCCCGGCCGACGGGTAAGGGCATCGGCGACTACTGCTTCGCCATGGACGCGGAGGGGCACATCTCGGACCGCCGGGTCGCGGAGGCGCTGATGGGGCTGAAGCGCGCCTGCCCGAAGGTGCGCTTCCTCGGCTCGTACCCGCGGGCCGGCGTCGCGGTCAAGGACGTGCGGACGCCGCGGACGGGGACGTCGGACAGCGAGTTCCTGGCGGCGTCGGACTGGCTGGCCCGCTGCCAGGACGGCCGCTTCTAGGGCCTGCCTTCCCCCGCGCCGGATCCGGGTTCTCCACCGCCGGGTCCGGCTTCTTACTGTCGCCGCACCCGGTCCTACCAGCGGATTTTCTTTGTCCACAAGAGTTATCCACAGGTGACCTTCTCGACCTGGGGACAAGTCGACAGGAAAGGGTGATGGGGTCGACAAATCGCCCTACAGCCCACAAGTCCGTCCACAGACCGGCACGTCACCCCTCGTCCACCCTTTTGCCTTGATCAACTCTTTGGAGTGAAGCATTTCCACCCGAAAGTGAGCATGGAACGGGTTTGGGACGGGAATCCTTCGCCATGCATGCGGCTTTCGGAACGACCTCTTCCGGCATCCACAGATCTTTCTCACACCCTGTGGATAACTAGCCGAGGCTGTGCGCTTCTGTGGACAACGCACCCCCAAGTCCCGTCCCCCGCAAGGGAATCAGGTCAAGGACTCGTGCCGCACCTGGCCCTTTCGGGGAAAGCGGGCATTTTTATTGACGTCCCCCCACAGAGGCTTGCCCGGCTCTTTCCGGGTGCCTTCCGCCCTTAATTCACATTCCGGCAAATAGGGCATAAAGCCACGCAACGGATATCGGGTCGTGAGCCGGAAGCGCGCACCGGTAGCCTGGAGGGGTGATTGACCTTCGCCTGCTCCGTGAGGACCCCGACCGTGTTCGCGCCTCCCAGCGCGCCCGTGGAGAGGACGTCGCGCTCGTCGACTCCGTCCTGTCCGCCGACGAGCGGCGCAGGTCGTCCGGGCTCCGCTTCGACGAACTGCGCTCCGAGCAGAAGTCGCTCGGCAAGCTGATCCCCAAGGCCTCCCCCGAGGAGCGCCAGGAGCTGCTGAAGAAGACCGGCGAGCTCTCCGCGGCCGTGAAGGCCGCCGAGGCGGACCAGCGCGACGCCGAGGAGGAGACCCAGCGTCTCGCCCTCCAGCTGGGCAACATCGTGCACCCCGACGTCCCGCGCGGCGGCGAGGAGGACTTCGTCGTCCTGGAGACGCACGGCACGATCCGGGACTTCGGCGCCGAGGGTTTCGAGCCCAAGGACCACCTGGAGCTCGGCGAGGCGCTCGGCGCCATCGACGTCGAGCGCGGCGCGAAGGTCTCCGGCTCGCGCTTCTACTACCTGACGGGTGTCGGCGCACTGCTCGAACTCGCGTTGGTGAACGCGGCGATCGCGCAGGCCACCGAGGCGGGCTTCACGCCGATGCTGACGCCGGCCCTGGTGCGCCCGCGCGCCATGGAGGGCACGGGCTTCCTCGGCCAGGCCGCCGAGAACGTCTACCACCTGGAGAAGGACGACTACTACCTGGTCGGCACCTCCGAGGTCCCGCTCGCCGCGTACCACATGGACGAGATCGTGGAGCGCGACCAGCTGCCGCTGCGCTACGCCGGCTTCTCGCCGTGCTTCCGCCGCGAGGCGGGCACGTACGGCAAGGACACCCGCGGCATCTTCCGCGTGCACCAGTTCGACAAGGTCGAGATGTTCTCGTACGTCGACCCGGAGGACGCCCAGAACGAGCACCAGCGGCTCCTGGAGTGGGAGAAGCAGTGGCTGACCGGCCTGGAGCTGCCCTTCCAGGTGATCGACGTCGCCACCGGTGACCTCGGCTCCTCGGCCTCGCGCAAGTTCGACTGCGAGGCCTGGATCCCCACGCAGGGCAAGTACCGCGAGCTCACCTCGGCGTCGAACTGCGACGGTTTCCAGGCGCGCCGCCTGTCGATCCGGATGCGCGAGGGCAAGAAGGTCCAGCCGCTCGCCACGCTGAACGGCACGCTGTGCGCCGTCCCCCGCACGATCGTCGCCATCCTGGAGAATCACCAGCAGGCCGACGGCTCCGTGCGCGTGCCCGAGATGCTGCGGCCGTACCTCGGGGGACGAGCCACTCTTGACCCCAAGTAACCGCAGCTAATCGCAGCCTGGAGCCGATCACCAAGTGAGCCATCCCGCTCCCCCCGCGCCTGCCTTCCCGTACAAGCTCGTCGCGACCGACCTCGACGGGACGCTGCTGCGTCCCGACGACACGGTCTCCGAGCGCACGCGTGAGGCGCTCGCCGCGGCCACCGCGGCGGGTGCCGCGCACATCATCGTGACCGGCAGGGCCGTGCCCTGGACCCGCCACATCCTCGACGACCTCGGCTACGACGGTCTCGCGGTGTGCGGCCAGGGTGCGCAGGTCTACCACGCGGGGGAGCACCGGCTGCTGACCTCCGTCACGCTCGACCGGCAGTTGGCGGGGCTCGCGCTGGCCAAGCTGGAGGCGGAGATCGGCCCGCTGGCGCTGGCCGCGAGCCGGGACGGGCTGGACGGCGAGGTCATCGTCGGTCCCGGCTACCGGACGGGTGAGGGCCATCTGCCGGCCGTCCCGTTCACGGACGTCTCGGAGCTGTGGGCGGCGCCGCTGAACAAGGTGTACGTGCAGCACCCGGGCCTGAGCGACGATCAGTTGGCGGAGGTCGCGCGCAGCGTCGCCGGTGACCTGGTGGGCGTCACGATGGCGGGCGAGGGCATCGTGGAGCTGCTCCCGCTCGGCCTGTCCAAGGCCACGGGCCTCTCCCTCGCGGCCCGCCGCCTGGGCGCGAAGCCCGCCGAGACGATCGCGTTCGGCGACATGCCCAACGACATCCCGATGTTCGGCTGGGCGTCCCACGGTGTCGCCATGGCCAACGCGCACGCGGAGCTGAAGGCGGTGGCGAACGAGGTGACGGCGTCGAACGAGGACGACGGCATCGCGGTCGTCCTGGAGCGCCTGCTGGGCTGAGGCGCCCGCACGCGGCGCGCGGCTCAGCTGCTCAGCTGCTCAGCTGCTCATGGTGGCGGAGGATGCGCGGATCGAACGCGCGCGGGATTTCCGGTCCCGACGACGGCTTAGCAAGCCGCTGCCTTACCACTCGGCCAATCCTCCGGGTGGGCGGCCCACGTGCCGCTGAGGGCACGTGCTCGAAGCGGCCGCCCCGGACAGCACCGCTGGGGCGGGGCTCGACGGAGTGCAATGACTACTCCGGAGCCTGCCTCGGGCTGCCCTGCAGGGAACTCGACGGACTACTGACGGTCATCGTCGCGCTCCTCTCCCGGTGGACGGGCGCCGGCGGCGGAACCCGACCGGCGCGGTGACACACCTACTGTGCGCCTGTGCCGAGTTGACCGCCACCGAATTAATCGCGGGTGCTCAGCCGGTCACCGGCGGCGCCACTTCCGCCGTCGGGCCTTGCTGAAGAACCACCCCGCGGGTGGCTCGTCCGACCGCCAGGGCTGCGGGTCGGGTCCGCCGTCTCGCCACCGCGCCGTGAGCATGCGGGCCCGCGCCGACGGCTCGGCGCTCTCCGCGGAACGTATGAAGTCGGCGTCCAGGACCACGTCGTCCCAGGCGTCCTCGCCCTGACCGGGCCGGTCCCCCTCACGCATCGGTTCGGATGCCATCTGGGTCCTCCTCGGGTGGCCCTCGGACAGCGCACCCTCCCACCAGTGTCCAGGTGGGAGGGTGAAAGCGGCATCAAGAGCGGGCCGGGCCCTACTCCTCACCCGCCAGCGTCAGCGACCGCAGCCGCTGCCCCGCGTACCAGGTCGCCAGCACGGTCACGCCGACGAGGAAGACCGTCGCGAGCGGCAGTCCCACATCCGAGGTGACGAGGTCGCCGCCGGCCACCTTATGGGCGACCGCGAGGGACCACTGCTGCACGCTGAGCGTGCGGGCCCCGGCCACCAGGGAGCCGAAGAGTGCCTCCCATACGAGGGCGTAGACCAGGCCGAAGACGACCGCGTGCCGGGTCACCGTGCCGAGCAGCAGGAAGATCGCGGCGTACGCGATGGAGGCGACGAGGGCGGCGATCGTGTAGGCGACGGCGATCTGCTGCCCGTTCCCGTTCAGGATCAGGCCCGCGATCAGGGTCGGGACGGCGGAGAAGACCATGGTCACGCCGATCGCCACGATGAGCTTCGTGAAGATGATCGTGGGCCGCTTGACCGGCTTCGACAGGAGGTAGACGACGGACCCGTCATCGATCTCGGGGCCGATCGCGCCCGTGCCCGCGATGACGCCGATGAGCGGCACCATCGTGGCGAGGGCGAAACCGCCCAGGACGTCGGACGCGGTCTGGTCGTCGGCGCCGGTGAGCGCGCGGACCAGCGCGGAGATCACGACGAGCAGGACGGGCAGCGCGAAGAGGATGAGGGCCCGGCGGCGGCCGAGCAGGGCTCGGTAGGTGAGTCGGGCGACAGTGGGGTCGTACATCAGGGCCTCCTACGCCGCGACCAGATAAGAGAACACGGACTCGAGGGACTCGTCGGACGGCGAGACCGTGAGCAGGCGGATGCCGTGCGCCCGCGCGACCTGCGGCAGCAGCGTCGTGAACCGGCCGAAGTCGACGGCCTGGATGCGCAACGCGCCCTCCTTCAGGTCGACTTCGATGCCCGCCGTCGACGGGTCCGCGATCAGCGCGGCGGCCAGTGCCCGGTCGTCGCTGGAGCGGATCAGGTAGCGGTGCGGGCGGTCGGTCATCAGGCGGCGGATCTTGCGGAAGTCGCCGCTGGCCGCGTGCCGTCCGGCGACGATCACCTCGATGTGGGAGGCGAGTTGCTCGACCTCCTCCAGGATGTGCGAGGAGAACAGGACCGTGCGGCCCTCGTCCCCCATGCGTCGCAGCAGGTCCATGAGCTGCATGCGCTGGCGCGGGTCCATGCCGTTGAACGGCTCGTCCAGGAGGAGCACGGACGGCTCGTGGACGAGCGCGGACGCCATCTTCACGCGCTGTCGCATGCCCTTGGAGTACGTCGAGATCTTGCGGTCCTGGGCGTACTCCATCTCGACGGTGGCGAGCGCCCGTTGGGCCTCCTTCTTGCCGAGACCCTGCAACTCCGCGTTGGCGACGACGAATTCCTGTCCCGTGAGGAAGTCGTACATGGCCTCGCGCTCGGGGACGATGCCGATGTGGCGGTAGATCTGTTCGTTGCGCCAGATCTGCCGTCCGTCGAGCGTCACCGTGCCGTTCGAGGGGGCCAGGAAGCCGCCCATCATGTTGATGAGGGTGGACTTGCCCGCGCCGTTGGGACCGAGCAGGCCGGTCACTCCGGGGCCGATGTTCATCGTGACGTCGTTGACCGCCACGACGTTGCCGAACCAGCGCGATACGTGGTCGATGTTGATGCTGGTCACAGTCCGACCTTCCGGTAGCGGCGCATCAGCAGGCCGTAGCAGCCGGCGATGAGCCCGAGGACGACGAGCAGATAGACCACGCCCTGTCCCGACGAGGGGCCGTGCACTCCCGGGAAGGCGGAGGTGGCACCGAGGAAGGCGCTCTGTACGCCGTCGATGAGGGTGATCGGCGAGAACAGGCCGAGCCAGGACACCGCGCTCCCGTTGCCCTGCGTGTCGGCGATCGCCTGGACCGTGGAGACCGCCCCGTAGGAGATCGTCAGCACGGCGATGACGGCGGCGATGCCGAAGCCACGGCGCGGGGTGACGGCCGAGACGACGAGTCCGATGCCGGCGAAGAGCAGCGACAGCAGCGCCACGGAGACCAGTCCCTGGGCGAATCCCTTGGTCTGCTCGGTGAAGTCGAGCTTGGCGAGTAGAGAGCCTACGTACAGGACGAGCAGCGGGGCGGCCGTCAGGATGAACAGGGCCGACGCCATGGCGGCGTACTTCGCGACCACGTAGTCGATGCGCTCGATGGGGCGCGAGAAGTACAGGGGCACCGTCTTGAAACGCAGGTCCCGCGATACGGCCTGTGGCGCCTGCGACGCGACGTAGAGGCCGACCACCGCCTGGAGGAGGACCGCGTAGCGCGTGTAGTCGACGGGCAGGTCCTTCGCCTTGGTGGTGACCGCGACCGCGACCATGATCAGTGCGGGGACGCACATCACGACGAAGAGCAGCATCGGCAGCACCTTCGACTTGGCCGAGCGGCCCAGGCCGTACGCGCCGCGCAGGCTCTGCGAGAAGAGCGAGCGGCGGGCGTAGGCCCGGCCCAGGCGCGGGCCGTCGTAGTGGCGGTAGCCGATGTTGTGGATCTGGGTGGACGCGCGGTCCGTGCGCACGGGCTCAGTGGTCATCGCGCGCGCCTCCCGTCTGCTGTGTGGCGGCGGTCGCCGCCCAGGCGGCGGCGCGCTCGGAGACCTGCTCCTGCTCCGGTACGTCCTGGGGGCGGAAGACCTCCGCGATGTGGTGCCTGCGCTGTTCCATCCGGACCAGGCCGAGGCCGAGGTCCGCGACGACGTCGCGGACGATGTCGTACGTCTCCTCGCCCTGTGCGGTGAGGAGCACCGTGTGGCCCGCGCCCGGCAGTTCGCCGCCGGTGGTGGTCTCGATGCCGCGCCGGGCGAAGGCCTCGCGCAACGCGCCCGCCCCGTCCGGGTGTGCGTCGCTGTCGGTGACCTCGATCGCGAGGATCGCGGTGCTCTGCGTGAAGTCCGTGGTGGAGCTGGACCGCAGCAGCTTGCCGCCGTCGATGACGACGACGTGGTCACACGTGCGCTCGAGCTCGCCGAGCAGGTGCGACGTGACCAGCACAGAGATGCCGAAGTCGGTGTGGACGCGGCGGATGAGGTCGAGCATGTCGTCGCGGCCGACCGGGTCCAGACCGTTCGTCGGCTCGTCCAGGAACACCAGCTGCGGGTCGTGGACGAGGGCCTGGGCCAGCTTCACGCGCTGCTTCATGCCCGTCGAGTAGCCGCCGATGGGGCGGTAGCGCTCCTCGTACAGGCCGACGTGGCGCAGCGTGTCCGCCGTGCGCTCGCGAGCGGCGGTGGGCGGTAGGCCGGACATGCGCGCCATGTGGACGACGAACTCGGTGGCCGAGACGTCGGGCGGCAGGCAGTCGTGCTCCGGCATGTACCCGACCCGCTCGCGGATCTTGGGCCCCGATGACGGATCCGCGACGTCGAGGCCGAGCACGTGGGCCCGGCCCTCCGTGGCGGGGGACAGACCCAGCAGGATCTTGATCATGGTGGACTTGCCGGCTCCATTGGCTCCGACGAGTCCGGTCACCCCGGGCTCGATGTCCATGGTCAGCCGGTCAAGCGCGGTCACCCGCGGGAACCGCTTGCTCAGGCTTTCGGTCGCGATCACTGTCACGCTTCGACGGTAGTGGCGCAGGCCACACCGATCGTCAGACCACGGGGTCAACCTCGTATGAGACCTGAGTATTACGGGTCCCTAGGGGTCCTCCCTGAGTAGCCCCTCGCGAGCGGGCCGGCCACCCGACCCGGTGACCCGGTTGTGCACATCGCGGACCTTTTCCCCAGTCTGCCGCAGGCCCCTTGACGTCGACGCCGACCATTGTCACATTCATCAGTGTCAATGAGATCTGCGCCTGCGCAGCAGGCTCCTTGAGGGGCAGCGGTCGGGCGAAGGGTGGGCGAGCGCGTACGGCGACGGCCCCGTCATGGGACGCGGGCGGCCGTGACACGGACGGACGGTGGCATGACCTCAGCAGTGGTACGGGAACTCTCCGCGGAGCTGCGGGGGTTCAGAGAAGTGCAGACGCTCGCGTACGAGTGCGCGGAAGCGGTCGCGGCGCAGCTCAAGCCCGGAGTGACGGAGCGCGAGGCGGCGCGGATGCAGCGGGAGTGGCTGCGCGAGCGCGGGGTGCGCGACTGGTTCCATCTGCCCTTCGCCTGGTTCGGCGACCGCACGGCGTTCGTGAACTTCCGCGTACCACTGCAGTTCTTCCCGACGAACCGGAAGCTGGAGGCGGGGATGCCCTTCATCCTCGACATGGCCCCGGTCCACAAGGGATACACGGCGGACATCGGCTACTCGGGCTCGCTCGGCCTCAACCCCGTGCACGACAAGCTCCTTTCGGACCTCGAAGCACATCGCGGGCTGATCCTGAGCGAGGTGCGCGAGCGCCGCCCGCTGCGGGAGATCTACGAGAGCGTCGACCGGTTGATGGTCCGCCAGGGATACGCCAACCGGCACCGCGCCTACCCCTTCGGCGTCATCGCGCACAAGGTCGACCGGGTCAAGGAGCGGCGGATCAACCCCACGCTGTTCGGCTTCGGCACCCAGTCGCTGAAGGGCCTGGCAGGCGACGCGCTGCACGGGCACCGGGACGGCTGGTCCCCGCTCTGGTCGCCGTACAGGTTCTCCGACCATCCCCCGCAGCCCGGCCTGTGGGCGGTGGAGCCGCACCTCGGATTCCGCGGGACCGGCGCCAAGTTCGAGGAGATCCTCGTGGTCACGGACTCCAAGGACCCCGAAGAGAGCGCATTTTGGCTGGACGACGATCTGCCGCACGTGCGGCGCTGGGCGGAGGGCATCTGATGACGGACCTCGCGAATCTCCACGGGGCACGTGAGCGCTGGGTGCGCACGGGTGGGATAGAACTGTGCGTGGTCGAGCTCGGCGATCCGGACCGCCCGACGGTGGTCCTCGTGCACGGTTACCCGGACTCCAAGGAAGTCTGGTCCCAGGTGGCCACCCGCCTCGCGGACCGCTTTCACGTGGTGCTCTACGACGTGCGCGGCCACGGCCGCTCCACGGCACCGGCCCCGCTGCGCGGCGGCTTCACGCTGGAGAAGCTCACCGACGACTTCGTGGCCGTCATCGACGCCGTGAGCCCGGACAAGCCGGTCCACCTGGTGGGTCACGACTGGGGTTCGGTCCAGTCCTGGGAGTTCGTCACGGTCGAGCGCACCGAGGGCCGCATCGCCTCCTTCACGTCGATGTCGGGCCCGTCGCTCGACCACTTCGGGCACTGGATCAAGCAGCGCATGAAGCGGCCCACGCCCCGCAAGGTGGGCCAACTGCTCGGACAGGGCGCCAAGTCCTGGTACGTGTACATGCTGCACACGCCCGTCCTGCCCGAGCTCGCCTGGCGCGGGCCGCTCGGCAAGCGCTGGCCCAAGATCCTGGAGCGCGTCGAGCGGGTCCCCGCGGGCGACTACCCGACCCCGTCGCTCCCTTCGGACGCGGCGCACGGAGCGTGGCTCTACCGGGACAACGTACGGGCGAGGCTGCGCCGGCCGCGCGAGGACGCGTACGCGCACGCGCCCGTGCAGCTCATCACGCCGCTCGGCGACGCCTTCCTGTCCCCTCGGCTCTACGACCAACTGGAGCAGTGGGCACCTCAGTTGACCCGCCGCACCCTGCCCGCCAAACACTGGGTGCCGCGCACCCGTCCCGACCAGCTGACCGCCTGGATCGGCGAGTTCGTCGCGGCACAAGAGGAAGTGGAGGCGGGCGTGCCCGCACAGCGCAAGAAGGCCGACGGCAAGTACGCGGACCGCTTCGGCGGCCAGCTCGTCCTCGTCACCGGGGCGGGCAGCGGCATCGGACGGGCCACCGCGTTCGCCTTCGCGGAAGCCGGCGCGCGCGTGGTCGCCGTGGACCGGGACGCCGACAGCGCCGCGCGCACCGCCGAGATGGCGCAGCTCATCGGCGCTCCCCAGGCGTGGGCCGAGACCGTCGACGTCACCGACGAGCAGGCCATGGAGAAGCTCGCCGAGAAGGTGGCGGCCGACTACGGCGTGCTCGACGTCCTGGTGAACAACGCGGGCATCGGCCTGTCCGGCTCGTTCTTCGACACGACACCGGAGGACTGGAAGAAGGTCCTCGACGTGAACCTGTGGGGCGTCATCCACGGCTGCCGCCTCTTCGGCAAGCAGATGGCCGCACGCGGCCAGGGCGGCCACATCGTCAACACGGCGTCCGCGGCGGCGTACCAGCCCTCGAAGGCACTCCCCGCCTACTCCACCTCCAAGGCCGCGGTCCTCATGCTCAGCGAGTGCCTGCGCGCCGAACTGGCGAGGCAGGGCATCGGGGTCTCCGCGATCTGCCCCGGCCTGGTCAACACGAACATCACGGCGACGGCCCGCTTCGCCGGGGTCGACGCCGAGGAGGAGAAGCGCCGCCAGAAGAAGTCCTCGCGCCTGTACGGCCTGCGCAACTACCCGCCGGAGAAGGTCGCCGACGCGATCCTGGGCGCCGTCGCGCACAACAAGGCGGTGGTCCCGGTCACCCCGGAGGCCCGCGGCGCGCATCTCATGTCGCGCTTCACGCCCAGGGCGCTGCGCGCGATAGCCCGATTGGAGCCGCCACTGTGAGCACGGACGACCTGAGCAGCACCACGAAGGAAGCGCACCGCACGATCACCCCGCGCCGCGTCTCCTTCGACTGGCAGACGACGCCGCTGCACTGGATACCGGACGAGCCGACCGCCACCCACGTCATCAACGTGCTGCATCTGTTGCTGCCGGCGGGGGAGCGGTGGTTCGTGAAGGTCTTCAAGGAGGGCCTGCCGCTGGTCGACGACCCCGAACTCCTCAAGGACGTCAAGGGGTTCATGGGACAGGAGGCCACCCACAGCGTGCAGCACGGTCACGTCCTCGACCACCTGGCCGCACAGCGCCTGGAGACGGCCGACTACACGAAGTACGTCGACTTCCTCTTCGAGAAGCTGCTCGGCGAGACGCCGCCGCTGGGAGCGCCGATACCGACGCAGGAGTGGCTGCGCCTGCGGCTGTCCGTGATCGCGGCGATCGAGCAGTTCACGGCGGTCCTGGGCAACTGGGTGCTGCACGCCGAGGCCCTGGACCACGCGCACTGCGACGAGGTCATGCTCGACCTGCTGCGCTGGCACGGCGCGGAGGAGGTCGAGCACCGCTCGGTCGCCTTCGACATGTACCAGCACTGCGGCGGCCGGGGCCCCTCCCGCTACGCCCGCCGGATCGCCGGCATGACGGTCACCGCGCCCGTGATGCTCTACCTGTGGGCGTGGGGAGCGGCATACCTCATACGTCACGACCCGCAGCTCGCCGGGCGGCTGCGCTACTCCCTGGCCGAACACAACAGGGCCGTGCGCAAGGGTCTGCTGCCCACCTGGCGCGAGCTGGGTGCGGCCATACCCCGTTACCTGCGCCGGTCGTACCATCCCTCGCAGGAGGGCTCGCTGCGCAAGGCCGTCGACTATCTGGCGACCTCACCCGCGGCCAGGGCCGCGGCCGGCGCGATCGGCCGCTCAGCGACGGCGTGACTCCAGAACGGGTACGACCGAGTACAGGGGCGTGGGGTGTGACGGAGCAGTCGGCCGCCGAGTACCGGATCGAGGACCTGGCCCACCACAGCGGGGCCACGGTCCGCACGATCCGGGCCTACCAGGACCGCGGCCTGTTGCCCCGGCCGGAGCGCCGCGGCAGGGCCAACGTGTACACGTCCGCGCATCTGTCCCGGCTGCGCCAGATCGCGGACCTGCTCGACCGCGGCTACACCCTGGCCTCCATCAAGGAGCTCCTGGAGGCCTGGGACGCGGGCCGGGGCCTGGGCGGCGTGCTCGGCCTGGTCGCCGAGGTGGACGGGCCGTGGACGGACGAGCGGGCGGGCCGCATCACGCGCGCGGAGCTCGACGAGCGGTTCGGCGGCAACCCCGACGAGGCCGCCGTGCAGGACGCCGTGGAACTCGGCGTGCTCGAGCGCGTGCCGGGCAGGGACGACGAGTTCCTCGTGCCGAGCCCTCAAGAGCTCGCGGTGGCCGTGGAGTTGTACGCGGCGGGCGTTCCGCTGTCGGCGATCTCTGGCCATCTGCGGGAGTTGAGGGGGCAGATCGAGCATATTGCCGCCCGTTTCCTGGAGTTCACGACCGAGCACGTCTTCGCGCGCTATCTCGGCCCGTACCCGCCGACCGACACGGAGGCCGCCGAGGCCGCCTCGCTCGTACGGCGTCTGCGCCCGCTCGCCCAGCAGTCGGTGGACGCCGAACTGGCGCGCGCCATGCGTCTGTTCGCCACCCGGCACCTGCACCAGCACCTGGCGGACGGACCGGTGACGGCGCCGCCCCACGAGCCGCAGTCCGTCGCCGTTCCCGCAGCGACAATGCGCGCCGTTCGCGCGCTGGTTGGCCCGGAGAGCGCCTCCGCCTTCATCGCCGCCGCCGCCGAACGTGAGGTGCAGACAAGGACATTGGATGCATTGACCTCAAAACGCAGCGATACACCCATAGTTGACCAAAAGGGTTCTATCGCTTGACAGTTGTCCACAGAATCGCCAATTCCCCTGTGGATAACAGGACTTGGCTGTGGATCAAACATGCGAGCCGTATCTCATCGCAAGAATTTCTGGAGACCCGGCAGAAAACCCGGTGCGACCTTGACCGCTCCCCGGGCACCCTGTCGCCATGAAGGAGCAACACACCGTCAAGGTGTCGAAGTACCTCTCGAAACACCTGAGACACGAGCCCGGTCGCATCGGGCTGACGCTCGACGAGGCCGGCTGGGTGGAGATCGACGAGCTGCTCGCCGCGGCCGCCGCGCACGGCTTCCGGATCAGCCGCGCCCAACTGGACCGGGCGGTCGCGGAGAACGACAAACAGCGCTTCAGCGTGGACGGCACCCGGATCCGCGCCAACCAGGGCCACACGGTCGACGTCGACCTGGGCCTCGCCCCGGCCGAGCCGCCGGCGTACCTCTACCACGGCACGGTCGCCCGCTTCCTGGACGCGATCCGCGCCGAGGGCCTGAGGCCCATGACCCGGCACGACGTCCATCTGTCGGCGGACCGCGAGACGGCCACCCGGGTCGGCTCCCGCCGCGGCCGCGCCGTCGTGCTGCCGGTCGACGCGGGGGCGATGCACCGCGACGGCCACACGTTCCGCGTGAGCGCCAACGGCGTCTGGCTCACCCCGGCCGTACCCCCGCGCTACCTGCGCTTTCCCGGCTGAGCCCGAGCGGAGACCGGCCGAGCCCGTAGGGAGACCGGCCGAGCCCGGATGAAGCTCGCACGGAGACCGGCCGAGCCCGGATGGAGGCGGCCGAGCCCCAGGGCCCGGGCCCCGGGCCCCGGGCCCCGGGCCCCGGAAGCCGAGCCCCAGGCCACGAAATCCGAGCCCCGGGCCGCGAAAAGGACTCCTGCGGCATGATCAGTGGTATGGACCACTCGCATCTGCCCACCACCGAGGCCGCCGTCGACGCCCTGCGGGAGATCGCCCGCGAGTTCCACCTGGAATGCGACGTCGCGCACGACATCGGTGCGGACCAGACCTCCCGGCGCACCGCCGCCGGCTTCGCCACGACCGACCCCGACGGTTCGCTGCCCCACGAGGCGCACGTCGAGCTGGGCGGCTCACCGCGGATCACCGTGCGGCTCTTCCCCGAGGACGACGCGCTGATCACGGTCGAGGGCGTCGAGTTCCACGACGTTCCGCGCGACGAGGCCCCCGCTTTCCTGCGGTCCTGCTACAGCGGCCTCGCCTACGTGCACGGCAAACGGTTCCCGCCCGGCTACCGCCTCGTCGTACCGCTGCCCGGCGACCGTACGTACAAGGAGTTCCTGCCGATGATCCAGCTGACCCCATGGCTGAGCAGTCGGGTGCGCTGACCTCACGCCCTTGCCCCGCGCCCGCCCCGCGCTCCCGTCCCGGCGCGTGCACGCGCAGCGGTCCGCATAGGCTCACGGACATGACCGACACGTCCCCCGCGCCCGCGTCCCCGCTCCGCCTGAGCACCGTGATCCTGCCCCACCGCCGCTGGCTGGAGGGCGCCCGTGACGCCTGGGTGCGCGCCGAGGATCTGGGCTTCCACACGGCGTACACGTACGACCACCTGTCCTGGCGCGTCCCGTTCCGCGACGGGCCGTGGTTCGGCGCGGTGCCGACACTGACCGCGGCGGCCGGCGTCACCGAGCGGCTGCGCCTGGGCACGCTCGTGACCTCGCCGAACTTCCGGCACCCGGTCACCCTCGCCAAGGAACTGATCTCGCTCGACGACATCTCAGGTGGCCGGATCACCCTGGGCATCGGCGCGGGCGGCACGGGCTTCGACGCGAGTGCGCTCGCGCACAGCGAGCAGGAGGCGTGGACGCCGCGCGAGCGGGCCGACCGGTTCGCCGAGTTCGTGCCGCTGCTGGACCGCCTGCTCACCGAGGACACCGTCTCGTACGACGGCACGTTCTACTCGGCGGGCGGCGCCCAGAACGTCCCGGGCTGTGTGCAGCGCCCCCGGCTTCCGTTCGCGGTGGCCGCGACCGGACCGCGCGGGCTCAAGCTCGCCGCCCGGCACGGACAGGCGTGGGTGACCACCGGCGACCCCAAGCTGTACGAGGCGGGCACGCCGGAGGAGTCGATTCAAGCCATTCGCGGGCAGATCGAGAAGCTGACCGCCGCGTGCGACGCGATCGGCCGCGACGTGGCCGAGCTCGACAAGATCCTGCTCACCGGTTTCACCCCGGACCGCGGCCGTCCCCTGGAGTCCGTCGACGCCTTCGTGGACTTCGCGGGCAGGCACCGGGAGCTGGGATTCACCGAGCTCGTCCTGCACTGGCCCATTCCCGACACCGCCTTCGCCGCCGACCAGAAGGTCTTCGAGCAGATCGCCCTGGAGGCCCCGGCGCAGTTGCGCTGAACCGCTCTCCCGGGCCGGGCGGGGCGCGTGCGCCGGCAACGTACTCATCTGCGCGCCCCGCCGCACGCCCGTGCGCGCATATGCGCGACCATGGACCGGTGACCTCTCCGACTCCTGGGCCCCGGAACCCGGCCCCTTCCGCGCCCGCGACCGCGCCCCGGCTGATCGCCACGGACCTCGACGGCACGCTGCTGCACGACGACAAAACCGTTTCCCCTCGGACGGTCGCCGCGCTCGCCGCCGCGGAGAAGGCAGGCGTCGAGGTCTTCTTCGTGACGGGCCGCCCGGCCCGCTGGATGGACGTCGTCAGCGACCATCTGCACGGCCACGGCCTGGCGATCTGCGGCAACGGCGCAGCCGTCGTGGACCTGCACGGCGGCCCGGGCAACCACCGTTTCGTCAAGATCCGGGAGCTGCCCGTGCCGGACGCGCTCGACGTGGTCCGGGTGCTCCGGGCGGCGGCCCCCGGCACGTCGTTCGCCGTCGAGCGGACCGGCGGCCTGCACCACGAGCCGACGTACCCGCCGCTGCACCTCGATCCGGGCGAGAGCGTCGCGTCCGCGGAGAAGCTGCTGTCCGCCGACTTCGAGGGGGCCGACGTCGCGGACCAGCCCGTCCTCAAGGTCCTCGCGTACCACCCGGAGCTCGGCCCCGACGAGTTCCTCTCCCTGGCCCGCGCCGCGGTCGGCGACCTGGCGGCCATCACGCGCTCCAGCCCCAGCGCCCTGCTGGAGATCAGCGGACGGGGCGTCTCCAAGGCGAGCACGCTCGAACTGTGCTGCCAGGAGCGCGGGATCTCCCCCGCCGAGGTCGTCGCCTTCGGCGACATGCCCAACGACATGGAGATGCTCGCCTGGGCGGGTGCTTCCTATGCGATGGGCAACGCGCACCCGGACGTGCTATCCGCCGCGACCGGCGTCACGGCGACCAACAACGAGGACGGCGTGGCCCGCGTCATCGAGAACATCCTGGCGAACCGGACCGCACCCTAGGGCGTGTTTTGAAAGTCCCGTCGTTCGCCCGAAGGGCGGGCCCCGCGGCGTCCGGTGCGTGCGATCGTAAGGCGCCGGAGCGTCCTCATAGCGGAGCTATGCGGGCGCTTCGGCAACGCCGCGAGCGTGCGTGCCGGGCGTCGCGGGGCAGGCGGGACTTTCAAAACACGCCCTAGGTGTACTGACCTGTGAGGTTGGGGACGCGGCTGGCGGGTGGTTGGCCTGCGAGCGCGGTGTGTCCGCGGTGGTGATTGTAGGAGTGCAGCCACTGCGGGAACGCTTCGCGGCGTTCGGCTTCTGAGCGGTAGGGGCGGGCGTAGGCCCATTCGTCGAGCAGGGTGCGGTTCAGCCGTTCGACCTTGCCGTTGGTCTGCGGGCGGTAGGGCCGGGTTCGCTTGTGTGCGATCCCGGTCGCTGCCAGGGCATCGCGCCAGGTGCGGGAGCGGTAGCAGCTGCCGTTGTCCGTCAGGACGCGTTCAACGGTGATGCCCGCGCTGGTGAAGTAGGCGTGGGCCCGCTGCCAGAAGCCGGTCGCGGTTTCCTTGCGCTCATCCGTGTGGATCTCGCTGTAGGCGAGCCGGGAGTGGTCGTCGACGGCGGTGTGGATGTAGCTGTAGCCGGCGCCGGACCGGGTTGCGCGGCCTGCTTGGCGGCCCAGGGCCTTGTGGCCGCCGCCGTCGGGG
>NZ_JAAGMG010000136.1 GCF_010548525.1 Streptomyces sp. SID14478
ACCGCGACGCACGCCTGCGACGGCGGCGCGGTCGCGTCGACCGGTTCACCGCGACCGGCGCGACCGGCCCACCGACACGAAAGGGGCCGGTCCCGTGACCCGGGACCGGCCCCTTTCGGCCGCCGCCTCAGCGCAACCGGACGCGCGGCTCACCCGCCCGTTCCGTCTCCAGGACCCACACCTCGTTGCCGCCCTCGCGCAGCACGGGACCGGGCACGTACAACGAATCCTGCGGCCCCACCGACCAGTAGCGGCCCAGGCAGAACCCGTTCACCCACACGAACCCCCGCGTCCAGTCCGGCAGTTCGAGCCGGGCGTCGCC
>NZ_JAAGMG010000205.1 GCF_010548525.1 Streptomyces sp. SID14478
TCCCCCGACGGTTTGTGGCTGGCCTTCCCGCTCTACTTCCTGCTCCTGCACCTGCTGCCCGTGCGCTGGGGCGTGCCCGCGGTGGTCCTCGCCGCCGGCGCGGCCATCGCGTCGTACGTGGGGCACGGCGGCGGGTTCAGCCCGGGCGCGTTCATCGGGCCGCTGCTCGGCGCGGCCGTCGCCGTGGCGACCGTGCTCGGGTACCAGGCGCTGTACCGGGAGAGCGAACGC
>NZ_JAAGMG010000244.1 GCF_010548525.1 Streptomyces sp. SID14478
GCCCCGACGGGCCGGTCGGCGACGGCGACGGCCACCCAGTCGGCGTGCCGCAGCGCTGACCCGTCACCGATGTCCGCCCGCGTCCCCGACACCATCAGGTACGAGCCGCCGGACTTGCGGGCGATGCGTTCGGGGAAGGCGAGCGCGGCGACGAGACCGGCGACGTCGTCGTCGCCCGGCGCCTGCACCGGCTCCGGCTCCGCAGGGGCGGAGGATGCGACGAGACCGGACAGCCTGCGCACCTCCGTACGCCACCGCCCGCTGTACGCGTCACCGCCACGCCGCGCAGTGCGCAACGCCCCGCCCAGGTCGTCCCCGTACTCCCGCGGCGGCTCCTCGCTCAGCAGCGCCACCGCCTCCGCCGCCCGCCGGGCGCCCACCACAGGCGCGGCATCGAGCAGCGCCCGCCCCAGCCGCGGATGCAGCCCCAGCCGCGCGAGCCGCGTACCGCGCCTGGTCACCTGCCCCGACGCGCCGTCCACCGCCCCGACCGCCGACAGCACGGCCCGCGCCG
>NZ_JAAGMG010000287.1 GCF_010548525.1 Streptomyces sp. SID14478
GTTCCCCGCGCCCCTGGAAGGCCTGCGGCCTTCCAGGGGCGCGGGCTGTGTCATCAGCGGCTCGGCCGCGGGGCGCGACCGGGCCCCACCGGGCTCGCACCCGCCGACGATCAGGCACCCGGCAGCCGCTCGGCGCGACCCCGGTAACCGAGATTCACCGCCACCGTCGCGAGCAGCAGCACCGATCCCGCGACGGCCAGGGCGGACGACATGCCCGAGGAGAAGTCCGCCCCGGCCCCACCGAGCACCGTTCCGGTGACGGCCACCCCAAGCGCCGCCCCCAGCTCGCGCGCGGACGTGCCGAGGCCCGAGCCCAGGCCCGCCTGGTGCGGCGGCAGCGAGCCGAGGACGCCGAGGGTCAGCGCCGGCATGCAGGTGCCCGTGCCGAAGGAGATGACCAGGAGCCAGACGACGTAGAGGCCGTAGGGGGTGCCCGGGCCCGCCGTGGAGGCGCCGAGCAGGCCCAGGCCGATCAGCGCGAGGCCGACCGTCACCACCGGGCGGGGCGTCGCCTGCCAGCGGGCGGCGAGTTTCGGGGCCAGTGCCATGCCCACCGTCACCGGCATGATCGCGATGCCGGTCAGCGCCGGGCCGTACCCCTTGAGGCCTTGCAGGTACTGCGAGTTGACGAAGAACAGGGAGAACAGGCCGAAGAATCCCGCCGCCGTGCCGAGCGTGGCGGCCCGCAGCCGCGGGGAGCGGAAGACGCGCGGGTCGAACAGCGGCGCCGGCGAGCGCAGCGCGTGCGCCGTGA
>NZ_JAAGMG010000334.1 GCF_010548525.1 Streptomyces sp. SID14478
CGGCGGCCGGGGCGGCAGCGGCGGCGGGGAACGCCTCCGCGACCGTGTCCCCGTGCTCGGCCACCAGGTAATCCACCAGCCGCGCCACCGTCGGATACTCGAACCACACCGTCGCGGGCACATACCCCACCCGCTCACGCAACGGCTTCAACAACTCCATCGAGATCAGCGAATCGATCCCCATGTCCCGGAACGGACGATCCAACTCCACCTCGGACACGTCGAACCGCATCGTCTCCGCGATCACCTCACGGACGAACAGCTCCACCTGCCCGCGCACGTCGGCGACCTCGATGGTCCCGGTGATCTCGGTGATCTCGGTGATCTCGGTGATCCCGTCGGCCTCTGCGACTCCGGCGGCCGGGGCGGCAGCGGCGGCGGGGAACGCCTCCGCGACCGTGTCCCCGTGCTCGGCCACCAGGTAATCCACCAGCCGCGCCACCGTCGGATACTCGAACCACACCGTCGCGGGCACATACCCCACCCGCTCACGCAACGGCTTCAACAACTCCATCGAGATCAGCGAATCGATCCCCATGTCCCGGAACGGACGATCCAACTCCACCTCGGACACGTCGAACCGCATCGTCTCCGCGATCACCTCACGGACGAACAGCTCCACCTGCCCGCGCACGTCGGCGACCTCGATGGTCCCGGTGATCTCGGTGATCTCGGTGATCTCGGTGATCTCGGTGATCTCGGTGATCTCGGTGATCCCGTCGGCCTCTGCGACTCCGGCGGCCGGGGCGGCAGCGGCGGCGGGGAACGCCTCCGCGACCGTGTCCCCGTGCTCGGCCACCAGGTAATCCACCAGCCGCGCCACCGTCGGATACTCGAACCACACCGTCGCGGGCACATACCCCACCCGCTCACGCAACGGCTTCAACAACTCCATCGAGATCAGCGAATCGATCCCCATGTCCCGGAACGGACGATCCAACTCCACCTCGGACACGTCGAACCGCATCGTCTCCGCGATCACCTCACGGACGAACAGCTCCACCTGCCCGCGCACGTCGGCGACCTCGATGGTCCCGGTGATCTCGGTGATCTCGGTGATCTCGGTGATCCCGTCGGCCTCTGCGACTCCGGCGGCCGGGGCGGCAGCGGCGGCGGGGAACGCCTCCGCGACCGTGTCCCCGTGCTCGGCCACCAGGTAATCCACCAGCCGCGCCACCGTCGGATACTCGAACCACACCGTCGCGGGCACATACCCCACCCGCTCACGCAACGGCTTCAACAACTCCATCGAGATCAGCGAATCGATCCCCATGTCCCGGAACGGACGATCCAACTCCACCTCGGACACGTCGAACCGCATCGTCTCCGCGATCACCTCACGGACGAACAGCTCCACCTGCTCCCGCACGTCACCGCTGCCGGCCGGGGCGGCGGCGACGGCCTCGGTGCGCGGCTCGTCCGTCTCGCCGGCCAGGGCGACCAGGACCTGCTGTCCTTCGCCGCCGTGGGTCCGCACGGCGCCGAAACCGGCCTCGTGCATGAGCAGTTGCCACTGGTCACTGCCGAGCAGTGGGCTGTGCTCGATGCGGTACGGGTCGTTGCTGAGCCACCAGCCGTCGGTCAGGCCGAAGGTGAGCGTGGCGTAGTCCTGCCGGGTGGTGATCTCGTTGAGGACGAGGATTCCGCCCTCCCGCAGCACCTTGCGCACGTTGCGCAGCGTGCCGGGGACGTTCGACGTCGCGTGCAGCACGTTGGTGGCCACGACGACGTCGAAGGAGTCGGTGTACTCCTCGGGCGGGTTCTCGATGTTGCAGATCTCGTAGGAGAGGTACGGGTAGTCGCCCCCGAAGGCGTCACGGGCCTTGTGCAGGAACGCGTACGACAGGTCGGTGAAGTGGTAGCTCACGTCGCTCGGGTCGAGGAGCGGCAGGACGAACTTGGTGGTGCTGCCGGTGCCGGCGCCGATCTCCAGGATGCGCAGCGGGCGGCCCGCCGTGCGGCGCTGGTAGTTGGTCACCACCTGGGCGCAGATCCGGTTGAAGTAGTCGGCGATGGGGTTGCTCTGGTAGACGGGCGCGACGAGGTCGAAGGAGCCGTCGGGGAAGAGCACCTCCACCGCGTCGACGGCGCCGCTCAGGACGTCGGGCAGATGGTCCAGGCAGCGGTCGAGGAGAGCGAGGTGCCCGGTCAACTCCGGGTACTCGCGCAGGAGTTCGTCCCGGCCGAGGGACCGCGCCGACGGCATCGCGGCGATGGCGTCCATCAGCAGCGCGTACTTGTCGACCGCGGTCGCCGGCAGCGGCACCTGGCGCAGCCGCCACCGGGTGTAGGCCTCCAGGCGCTCGGACAGGTCCCGGTTGCGGGCGACGTCGGCGTCGTCGTCCCGCAGGACCGGCACCACGTCGGCGAGGACTCCCGGGGAGCCGGCGGACGATGCCGCGGGGGCGGCGGCGGGCTTGTGCGGCGTGATTCCCATGCGCTCCAGCGCCTCTTCCGTTCCTTTGACACAGGTGATCCGTCGGTCGTCGGCCGCGAGGAACCGCTCGATGACCGCCAGCCCTTCGGCCGGTTCGATCGAGCCGATCCCCAGGCCCTGCATCCGCTCCCGGTACTCCGGCTTCGCCACGACCCCGATATCGCCCCAGTAGCCCCAGTTGACGACCTTGGCGTCGATCAGCAGGGCCTGGTGGAGGAGGTCGGCGTAGGCGTCCTTGGCCACGCACGCGGCGGCGTAGTTGCCCTGTCCGGCGCTGGCGATGTGGGCCTGGACGGAGGAGAAGAAGAGGCAGAAGTCGAGGTCCCTGCCGCGCAGCGCGTCCACCAGGTGGTGGGTGCCGTGCAGCTTGGGCCGCAGTACGTCGGCGAGCACGCGCTCGCTCATGGTGGCGAGGGTGGCGTCCTGGAGCACGAGGGCGGAGTGCACGACGCCGTTGATGGTCTCGTGGGCGTCGAGCGCGCGCCCGAGCGCCGGTCCGTCGGCCAGGTCGACCTGGTGGTAGTGGACGGCGCGGGCACCCAACTCCCTTAGCCGAGCGCCCTGTTCGGCGAAGTCCTGGGGTGATCGGCGGCCGATGACGACCACCTCGGCTAGGTACTCGGCGGCCAGGTACTCGGCGAGCAGGCCGCCGAGTCCGCCGGTGCCGCCGAGGATGACGTAGGTGCCGCCGGTCCTGAACGCCGAGGCCCGCGGCCAGGCGGCGAGCGTCGTCGGCTCCATCGACGCGACGGCGTACTCGTCCTCGCGGATACAGACGGGGGCGCCCGGGACGGTCGGCAGGGGCCGGTCCAGGGCCGCGGCCAGTGACGCCGCGGTGAGGTCCGCGAGGCAGAAGCAGCGCACCGACCAGTCGGGCCGCTCCTTGGCCAGGGACTGGGCCAGGCCCACGAACACGCCGTCCACGGGATGGGTGGCGGCGGTGAACAGCGGACTGTGCACCGCCTTGTCCGTGAAGACGTCGAGGCGGACCCGCGGCCATCGGTCGAGGGCGTGGACGAGGTCGAGGAAGGCCGTGAGGTCCGCGTCGCGGATGCCGTCGGCCCAGGTGGTGCGGCTGACGAAGACGAGGTGCTCGTCCCCGGCGGCCGGTGCGGCGGCGAGCTGCGCCACCGCCGCGCGATCCAGGCGCAGCACGGTGCTGCCGGGGAACCGCTCCGTCAGTTCCTGGTGCAGGCGGGCCTGTCCGGGCGGTACGAGGAAGGTGCGCGGGCCCGCGCCGGCGTCACCCGGTGGATCGAGACGGCCGTGCGTCCACTGCGGTGCGAACACCATCGAGTCCACGGCGGCACGGCGGACCAGCGAGGCATCGGGGCGCGCTGTACCGGACGCGGAACTTCCGCTTCGCCATTCGTTGCGACTCAACAAAATCCCCTATGTCTAGGACGCCGGGTTCCATGGATGGATGCAAGGTGCTGGTTCACAGGGCGGGCTTCACACCGAGGTCGACAACCGAGAGAAGCGGCGCGTAGTCCTCGTCGAACACCGTGAAATTGGTCCTGAAGGCAGAGAGTTTCTCCGTCAGGACGAAAGCGGAGTCGGCGGGAAATCTCGCCGGGGCGTGAAAGACCATGTGCCCCATGGAGAAGGGCATCAGGCTGTCGCGGTGCTCTCCGATGGAGATGGCCAGGCCCGACTGGAAGGAGCAGTCGAGGAGGTTGACCACCCCCATCGGCGTTCCGTCGTTGTGCGAGAGCCAGGCCAGCGACCGCTGCCCGTACCGCTGTACATAAGTGTTGCGGCGGAAGTACGGGCCGTAGTCGATCCCCATGTCCGAGAACTCTTCGTAGAGTTCACTCCGGGTGAGGTGGGACGTGGTGTGCGCGCAGATCTCGTCGCGCACGTCCAGTCCGACGGTGGGGGCCCGGTCCAGTTTCTCGACCGTCGCGTCCTTCTCGAACAGGAGCGTGCCCATGCTGCAGAGCGCGCCGCGGTTGCTCACGGTGTAGTCCACCGTGCTCGCGCCGGGCGCGTGGCGGAAGGCGACGACGAGGTCGTCCAGCGGCTCCTCGCCGGAGATCGGCCGCAGCCAGGCGGCGTCCCGGACGGCGTACACCGGGGCGCCGGGGCGCAGACGGGCGGCGCCGCGCAGCGCCATCTCCAGGCAGGCGACGCCGGGCAGCACGCGGCGCCCGCCCACCAGGTGCTCTCGCAGATAGGTGTGGTCGCGGTCGATGCGTGCCCGGAAGGTGCCGTCCTCGTCGGCGGCGAGCAACTGGATCGGCGACACCGCGGCAGGCCGGCGGATCGCCTCGTCGGCTTCGGTCGTCATGCCGTCCGCCCCTCGTCGGTGAACCAGAGATCCGTCTCGTCGAACGGGTAGCCCGGCAGTCGCAGCCGGTGCGGGGTGTGCGGGGCGAACAGCGCCTGCCAGTCGACCGGTTGGCCGGACAGATAGGCCTCGCGGGCCGACTCGGGAGTCGGCCTGCCCGCGTCCGGGCCCCGCTCGCGC
>NZ_JAAGMG010000375.1 GCF_010548525.1 Streptomyces sp. SID14478
GAGGGGCCGAGGGGCCGAGGGGCCGAGGGGCTGAGGGGCTGAGGAGGGGCGGGCTGAGGCGGGGTCACGGAAGCGGCGGGAGGGGGTTCGGGCGGTTCGGGTTGTGGGTCGAGGTGTCGGTGGGGTTGTGGGTTCGGGCGATGGGCTCGGGCTGTAGGTCGGTTCTGGGCCGTGTGGTGCGGTGGGGAGTGAGAAGCGATGGATGTTGTCCACAGGCTGGGGGCAGTGCTGTTGATTGCGGCGCTGCTGGCGTGGTTGGTGTCGGAGTGCGCGGCGCGGCGGCGGGAGCGGGTGGTGCGGCGACGGGTGAGGCTCGTGCTGGCGGTCGCCGCCGGGCGCCCGGGTCGGCGGTCGTTCGAGGTGCCAGGGGCGGTACGGCGCTGGGCCCCGGTCGCCGGGGCGGTGAGCGCCGGATACGTCCTCGCCGGCGGAGTGGCCGGGCTGGCGCTCGGGGCGGTCGAGGGCATGGCCGTGTGGCGGTGGTTGCGAGAACGCGGGGAGCACGGCGGCGCGGGGCCGGACAT
>NZ_JAAGMG010000419.1 GCF_010548525.1 Streptomyces sp. SID14478
GTGGCAGCGCGGCGACGAGGTGTTCGCCGAGGCCGAACTGCCCGCCGCCGCAGGCTCCGACGCGACCGGCGACGCGGGCTACCCGCTGCACCCCGTCCTCCTCGACGCGGCGGCGCAGACGCTCGGCCTGAGCTCCCTGGCCGACCGGGAAGGGGCGTTCCTGCCCTTCTCCTGGAGCGGCACCACCCTGTACGCGTCCGGCGCGACCGCCGTGCGCGTGACGGCGTCCCCGGCCGACGGCGCCGCGATGAGCCTGTCCGTGACCGACCCCACCGGGGCGCCGGTCGTCCAGGTCGGCGCCGTGACCGTACGCCCCGTCGGCAGCGCGCCGCAGCAGGGCGACGGTGAGGAGGCGGGCGCCGACGACCTCTACCGGCTGTCCTGGCGGCCCGTTCCGGAGACCGACGGCACGGTCGTGCGCTGCGCCACCGTCGGCGGCGGCCTGCCCGGACTCGGCAAGGACCACCCGGACCTGCCCGCCCTGGCCGCGGCGGTCGCGACGGGCGAGCCCGAACCCGAGG
>NZ_JAAGMG010000462.1 GCF_010548525.1 Streptomyces sp. SID14478
GCGTTGAGACCAGCGAGCGCGCGTTCCTCCTTCCTCGGGAGCAAGCTCACCGTGAGGGCCCGGAGCCCCCCTCGAACCGGCGGCAACGGTGCACACCCCGGGCCCTCACACACCCAGGATGTCGAGCTGGCGGGCCGCGGCCTCATCGCCCTTGATGCCGCGGGCGCCGAACTTCCCGAACTCCATATTGCCCGCGGGCACTTACCTCCCCTTCCCGGGGTGCGGGACCTTGTCGAGAACGGCGGGTGCGGCGGGCAGTGCCTGGACCGCGGCGTCCTTCGCCGCGACGAGAGCGGCGGTGAACCGGTCGGCAACAACCTTGGCCTGCTCAGACAGCGCTCCCACCTCGGCCGTCGCCAGGTCGGCGCGGGCGGTCGAGGCGAGAAAGTCCAGCACGTCGGCGCCGTCCTTCTCCAGTTGCTTCATCTGCTGCAGTTCCCGCAGACGAGCGTCAGCCTCCGCCGTCTGCGCCGCGTACGTCTCCAGCGCCTCCACCTGCACCTCGATGGCAGCCAGGCCCGTCTTCAGCGCCGCCCGGCGGGCGTCCAGGGGCGCCTGGGCGTGCTCGCCCTCCGCCGTGTCGGGAGTCTCCTCGACGAGGCCGCTGTAGCGGTCCAGGGAGCGGGCCACCTCCCAGACCTGCGCGGGGAGCTGGAGCTCGGCGCGCTGGCGGTCGACCAGGTCGCGTTCGTGGACCTCGGAGTCGAGGACCTTCAGAGCAGCGCTGCGTGCACGGTGGAGGAGGTCGGCGGCCTCGTCGGTGAGCTGGGAGGGCAGCACGAAGCGGTCGCGTACGGCGCGCACCTCGCCCCACTGCCGGGAGGCGCTGCTATCGGCCATGGTCGACACTGCGGTGTACGCGACGGCGAGACCGGCGGCCGGCCACAGCAGAATCCCGAGGAGTTCGGCCGGGAGGTTGAACAGGTAGTGCAGGGCGGCGGTGCTGCTCGCCGGGTCGGCGCAGGCTGTCTTGTCGGCCAGGGTGTCCAGGAGCAGCCAGATCACGATCGCCATGCCCAGTGGCAGCCCGGGGCGCACCAGGTAGGGGGCGAGGTGCGACAGGGCGGACGGGCTCGTACGGTCGCTGTCGCCGAAGTACGCCAGGTCATCCGGAGACGTGTTGGCCAGGAACTTCCGCATGCCATCGGGGAGTTCGGGGACCGGTGCGTCGGGCCTCGGCCGTACTGCGGGTCAGTGTGCTGCATGAGGTGGGGGCTCCGGAACTGAGGTCGAGGGCACCAGCCACAAAATCTCCCCGGCCGGGCCCGTGACGACCTGCCCGTTCACGCCGTGCCGCTTGTGTTTCGCCGAGTAGTCCGCCTTGCCGTCACCAACGCGGTCGCACTCGGCGAGCGTGCCGTCCAGGAGAACGAAGTCCGGATCGTGCACGCGCAGCGTCTTGAGCAGGCCCGGTGCCTGCTCGGCGAGTAGGTCGGTGACCGATGCGACGTAGGAGTGGGCGGTGCCGACGGATATCCCGAAAGCTGCGGCGATTCGGGCGAGGGTTTCGTGGCGGCGCAGGTACACGAGTGCGACCAGTGCACGGCGGTGCGGCGGGCGTTTGCACCGCCGGTCCCCCTCGCGGGTGACGATGAGCATCGTGACCCGCTCGACCAGGGCGTGAGGCAGGTCGAGTGCGGCAGGATAGGGAACCAACAGGGCTCCTGTACTGCTGAGTTGAGACGTAGAACCCCTCCCTCAACGGCACGGGAGCCCTGTCCGTTGCGTACCTCAACGTCACGCCGTCCCGTCACCCGATCAGTAGCCACGCTGACAACGCTCAGTGATGCGTCATTGCTCCTGGTGGACACGGGTGATCCTGGTCGAGAACCCGTCTACCAGGAGCTTTGCCGTTGTGTAGGACTGTCCAACTCGCGGTCAGCGCCGCCAGTTTGGAGGAGGCGCTCGGTCAATCAGATCAATAACATGGGACTTATCTGACGATACTAAAAGAATCATTGTTCACGAACGAGATACCGGGCACCGTGGGGGGCACTCCAAGATCCGCAGAAGCCAATGCAGACGCAATCCGACGTTCAGAGCTGCCACGCCCATCAAAGCACCGGCGAGGTCGGGTCGAGATGCATACGTCCTTAAGGTGGCTTCCGCGATGAAGGGGCAGCGCACATTCCAAATCCACGAACAGCAAGAAAGGTGCCCGCTGTGAATACCATCAACGCAAGGTCAGGCATGACGGCCGCGCTTCTGGCCGCGTCTATAGCCCTCTTTGTCAGCCCGTCGGCCGTTGCCGCGCCGACCGAGACTCAGACCGCATCGACAGTGCTGGGTGCCACAGCCTACACGTGCGAATTCTCTGGCACCGCAGTCCACACAAAGGAGCCCACCCCCGTCCACACGGGGCCTTACGGAGATGCTCCAGTCACGAGCACGATCCACGCAGGCTTTCTCGTTCACACCTATTATCGGTGCATCAACAAATACGGCAACATCTGGTACGAGCTCACGGGGTCCATTGACAATGGAACCCCGAACGCCAGGTTCATCTACAGCGGATATGTGAAGTAGCTGAGCATCCCTCCATCCGAAATGGGTCTGTACGGCGAGTGGTGTAAGGGACTGTAAAAAGAACGGCCCTGTCTCGCATTCGGTGGTGACGGAGGGTGCTGCTATCCGAGGAGGATGCGGTGGCGGAGGAGGGTGAAGCCTGCTCGTCCGTGCATCTGGCGGGCGATCCGTTTGGTCTTGGTGTTGACGCCCTCGGCGAGGCCGTTGCTGTACGGAAACGTGAACGTCGCGATCACAGCGTCGCGGTCTCGCTCCAGACCCCGGGCAAAGGCGTGCAGATGTGGCAGTTCGGCAGCACGGACCTGGGTGATCCAGAGCTCGAGCGCGTCGGCATTTCCTGGGTGAGGCTTCAGGAGCTGAGCGAAGCTCCGGATATGAATGGCCAGTTGGGTCATCTCTCAACGACGGACCGGCGCCCGCGGCGGGCGACGTCGACTCCCCCGGCTCTGCCCAGTTCGACTCCTACGCCTCGGGCGAGCCGCGCGAGGACGAGGAGGCGTACGCGTCCGAGCGGCTGGCTGACCACGACCCCGGCGACGAGGTCTACGCGCTGCGCGAGCTCGCGGTGTGCGCGTCCAACCTCGGCGCGAGGCTGCCTCCGTGCTGTCACGGAAGAACGTGACGGCCGCCATGCGCTCCGCCCTCGAATCGAGGTAGCCACCCGACCAGCGGATTGGTCATACCGGGAACCGGTATTCCAATACCGGATGTCAGGAGGACCCGTGACCGCGACGGCGACCAGCGTCATAGCGTCCATGGCCGATGCCGCCTGGGCGAAGTTCGACGGCTACAACATGCGCCTGGGCACCAACGGTCGGGGCACCCACGCCGTGAGCGCCGGCCACTGGAAGGGCCTGCGCGTCCCCCGCCCCGCCTGCGGCACCCGCGAGTGGGGGCCGGTCACCTGCCACCGGCCCGGATGCCGTGAGCTGCGAGGCTCCACCGGCTCGGAGGCCGCCTACCAGCGCGAGTACGCATGGCTGACCATGCGGATCATGTACCCCACCGGACAGATCCAGCCTCGCGTCCCCCTCGCCGAGTGCGTAGCCGACGCGGTTCGCACCGGGGCCGGGGCAGCCCGCGGAGGCAGCATTGCCGCCGGCGGCGTCGGCATCGTGTCCATGATCGGCGGGATCTCCCTGTTCCTGCTCGGGATCCTGCTGTGCATGACGATCATCGGCATCCCTGTGATCGCGACGGCGACAGCGATGATCGGCGCCGGCGCGGCCATGCGTTCCACACACACGTCGCTGCGCCGGGTGTCGGTGTGGGCGGATCAGACCGGCCGCCTGGTCGTGAAGGATGTCGCCTGATCCTCAGGCCACCTTGAACAAGGTGGTGCCCTGCGGCCCTTGTCGCACCGTCGTGATGCCCGGGACGTGCGAGAACAGCTGTACCTGTGCGGGCGTTGCCAGGATCCAGCGCACCCGGTAGTGCGTCAGGACCTGCTGACGGTACCCGTGATCGACCCCGACGCCTACCCGACAATGGCCGCCCTGCTGCCGCTGCAGGCCGGATTCGGGTCAGAGGCCGAGTTCGACCGAATCCTCGACACCCTCCTCGCGGGCATCAAGGACCAGGCCGCCCGCACGGCGGCATCGTGAATGGACTTGCTGTGGGGAGCACAGGCATCGCGCACCCGGACCTTGGACACATAGGGACCATCGGCGTCGGCAAGCTCGGGCGGGCCTTCGTGACACGCTTGTGCGCGTACGTCGAGAATCCGCCAGCCGTCCTACTCTCGCCGCGGGGCGCACGCGCATCCGCGGAGCTGTCGAGGCGCTTCGCGAACGTGCGGGTCTGCGCCGACAATCAGGAGGTCTTGGACCACGCCTCGATGGTGATCGTCGCCGTCCACCCCCAGGACCGCGTCGCAGCCCTCACCGGGCTGCGGCTGCCCGACGCCAGGGAGGTAGTCAGCGCCATGGCGGGCGTCGCCATCGACGGGGCGCGCACGCTGCTCGGCACGCGAGCGCCTGTGGTGCGCGTGATCCCGCTGCCCGCCGTGCGCGAGCGGGGTTCCGTCGCCGTGACCTGCCCCAGGCATTCCGGCGTCGACACCGTCTTCGAGCGACCCGGCGGAGTACTGCCCGTGCCCGACGAAGCGACGCTCGACGTCTTCCAAACGCTGACCTCCACGCTCAGCACGCACTACCGGTACCTGACGACGTTCACCGAATAGGCAGCCCGGCAGGGCGTCTCACCCGGGGACGCGGTCCGGTACATCCGGGGTCTGTTCCGGGCCGTCGGACGCTCGCTCGGCGACGAGGCACGCACGGTGCCGCAGCTCGCGGACAACCGCGAGACGCCGAATAGTACGAACGAACGCATTCGCACCATCTGGTTCAATGCGGACAACGCGCGTCCCTGACGCGGGCGCTTAACGGCCTCCTGAGGGACCCCGGAAAGCTTGAGATCGTCCGTGAGGGCGCCGGGCGGATGCTGGCCGCCGCGCTCGCCACGGTCTTCAAGCTGATCGAGTCCGCCCAGGCCCGCTGGCGCGCGGTGAACGCACCCCGCCTCGTCGAACGAGAGGAGACTCTGGTGGCATAACGTCCTTCCGGACGGATCCGCCGTGGCGTCCGCCCCAGCGGCTGGGCTTATGTTAATTGCGCGGAAGGGGTGGCAGCGGCAGCGGCAACCCCGGCAGGCCGTCGATGCTGGTCGCGATGTGCTCTTTCTTCTGGAAGTACACGTCGAGGGACTCATCGGACTCGCGCGCGAAACGCGACGCGTGTAGCGAGCGGTCATCGCCATAGGTCATGAACGGGACCGCGTACCCGCAGGTGTCGCGGATCTTCTCAGCGGTCACGACAATGATCGCGCGCAGGCCGTGCAGGGTCGGGTCGATGCCCGGGAAGTACGCCATCAGCTCCGCCCAACGCGCATCGTCGCGGAAGACCGGCTCTCCGCGGCCGTGCACGCGCACGATGTTGGGCGGACCGTCGAAAGCGCACCACATCAGGGTGATGCGGCCGTTCTCGCGCAGATGGGCGATCGTCTCGGCATTACTGCCGGCGAAATCGAGGTAGGCCACGGTGAGTTCGTCGAGCACGGCGAACGAGTCGTTCACGCCTTTGGGTGAAAGATTGACGGTACCGTCGCCGTCCAGCGGCGCCGTCGCGGTGAAGAAGATGTGTTGTGCTTCGATGAAGGTACGCAGTCTGCCGTCTATCCGCTCGTAGCTCTTTCCCATATGCCGATTATGGCGGGACGGTGATCTCTCCCACGCGGCAGGGGCAGGGATCTTTCGTCAAGGGGGCCGTCCACCGCCAGCCCAGAACAAGAACAAGAACAGCCAGACAGCGTGAGCGGCGCCTCGTACTTGATCCACAGGTCTTGACAATTGCTCCCCTGCGGGATATAGGCGCCCCAAGCCGGCCCACTTGCAGGTGGCTTGAAGTCGGTCGGTCCTAGCGGCTGGCGCCCAGGCTGTCAGTGCGCGTCGTTACTGTCCACAAGATGGTCGGGGAGGGCACGTGAGCCACAAGCCACGCCACTACTACAACGCCACCATCGCGGCTCTGATGAATCTGGCACGGGGGGGGGCTGCCACTGGCCCGGCTGCGGCATTCCCACTATCCGTCTGGTTGATGGCGCCCCCAGGCTCAACCTGGAGATCGCTCATATCCGGGCCGTCGAGGAAGTCGGCAAGCGCTTCGACGCGGGCTGGTCGGTGAAGGAACGCAACAGCTTCGACAACCTGAACCTGCTGTGCAATCCGCACCACGAGGAGATCGATGGCACCGACAGTGACGCATACCCCGTCGAATTGCTGGTGGAGTTGAAGTTTGCCCGCGAGACGGACGGACTGGATGCCCTGGCGGGCCTGGGCGACCTCACCAAGGCAGACGTCAGCGAGATGATCGCAACGGTCTAGAACGAAGTCCTCCACCGTGTCGGCCCCGCCCTCGAAGAGTTCGCCAAGACCCCCTGAACTCTCCTCCCTGCTCAAGACCCTGCTTGACGAACTGGCCGACCCGCGGGTCTATGGCTTCGGGATCTCCGAGTACGGAATCGCCATGCTCCACGAGCCCTCGCAGACCCTCGCTAGAGGTTGTCCCGTATGGGGTGGGACTTATTCGGTGAGGGGCATGTGGTGCAGGCGTGCATGCCGAGGATGGCTTCGTGCACGCCATCGCCCTTGAGGCGGCAGCCCCTCAGGATCTTCCAGTTCTTGAGGCGGGACAGGGCATGCTCCCCGCGGGCGCGGGCCTTGCGATGGACCGTGTTCTCGGCTTCCTGCTCTGTGCTCAGAACTTCCTGACCGCGTCGTCTGCGGTGGAGGAATGAGCAGGCCAGCACCTTGGTAGCCGCCGTCAGCGATCACAGGAACGCCGCGGCAGGCAAGGTCGACACCCGACTCGGCAAAGGCCCGGCAGTCGTTGCGATTGCCGGGCAGTGGATCGCCGACGGCCACGACCAGGCGGCTGTTGGCGTCGATGACGACCCGCAGGGTCGTTGAGTGCCGGTAGTTTGTGTTGAGGCCGCCACGCTGAGGTCCCGGGCGGGGACCAGGGCGCCGTCGACGATGTAGACAGTGAACCCTTTTCATCCTGCTGCTGAGCTGGCCTGATGCAGGACTACGACGGCCTGGACGGTGGCGGTGATGCGGGTGGTCGAGCACCGGAGTTTGCGCAGGAGTCGCCAGGTTTTGAGGGTAGCCATGGCTCGCTCGACGAGGGCCCGGATCTTGGCTTGAGAGCGGTTCACAGCCTGTTGACCTGCTGAGAGTGTGCTCCACCGGCCGCGAAAGGGAACCCGAATCGTGCGCCGGGCTCCCTGGTAGCCCTTGTCAGCCCAGCAGGTGATGCCTGCCTGATCGAGAGCGTCGACGATGCCGTGTTCACGGGCCGCGCGCACATCGTGGACTGCGCCAGGTAATGCCGGCGAAGCCCACAGCAGTTCACCGAACGGACCCGCGATGACCTGCACGTTTATGCCGTGCCTGTGGTGCTTCCCCGAGTAGAACGGGCGGTCGGCGGCAATCCGGTCGATGGCCAAGAGTGTCCCGTCGAGCAGCACGTACGCCTTCATCGACGCCGCCCGGACTGCCT
>NZ_JAAGMG010000508.1 GCF_010548525.1 Streptomyces sp. SID14478
GGCCCGTCGGCGGCCGTGGCCCCGGGGGCCGCGGCTTCGGGAGCCTCTTCGAGGATGACGTGCGCGTTGGTGCCGCCGATGCCGAAGGAGGACACGGCGGCCCGGCGCGGGTGGCCGCCGCGCGGCCAGTCGCGGGCCCGCGTCAGCAGCTCCACGGCGCCCGACGTCCAGTCGACGCCGGTCGACGGCCGGTCCACGTGCAGTGTCCGGGGCAGGACGCCGTGCCGCATCGCCATGACCATCTTGATCACACCGGCGACGCCGGCGGCGCCCTGGGTGTGTCCGATGTTCGACTTCACCGAGCCGAGCCACAGCGGCTGTTGCGGGTCCCGGCCCTGGCCGTACGTCGCGAGCAGCGCCTCGGCCTCGATCGGGTCACCGAGCGTCGTGCCCGTGCCGTGCGCCTCGACCGCGTCGACCTCCGCCGCCGACAGGCCCGCGTGTGCCAGGGCCTTGCGGATGACGCGCTGCTGCGAGGGCCCGTTCGGGGCGGTCAGGCCGTTGGACGCGCCGTCCTGGTTGACGGCGGAGCCGCGTACCACCGCGAGGACCCGGTGGCCGCGGCGACGCGCGTCGGACAGCTTCTCCACGAGGAGCAGTCCCGCGCCCTCGGACCAGCCGGTGCCGTCCGCGCCGTCCGCGAACGCCTTGCACCGGCCGTCGGGAGCGAGGCCGCGCTGCCGGGAGAACTCGACGAACGTCTCGACGGTGCCCATCACCATCACACCGCCGGCCAGCGCCATGGTGCACTCGCCGCGGTTGAGCGACTGGGCCGCCAGGTGCAGGGCCACCAGCGAGGAGGAGCAGGCCGTGTCGACGGTGAGGGCGGGCCCCTCGAAGCCGAGGTGGTAGGCGATGCGGCCGGAGGCGACACTGCCCGAACTGCCGGTGAGCCGGAAGCCCTCGACGCCGGACGCCTGGTGCAGGCGCACGCTGTGGTCGTGGCTGTTGACGCCCGCGAACACCCCGATGTCCTGTCCGGCCAGGGTCGTCGGGTCGATCGCGGCGCGCTCGAAGGCCTCCCAGGACGTCTCCAGGAGCAGGCGCTGCTGCGGGTCCATCGCCAGCGCCTCGTTCGGCGAGATGCCGAAGAAGGCGGCGTCGAATCCGGCGGCGTCGTCGAGGAAGGCGCCGTGGCGCACGTAGGTGGTGCCCGCGTGGTCGGGGTCCGGGTGGAAGAGCCGGTCGGTGTCCCAGCCGCGGTCGTCGGGGAACGCGGTGACGGCGTCGACCTCGTCGGCCACCACCCGCCAGAGGTCCTCGGGGCTGTGCACCCCGGCGGGGAACCGGCACGCCATCCCCACGATCGCGATCGGCTCGTCACCGGTCCCGGAGACGGCAGGGGCGGCGTCGGCGTCGGCGGCCGTCGTGCTCGGTGCCGTACCGCCGAAGAGCCTGGTCCGCAGGTGCCCGGCGAGCAGCTCGGGCTTCGGATAGTCGAAGACGACCGCCGGGGACAGCGTCAGCCCGGTCGCCGCGACCAGCCGGTTGCGCAGTTCCACCGCGGTCAGCGAGTCGAAGCCGGCGTCCTTGAACGTCCGGTCGGCGCGCACCTCGCCGGCGGAGCCGTGCCCGAGGACCTCGGCGACGTGCTGTCGCACCAGGTCGACCAGGGCCTCGGTCTGTTCGGTGGCGCCCAGCGGGGCGAGCCGCTCCCCCACCGCGGCGGGCCCGTGCCCGGCAGCGGCCCTGGCCACCGGACGCGACGCCGG
>NZ_JAAGMG010000581.1 GCF_010548525.1 Streptomyces sp. SID14478
GAGCGCGTCACCCCAGGCCTGCGGCGGGACGGCGTCGAGGGCGGCGAGCGTCGCCTCGTCGAAGGTGACCGCGCCCGCCTCGACGTTCGCCACCAGGTGCTCGGGGTCGGCCGTGCCGGGGATGAGCAGCACGTGCGGCGCGTGGTGGAGCAGCCAGGCGAGCCCGATCTGCGCGGGCGTACGGCCGAGGGCGTGCGCCGCGGCGACGACGGCGGGCTCCTCGGTCACCTTCGGCAGACCGGCGAACGCGCTGCCGAGCGGGAAGTACGGCACCCAGGCGATGCCCTCGTCGTGGCAGAGCCGCAGCATCTCCTCGTCGTCCCGGCTGAGGATGCTGTACGCGTTCTGCACGCAGGTGATGCCCGCGGGCAGCGCCCGGCGCAGCACGTCGAGCGTGACGCTGCTGAGCCCGATCGCGCCGATCTTGCCCTCGTCGCGCAGGGCGGTCAGCTCGGCGAGCTGGTCGTCGAGGTCGACGATCTGCTCGCCCTCGGCGCGCAGCCCGGGGCCGGAGTCGGCGCGGCGCATGTTGACGACCGGAATCCGTTCGAGCCCGAGGCCGGCGAGGTTGTCCTCGACGCTGGCCCGCAGCTCCTCGGGCCGCTGTGCGAGGCGCATCGGGAAGGGGCCCCCGGGGTCGGGGTCGGCGCCGACCTTGCTGACGACGACCACGTCGTCGCCGGGGCGGAGCGCCTCGCGGATCACGTCGTTGACGAATCCGTTCCCGTAGAACTGGGCGGTGTCGAAGTGATCGACGCCGAGCTCGACGGCCCGGCGCAGCAGGGCGACCGCGGCGGCGCGGTCGCCGCGCAGACGCTCGAGCTGCATGGCGCCGTAGCCGACGCGGGAGACGGTGCGCCCCGCGAGCGC
>NZ_JAAGMG010000661.1 GCF_010548525.1 Streptomyces sp. SID14478
GCGCGGGCCTGGGCGAGCAGGTCGAGGGCGGCGGGCGGGGCGCCCGCCCGGCGCAGTACGGGGTGGACGTCGGTCGCGGGTCCGGTCAGTGAGGGGGCAGGGCCGGTGGTGGCGCGGCGGCGTGCGGCGGCTGCGGGGTACCTGGCCATGACGAACCTCCTGTCGTCTGAGTGACGGCGCAGTGGCCGTATGTGCCCATCGTGGGGTACGCCACTGACAATCGGCTCTGACCTGGGCTTTTGCTTCGATCGAAGGTTCGGGCTAATTTTTGCACTGACCAGTCAGTTCAATTCTCAGGGGGGACCGTGGACGGTCCGGAGGGCGGTGCGGCCGTGACGGCCGCGGGGTTCGGGCTGAAGGGGCCGCGCGGCTGGGCGTTCCGCGGTGTCGACGTCGACGCGGCGCCGGGCTCGCTCGTCGCGGTCGAGGGACCGTCCGGCAGCGGCCGCACCTGCCTGCTGCTCGCCCTGACGGGCCGCATGCGCGCCTCGGAAGGGGAGGCCACGGTGGACGGCTTCCGGCTGCCGAAGCACCTGGCCGCCGTGCGGCGGGTGAGCGCCCTCGCGCACGTGCCCGGGG
>NZ_JAAGMG010000765.1 GCF_010548525.1 Streptomyces sp. SID14478
CCGCGGCCCTGCGCGGCGACGCCCCGAACCCGGTGCCCGCCACCCAGGCCGCCGACGCGCTCGACGTGCTGGAGGCGGCCCGCCGCTCGGCCCGCGACGGTGTGACGGTGACGCTGTGAGCGCCCCCGCCAAGGCCACCGCCCCCGACATCGCCACGCTGGAGGAGCAGGAGCGCCGCCTGGTCCTCGACGCGTTCACGCACGACGACGCGTGGCGGCTGGGCTGTCTGCTCGTGGAGTTGGCCCGCGAGCGGCAGGCGCCGGTCGCGATCGACATCACGCGCGGCGGCCAGCAGCTGTTCCACGCGGCGCTGCCCGGTTCGACGCCGGACAACGACGCGTGGATCGCCCGCAAGCGCCGCGTCGTGGAGCGCTACCAGTCCGCGTCCTACCTGGTCGGCAGCCGTTTCCGGGCCAAGGGCACGACGTTCGAGGACTCTTCGCGCCTCGACCCGGACGTGTACGCGGCCCACGGCGGCGCCTTCCCGCTCTGCGTGCGCGGAGCGGGAGTCGTGGGCGTGGTCGTGGTGTCGGGCCTGCCGCAGATCGAGGACCACGCGCTGGTGGTCGAGGCGCTGGAGCGGTTCACTTCCGGCGGCTGACCCGGCGCGGCCTGCGCGCCACGAAGACGATCGCCGCGCCCGCCGCCACGGTGGCCGCGGCGATCGCGCCGAGCACCGCGCCGCCCTCC
>NZ_JAAGMG010000811.1 GCF_010548525.1 Streptomyces sp. SID14478
GCGGCGGGCGAGGCGGCGAGGGCGGTCAGGGCCAGCGGGGCGACGCCCGTCGCGGCGAGGGCGGCGATCTTGCGGCGTGCGGGCATGGGAGAACTCCTAGGGGGACGACAGGGGTGGGGGGAGGCTCCGTCGACGTGCGGTGAACGGACCCCGGTGACAAGCAAGTTAGCCCGCGAAAACGCCCCGGTCGGCCCTTGCGGCCCCGCTGAGTCGATCTTTATGGCCCGCTTAAGGCGCGGCTCAGATGGAGATCAGACAGCGGCCCGCGCGCCCTGGGAGAACCGGCGACGGCGGCGCTCGCAACGCCCCGTCCCACCGCGGCTCGGGGACACCCGTGCCCGCCGCACCGTGGCCGCTCGGGAAGAAGCCCCTGGTGCGGGGCAGGAGGCGTGGCGTAGACAGGACCGCATGAGCGAACGCACCACAGGCCGCACGATCCGCCCCGCCGTCGACGCCGACGTACCCGCCGTCCGGGCCGTCACCGACGCGGCGTACCACCACTACATCGCCCGCATCGGCATCGCGCCCCAGCCCATGGAGGCCGACCACGCCGCGAACGTGGCGGCGGGCCTGGTGTACGTCACGGGGGAGCCGGACGTCCTGGGGCTCGTGGTCGTGCAGGCGCGGCCGGACCATCTCTTCCTCGACAGCATCGCCGTCCGCCCCGACGCCCACGGACAGGGTGTGGGCCGCGCCCTGCTCGGCTTCGTCGACGAGCACGCGCGGCAGCTGGGCCTGCCCGAAGTACGGCTCTACACGCACTACTTGATGGTGGAGAACCAGAAGATCTATCCGCGGTACGGCTACGAGTTCGTGGAGCGCCGCGTCGACGGCCCCTACGACCGCATGCACTACCGCAAGCGTCTGACGCCCATGTGACGGCCCGCCTACTCGTCCGGCCACCACGTCTTGCGCACGTCCTTGCGCACTTCCGGGCGCTCGCGTGCCTGCTCGGCCGCTTCTTCCCGCAGCCGGCGCGTAAGGGTGCTCGCGACGGTCGGCTTGTGCATGGTCACTCGGCGCATGGTGCCTCCTGTACCTACACGGCTTCCAACGTGGTGCTGTTGTAGACCTGTTCCCGGAGCGTTGCTCATCGAAGCGCAATTGTCAGTGGCGGTTGTCACGATGAGGGAATGACGTCCTCACGGCACCGTACGCAAGGTCAGTCCAGCAGCCGGGCGAAGCGGCCGTCCCGTGCCAGGACTTCCAGCTCGTCCAGGGCCCGGTTCGCCGCCTCGGCGGCGGCCGGGTCCCGCTCCGTGAGGCCGCTGTCCGCGAACTCGTCCTCGTCGAGGCGGATCACCTGCGAGCCGTCGGCAGACACCCACAGGTCGAGGTCCAGGTCCTCGGACAGGAGGGTGGCGCCGTCGCGGACCACGGGCCGGGTGATGTCGCAGTACCAGCCCTTCAGCGTCCCGTCGCCCGCCCGGACCTCCTTGATCGCGTACCAGCGGTCGCGCCAGTAGTGCTCCGTGAAGACGTCGCCCGGCTCGAAGCGGACGAAGCCGAAGTCGCGGACGCCCTTGCCCGCCCAGTCGGCGCGCACGGTCAGGTGCGTGCCGTCGTCGGCCAGCAGCCGCGCCGGGTAGCCGATCTTCGTGCGGCCCGCCTTCACGAGCGTGACCAGTAGTTCCTCAGGAGTCGAGGGTGCGGACATGGCGGACCTCCGTCGCGTCGATCTCGTAGCCGAACCACCTGTTGATCGCGAGCATCGGCTCGTTGCCCGCGTCGTTGCCCGTGTACGCCACCGTGCAGCCGGCGGCGCGGGCGCGGTGCAGCGAGTCGCTCTTGGCGAGCTTGGCCAGTCCCCGGCCGCGGAAGGCGCGGGCCGTGCCCGTCATCCCCGTCGCGTAGCGGCCCTCGCCGTCGGTGCGGGCGAGGGTGAACGCGACCGGGGCGCCGTCCACCACCGCCACCGTCGTCAGGGCGTGGTCGAGGAGGGGCTGACGCCAGGTGTGCGTCAACCAGTGCGCGTAGTCGGTGAGTGCGGAGCCGACGTCACCCGGCTCGTCCGCCAGCGTCTGAGCCTGCAGCGCGAACAGCGGGCGGGGGTCGTCCGCGTAGTCCGCCGCCGTGACCAGCTCGACCCCGGGAGCGGGGGACTGCCGGGGCGGCAGGGTGCCGGCCGCCAGGTCCAGGCGCAGGAAGTGGGCCGAGCGGCTCCTGCGGTAGCCGCGGGCCGCCGCCCACGCCAGGTTCCGCGGGCCGTCCAGGGACCAGCAGAACACCTGCCTCGCGCCGTGCCGCGCGAGGTGTTCCTCGGCCGCGCCCAGCAGCAGACCGCCCGCGCCGCGGCCCTCGTGCCCGGGATGCACGTACACGTTGGCGTAACCCTGGCCCGGCTCCGGGCTGTCGTGCGCGATGCCGACCTGCGCCGTACCGATCAGCTCGCCGTCGTCGGCCACGGCGACCAGCTGGCGGTAGTGCGCGTCGGGATGGACGTGCAGGGCGTCGTGCACCACGGAGGCCGGGGTGGCGAGCAGGGCCGGCAGACAGATCCGGCGGATCCGGGCGAAGCCCTCGGTGTCCGCCGGGTCGTCGGGGCGCACGGTGCGGACGATCACGGTCATGGGGCCGCACGCTACGCGCCGCTCGCGTCCGGGTGCCTCCCCTTTTCCCGCGCTGCGGCAGAATCTGCCCTGTGACCTTGAAGCTCCGCATTGACGACAGCGCCGCGCCGTACGAGCAGGTGCGCGCCCAGATCTCCGGGCAGGCCCGGGCAGGCACCCTCCCGGTCGGCTACAAGCTGCCCACCGTGCGCGGCCTCGCCGAGGAGCTGGGCCTCGCGCCGAACACCGTGGCCAAGGCCTACCGGGCCCTGGAGGCGGACGGGGTGATCGAGACGCGGGGACGCAACGGCACGTTCATCGCCGCCGCACGGGACGCCGCGTCCCGGGAGGCCTCCTCGGCGGCGCAGGCGTACGCGGAGCGCGCCAAGCGGCTCGGGCTGTCCGAGGAGGCGGCGCTCGCCACGGCCCGGGACGCCGTGCGGGCCGCGTTCTCCTAGGCACCGGGCTCTTCCCGGGGCACGCATACCCACCTGGACACCGGGCGGGCGCCCGCCTACAGGTACAGGCCCGCGTCCGCCTCGCCCCGCTGGTCGGGGACGGACGTGGGGGAGATGCCGCGGCGCAGCGCGTACAGCTCGGCCAGGGTCGCGCCCTCGCGGCCGACGCCCTCCTGCGTGCCCAGCCAGGTCACCGCTTCGCGGCGGGTCAGCGGGCCCACCTCGATGCGGGCCAGACAGCGGCCGGGCCGGACGACGGCGGGGTGCAGGCGCTCCAGGTCCTCGTTCGTGGTGACGCCCACCAGGACGTTGCGCCCCTGGCCGAGCAGGCCGTCGGTCAGGTTGAGCAGACGCGACAGGGCCTGGCCCGCCGTGTGCTTCGCCTCCCCGCGGATCAGCTCGTCGCAGTCCTCCAGAAGCAGCAGCCGCCAGCGCCCCTTCGCCGTCCCGTCGTCCTCGCCGATCGCGATGTCCATGAGGTATCCGACGTCGGAGAACAGCCGCTCGGGGTCGAGGACGCAGTCGACCTGGCACCAGTCCCGCCAGGAGCGGGCCAGCGTGCGCAGCGCCGAGGTCTTGCCGGTGCCCGGCGGGCCGTGCAGCAGGAGCAGCCGGCCCGCGATGTCCTCGGGGCGCGTCTTCATCAGGGTGTCCATCGCCTCGGCGACCGGCTCCGTGTAGTTGGACCGCACCTCGTCCCACGTACCGGCCGAGATCTGCCGCGACGTGCGGTGCGGGCCGCGCCGCGGCGAGACGTACCAGAACCCCATCGTCACGTTCTCCGGCTGCGGCTCCGGCTCGTCCGCCGCGCCGTCCGTCGCCGACGTGAGGATCTCCTCGGCCAGCTCCGCGGTGGTCGCCGTCACCGTGACGTCGGCGCCCCTGTTCCACCGGGAGATCAGCAGCGTCCAGCCGTCGCCCGCGGCGAGCGTCGCGCTGCGGTCCTCGTCGCGTGCGGAGCGCAGCACCCGGGCGTCCGGCGGCAGCAGCGTGGCGCCGGAGCGCACCCGGTCGATGTTCACGGCGTGCGAGTGCGGCTGCTCGCCCGTGGCGAAGCGGCCGAGGAACAACGCGTCGACGACGTCGGACGGCGAGTCGCTGTCGTCGACACCCAGCCGGACCGGCAGCGCGTCGAACGGGTTCTCAGACATGCCGCCATGATCCGGCACGGACGAGTCGCCCGCACGGGATTTCCGCAGCACGTCACACCTGTGACCCGGTGAATCCTGTGACCATCCTGTGGCAACGGACCCTGTCCCTCCGCCAACTGCCCTCGTTACGCTTGCCCTTGATGGGACGTCATGGGTGGAATTCGGGGGCATGGCGGTGGCGGATCGCCGCCCTGCTCGGCGTGGGGGCGGCCGCTCTGGCCCTGGTGCTGACGGTGCTCAGCCCCCTTCCCGACAGCAAGGGTTCCACCGCGGGCACCACGCCCGACGGGGACAAGGTGCACGGCACGCCCGCCGAGCCGCCCGTGCGGCCGGGCCCCGAGGTCGGCTGGGGATTCACGCACACCGAGCACTCCGCGGACGAGGGCGCCGACGCCGCCGTCGCGCGCGCCCGGAGCATGCTCGGTGAGCAGCCGATGCCGCAGGACCAGGCCATCATGGGCTGGGGCGCGGACAACCCCGAACCCGACAAGGGGCTCTATCAGTTCGGGGACCTGGACCGCCGGATCGACTTCGTCCGGAAGTCCGGCGGGACCCCCGTCGTCACCCTGTGCTGCGCGCCGGACTGGATGAAGGGCGGCGAGCCGGGCCCGGACCGCACGGACTGGAGCCAGTCGAACCTGGAGAAGGCGCCCGACCCCGAGCACTTCCAGGACTTCGCGAACCTGGCGGCCACCGTCGCCAAGCGCTATCCCGACGTACGTCACTTCCTCGTGTGGAACGAGTTCAAGGGCTTCTGGAACGAGAGCCAGGCCCGCTGGGACTACGAGGGCTACACGAAGCTCTACAACCTGGTCTACAAGGCCCTGAAAAAGGTCGACGAGGACATCATGGTCGGCGGCCCCTACCTGGTCATGGACAGCCTCAGCCCGCAGCAGACCGAGGGCACCTCCGACACCTTCAAGGGCGCCTGGGGGCGCATGGACCAGCGCATCGTCGACGCCTTCGACTACTGGAACGAGCACAAGGCCGGCGCGGACTTCGTCGCCGTCGACGGCTCCAGCTACACGAACGACGACGAGATGCTGCCCGACGAGTTCAAGGCCACCGACAAGTTCACGGCCGTCGGCTCCTGGGTCCGGCAGCGGACCGGGAACCTGCCGCTGTGGTGGGCCGAGTACTACGTGGAGCCCGCGGACGGCAACGACGAACGCAAGGGGTGGAGCGAGCCGCACCGGGTCGCCGTCCACGCCGCGGCTCTGATGGCCATGGCGAAGGGCGGCGCGACGTCCGGGTTCTACTGGAGTCCCGAGACGCAGAAGGGCAGTTCGTGCGCCGGCTGCCTGTGGCGGCCCACGGACCGTGCGTCCGGGGGCGGTGCGCTGCCCCTGCTCGGCCTGCTGTCGCGGTTCGACGACGAGTTCGGCCCGGGCACGAAGTACCGGAGCGTGACGGTCGCCGAGGACGACGTGCCCCACGTCCGGGTGCTCGCCGACGACAAGGCCGTCCTCGTGGTCAACACCCTGAACCGGGCCATCAGCGCGAAGGTCGACGGCAAGCGGTTCCAGATGCAGGGGTACGAGGTGAAGTGGCTGCGGCGGTAGCGCCGTTCGCCCGGGCCGGGGTGAACGGGGGCAGCGGGCGCCACGGCCCACCTGCCCCCGCGCGACGCCTCCTGCCCCCGCGCTAATGGAGCCCCATCGTGAGGAACCGCTGGATCAGCGACGCCAGCACCACGGCCAGCAACGGCAGCGAGAACCAGAACGTGCTCTGCAGCCAACGCAGTTGCCGCACGCCCGGGCGGATCGCCACCCGGACCACCTCGCGCGCCGTCAGGAGCACGATCAGCGCGAGCGCGGCCAGCGCGCCCACCACCGACCACGGCGTCCAGGTGATCTGCGGGCCGATCGGGCCCGGCTCGGCCTCGGCCACCTTGCCGGTCGGCTCCTGGCGCAGCCGGTACATGGTCACGTCCTCGTTGACGTAGACCTTCTTCAGCTCCTGCCGGTTGTCGAGGTGCTCGACGAGCCGCGTCGGCCAGCTCTTCGCGTAACCGACGTCCAGTTGGAGGTAGGTGACCTGACTCTTGTTGATCATCAGGTACGAGTCCGGGCCCGCGTCCTTGAGCGACTTGACGAGTCCGCCGACCAGCACCGGGTCGACCGGCGCGAGCGTCGGCACGTACTGGACCTTCTCCATGTCGCGGGCGCCCCACGGCAGCGACGGCGTCACGTTGTTCACGGTGTCGTCGCTCATCCACAGCAGGCGGACCGTCGGATCGTCGTGGGCGTAGACGTAGTCCATCGCCGCGACCTCGCCGGGCAGGATCCGCTCGAACGGCTCGTTGCCCCAACGGGCCACCAGGAAACCGCCCATGAGCACGAGCCCGGCCATCAGCGCGGCCAGCGGGGCGAGGCTGACCCGGTCCCGGTCGCGTTCCTTCGCCGTCACGCCCGTGCGCGGGAACAGGGCGAGGCCGGCCAGCAGCGCGGCGCCGGGCAGCGCGAACATGAAGACCCGCAGCGCCATCTCGCCGCCGTACGACTGCATGCCGAAGCCCAGGAACGGCACGAAGGTCAGCACGACCAGCGACCGCTCGCGGTACTTCCACTCGCGCCGGCGCCACCAGCCGTAGCAGGCGAACGCCATCACGGCGCCCGCGAGCAGCACCCGTGTGTACAGGACGAGCTTGTGGGTCGAACTGCCGCCCTGTATACGGCCGGAGACGGAGGAGGTGACATTGCCGCCGACGCCGCCGACGCCGCCGAACAGGTCGTTGAAGTGCCCCGACCAGTACGGCTCCGCGAGGAAGCCGAGCCAGACCACGACGACGACGCCGAACAGCAGTGGCAGGCCGCGCAGTTCGCAGCGGCCCACCAGGACCAGCACCGCGAGGACGCCCAGCATCACGAACGGGGTGAGCTGGTGCGCCGGGACCGTCGCCGCGAACAGCGCGATCAGGACGACGAGCAGCACCGCGCGCTGGCGCCGGTCCGTCGGCTCGACCTCCAGCTCACCGGGGCGCCGCTTGGTCCACAGCACCCGGGGCGCCCGGAACCAGACCAGCAGGATCGCCACGAACACGAGGTAGAGGAGGTACGTGAAGCCCTGCGGCGAGAAGTAGTCCTGGCCGACCCAGCCGCTCAGCACGAAGATCCACAGGCCGGTCCACTTGGCCCGCCAGCTCGCCCGGACCGAGCGCAGCAGCAGGAACATCGGTGCCAGATACAGGAGTTGGACGGCCAGCGGCCACCAGCGGATGACCTCCGTGAGGTCGCTGACGCCGCAGGCCTTGGCGACGAACGCGGCCAGGGCGAAGAACCCGGGCCAGCTCCAGCGGGCGTCCAGGTCGGGGACCGCGGTACCGGTGCGGTCGATGTAGTCCAGGAAGCCCAGGTGCTGCCAGGCCGTCGCGAACCGCGGCTCCGACTCGATGACGGCGGGCAGCGCGTGCAGACAGACGACCGTGGCGAGCAACGTGAGCAACAGCAGTCGTCTGTGCGGGCGTTCGAGCCACAGCAGCGAAGCGAAGACGCCGATGAGCAGCGCGGCGCCGAGCAGGGTCAGGGGCGGCAGGACCGAGATCAGGCCGAGCCCGCCCATCGCGTCCAGATCCGTGTCGCCCATCCCGAGGACCGGGCCCCAGTACAGGCCGAGGGCCGCGACGAGCAGCAGGGAGAGGACGGCGGCGGCCGGGGTGATCCGCGCCCGCCGCTTCCGCTCCGCCGGGACGCCGGACTCGGACTCGGGCTCGGACCCGGGCTCGGACTCCTCGGAGGGCGCTTCCTCGGGCGTGGCTTCGCTCCCGGCCCCATCCCAGGACCCGTGCTCGGACCCGGAATCGAGGTCGAGGTCGAACGGCGCGTCCGGCTCGACCTCGAACAGCGCCTCGGACCCGGCGTCGTACGACACCCCTGCGCCGCCCTCGGTGTGCCCGCGGCTCGACGCCTGCGAGGCCGAGGACGCCTCCTCGACGGCTGAACGGGGCATGGGTGGCGGCGACTTGAGTGCCCACGTCGGCCGGTGCGTGCCGTCCGGCGGGGTCGCCGGAGCCGGGCGCACGTCGGGCCGCCACTCCTGGTGGTCGAGGTTGAGCTGCACCGCGAGATGCAGCGTGTCGGAGTCCATCGCGTCGCGCAGCGCCCACTTCGGACCCTGCCGCTCCGCCGCGCCGGCCGGTACCTTCGCCGCCCCCAGATCGGCCAGGTCGCCGTCGGGCGCCGCGCCGTCGGCGGCCGGTGCCGGGGGAGCGGCGCGCAGGATGCGCCACAGCTTCGGTGCGGCGATCGCCACGATCACGGCGAGCGAGGAGATCTCCGCGACGCCCGCGCCCGTCAGCCCCATCCGGGGCAGGAGCAGCAGCGTCAGACCGAGCACCAGGACGCACAACAGGCCCTGCAGCCAGGCGAGTCCGGAGGTGCGGCTCTGCGCACGCAGCACCGCGAAGTACGTCTCCATGACCACGCGCAGGGCCGCGCCGACCGCGAACCAGCGCAGCAGCGGCGTCGCCGCGTCGGCGTAGTCCTGCCCGAACACGCGCAGCACGTAAGGCGCCAGGAGGAACAGCAGTCCGCAGATCGGGATCATGATGCGCACCATCCGGCGCAGCGCGGCCCGGGTGTTGGCCGCGAGCTGCGCCGGATCGTGCGAGCCCTCCACGGTCAGCGAGGCGCCCATGTTGATGGCCAGCAGGTTGACCGTGCCGCCGATCGTGGTGGTGATGTAGAAGTACGCGTTGTCGGCGGAGCTGACCTGCGAGGCGATGAGGACCGGTACGAGGTAGACGACGGCCAGCGAGAACAGCGACCCCGTGTAGTCGCCCGCCAGGAAGCGGCCCATCTCGCGCAGCGTCGGCGGATCCGCCCTCTGCTCGGTGGCCTTGATGTGCCGGGGCACGAGCCGCCGGAACACGAGCAAGCCCAGCGGCACCACGGAGAACGCGATCGCGACGACCCACGACACGAACACGCCGGCCGTGGGGATCGCCACGGCGAACGCGACGAGCAGCCCCAGCTTCACCGTGGAGAACACGGTGTTGCCGACCGGCACCCACAGCGCGCTGCGCAGCCCCGTCAGCACCCCGTCCTGGAGCGTGAGCAGGGACCAGGCGATGACGGCCGCGACGAAGCCGAGCCCGTGCAGCGTCCCGTGCAGGAAGCGGTACGACGGCCCCCACGCGTCCAGCGTCAGCAGGAAGACCGTGGCCGCGCACGCGACGGCCAGCGAACTGCCCGCGTACGTACGGAAGATGAAGCGCCCCGTGCTGCGCCCCGCGATCGGGATGAAGCGGGCCAGGGCGCCGGTCAGCGTCACGGCGGTGATGCCGGCGAGGAACTTCATCGCCGCGATCGCCGCGGACCCCTGGCCGACGGAGTCCGCCGAGTAGTAGTGGGCGGCGGCCAGCCAGAAACCGACGCCGAGCACGCCGGAGATGCCGGTGTTCAGCATCAGCGCATAGGCGTTGCGGAACAGCTGGTTACCGCCCCCCGACCCCATGCCCTCCGGTCTGCCCTTCCTGCCGCGGCCCATGCCGGGCAGCCTGAGTCTGCGACCGGGCGGCGCCTGCGGCCCGGTCGCGGTACTGGTGGGTGGTGCCTGGGCGGTGGTCGTGTCAGACACGGGTACGGGTTGCCTTCCGGCGGGCCTGTCGGGCTCTGCGGACCACGGCGTACCCCTTGGTGAGGGTACGGTCCCTGGCGAACTGGCGGCCGATCCCGCGGCCCTCGACCAGCCGCTCGAACTCGGCGGGGCCGGTGGACCGGCGCACGGTGACGCGCCGCAGGGCGTACGGGCCCTGACGGCGACGGGCGAGGGCGTTGCCGACGGCGAGCGACTGGGCGAAACCGGCCGCGCGCACCGCCCGCCGCACCCTCCGGTCGGAGTGACCGTACGGGTAGGCGAAGGAGACGGGCGCCGTGCCCAGCTCGCCGTCGACGATCTCCCTGCAGCGCCGCAGCTCGAACTCCAGGTCCTCGGCGTCGAGTTGGTCGAGCTGCGGATGGGTGTGGCTGTGCCCGCCGATCTCGAAGCCCTGCGCGGCGAGCGCCCGCACCTGGTCCCAGTCGAGCATCGTGTCGAGGCCGCCCCCGGTGTCGTACGGCCCGCGCAGCCACCCCGTCGAGACGAACAGGGTGGACGCGAAGCCGTGCTCGGCGAGGACGGGCAGGGCGTGCCGGTGCACGCCCTCGTAGCCGTCGTCGAAGGTGATCAGGACGGGCCGGTCCGGCAGCGGCCGGCCGCCGCCCCGCCAGATTCCGGCGAGGTCGGCGGTGGTCAGCGGGGTGCACCCCAGGTCCGCGAGTATCCCCATCTGCTCGGTGAAATCCGCGGGCGCCACGGAGAGCCCGCGGGTGGCGGGTCTCGGGTCGTGGGCGATGGAGTGGTACATCAGGATGGGGACGGCCCGCTCGGCCGCGCCCCCGGATGCCTGCTGCCGCACCGTCATGCCGCTTCCCCCACGTCCCCCTCGCCCCGGTCGTTCGGCGCGACGCGGAAGGTCGCGCCCCCGCCGCGTGCCCGGAAGCTCCCGAGTACGTACCCGCCGGCCGCGGCCGCCACTCCGGCCACGATGGCCCCGGCCCGGCCCGCGCCCCCCGGCCTGGCCAGGACGAAGTCGCGCACGCCGCGGGCCACACCGGCCGGCAGCACCCGGCTCGTGTACGCGCGCTCGCTCTCCAGGCCCTTGTCCGCGCCGACGCTCCGGGCGACCAGGGCCTTCGACAGGCCCTCCGCGTAGGCGCGGGTGCGGAAGTAGGAGAACTGCTCGCGCCCGGCCGGGACCCGGTGGTGGATCACCGCCCGGTCGTCGATCAACAGCACCGCGTCCGGTCGGGCGCGGGACAGCCGGATGCACAGCTCCGTCTCCTCGCAGCCCAGCGGGCGCCTGTCGCCGTCGCGGCCGATGCCCGTGGCGAAGCCGCCGGCGAGGTCGAAGGCGGCGCGGCGGAACGAGGCGTTGCCGCCCAGCACGTTGCGCACCTCGACCCTGCCGGGCGGCAGGCCCTTGTACGTGCAGCCCACCACCCAGTCGAACTCCTCGGGGAACCAGACGGGCCGGCGCCCCGAGGCCCAGATCGGTTCGGTGCGTCCGCCGACCGCCATCACCTTCGGGTCGGCGTACCCGTCGGCGAAGTGGCGCAGCCAGTCCCGCTCCGCGACGGCGTCGTCGTCGAGGAACGCGATGATCTCGCCGCGCGAGGCGGCGATGCCGGTGTTGCGCCCGGCGGACAGGCCGCGCGGGCCCGCGTTCGCCAGGACCCGCACGTCGGCCGTCTCTCGGTACTCCTTGGCGAGACGCTCGCGCAGCGTCGGGTTGTGGTCGACGACCAGCAGGGTCTCCAGGGCCGGATGCGACTGCGTCCGCACGGAGTCGACGGCGGCGAGGATGTCGGTCCAACGGTCCTCGGTGTACACGCAGATGACGACCGAAGCCGTCATCCGCGCGTCATGATGTTCCGTCAAGACCCTTCTCCCCGCACCGTGTCGAGCCGCGCGGCGGCGAGCTTGCCGCGCTGGGCGCGCCGGTTCGAGCGCTCCTTGAGGATCACCTTCAGCACGCGCAGCCCGTCCCGCACCGCGCGGAGGTTGCTGGCGCCGTGGATGCGCAGGTACTCGTGGCTCGGGATCTCCTGGACCCGCAGGCCCGCCTTGACGACCCGGATGTTCATCAGGGTCTCCACCTCGAACCCGGTGCAGTCGAGGTCGATGTCGTCGAGGCCGTGCACCCGCTCGTGCAGCGGGTCGTCGACCAGGTCCGGCCCGTCGTGCAGGGCGTCGGCAGCAGCGCGCACGGGCTGGCGCGGGGCGTCACCGGCGACGTCACGCCGTTCGTGGGCGGGGTCGTCGGGGACGACGTGGCGCCCTTCGCGCAGACCGTCGTCGGCGACGAGGTGCGGCCGCTGGCGCAGGGCGTGACCGGCGAGGTCGCCCCGTTCGCGCAGGACCTGACCGGCACGGTCGTCGCCGACGCGGTGCCGCTCGCGGGCAACGCCGTCAGCGGTGTGCAGGGTGTCGCCGGCTCCGTCGCGCCCAGCTACGTGCAGGGCATCTGACGACGGACCTCTGACCGACGCCGCTGAGCCCGGTCGGCCGAAATCCGTCGGCGCGACCGGGCCGACCGTCGGCGTACCGGCGGGCGACCCGTGGGGACGGGCAGCCCGCCTCGGGCCCTGGTGAACATCCGGGGCTCTTCGGGTGGCCTCACCGTGCGTACCCCCGCACGGTGAGGCCGCGAACAGTGGCGAACAGCGCCACAAACGGGACGCTCTGTGACCGGTATCACCGCTCAGGTGTGATCTGCGATTTAGAAGGCATCGCTGAGCGGCGATAACCTGCGAGACGGACATGCCGCGTACCGGGCCACCGTGTACGCCTCCCTAGTGACAGCACTCGTCACATGTGACAGCGGAGTCACGTTGCCCCTCGCGGCACGCCCAGCAGACAGCAGACCGCAGAACCGCGAGATCACTGATAGGGACGGACGCGCGTGGACCTGTTCGAGTACCAGGCGAGGGACCTCTTCGCCAAGCACGGAGTACCGGTGCTGGCCGGTGAAGTCATTGACACGCCTGAGGCCGCGCGCGCCGCGACCGAGCGTCTCGGCGGCAAGTCCGTCGTCAAGGCGCAGGTGAAGGTCGGTGGCCGGGGCAAGGCCGGTGGCGTGAAGCTCGCCGCCACCCCCGACGAGGCCGTCGCACACGCGACCAACATCCTCGGCATGGACATCAAGGGCCACACGGTCCACAAGGTGATGATGGCCGAGACGGCTCCGGAGATCGTGGAGGAGTACTACGTCTCCTTCCTCCTGGACCGCACCAACCGCACCTTCCTCTCCATCGCCTCCGTCGAGGGCGGCGTGGAGATCGAGGAGGTGGCGGCCACCCGCCCGGAGGCCGTCGCCAAGACGCCGATCGACGCCAACGTCGGTGTCGACAAGGCCAAGGCCCTGGAGATCGCGGCCGCCGCGAAGTTCCCGGCCGACGTCGCCGACAAGGTCGCCGACGTGCTGGTGACGCTGTGGAAGACCTTCATCGAGGAGGACGCCCTCCTCGTCGAGGTCAACCCCCTCGCCAAGGTCGCCTCCGGCGACATCATCGCCCTCGACGGCAAGGTCTCCCTGGACGAGAACGCCGAGTTCCGGCACTCCGACCACGAGGCCCTGCAGGACAAGGACGCGGCCGACCCGCTCGAGGCCGCTGCCAAGGCCAAGGGCCTCAACTACGTCAAGCTCGACGGCGAGGTCGGCATCATCGGTAACGGTGCCGGTCTGGTCATGTCGACCCTGGACGTCGTCGCGTACGCCGGTGAGAACCACGGCAACGTGAAGCCGGCCAACTTCCTCGACATCGGTGGCGGCGCCTCCGCCCAGGTGATGGCCAACGGCCTGGAGATCATCCTCGGCGACCCGGACGTCAAGTCCGTGTTCGTCAACGTCTTCGGCGGCATCACCGCCTGCGACGAGGTCGCCAACGGCATCGTCCAGGCGCTCGCGCTCCTCGAGGAGAAGGGCGAGAAGGTCGAGAAGCCCCTCGTCGTCCGCCTCGACGGCAACAACGCCGAGCTGGGTCGCAAGATCCTCTCCGACGCCAACCACCCGCTGGTGCAGCGCGTGGACACCATGGACGGCGCGGCCGACAAGGCCGCCGAGCTCGCGGCCGCGAAGTAAGGGACGAGGGACAGAACAGCCATGGCTATCTTCCTCAACAAGGACAGCAAGGTCATCGTCCAGGGCATGACCGGTGCCACGGGCATGAAGCACACCAAGCTCATGCTGGCCGACGGCACGAACATCGTCGGCGGCGTGAACCCGCGCAAGGCCGGCACCGAGGTGGACTTCGACGGCACGTCGATCCCCGTCTTCGGTTCCGTCGCCGAGGCGATCGAGAAGACGGGCGCCAACGTGTCGGTCCTCTTCGTCCCGCCGGCCTTCTCCAAGGCCGCCGTGGTCGAGGCGATCGACGCCGAGATCCCGCTCGCCGTCGTCATCACCGAGGGCATCGCCGTCCACGACTCCGCCGCGTTCTACGCGTACGCGAAGTCCAAGGGCGACAAGACCCGCATCATCGGCCCGAACTGCCCGGGTCTGATCACCCCCGGTCAGTCGAACGCCGGCATCATCCCGGGCGACATCACGAAGCCGGGCCGCATCGGCCTGGTCTCGAAGTCCGGCACGCTGACGTACCAGATGATGTACGAGCTCCGTGACATCGGCTTCTCGTCGGCCGTCGGCATCGGTGGCGACCCGGTCATCGGCACCACGCACATCGACGCGCTCGCTGCGTTCGAGGCCGACCCCGAGACCGACCTCATCGTGATGATCGGCGAGATCGGCGGCGACGCCGAGGAGCGTGCCGCCGACTACATCAAGGCGAACGTGACGAAGCCGGTCGTCGGCTACGTCGCGGGCTTCACCGCCCCCGAGGGCAAGACCATGGGCCACGCCGGCGCCATCGTCTCCGGCTCCTCGGGCACCGCCCAGGCGAAGAAGGAGGCCCTCGAGGCCGCCGGCGTCAAGGTCGGCAAGACGCCGACCGAGACCGCCAAGCTGGCCCGCGAGCTCCTTTCGTAGGCAGCCGCTGTACGCAGATGAGGGGCCCGCACCGGTACCGGTGCGGGCCCCTCATCGTCGCGCGGCAGGCGCGGGGTGCCCGGGCGTCATTCCGCGGCGGGCGCGAGGCGCTCGGGCCCGCCGCTCATCTCCTTGTGCAACTGCTCGCGCAACTGCCGCTCGTGCTCGGTCAGCCGGCCCGGGCCGGTCAACGGCGGGACCCCGCTGACCGGGGCGCCGGGCGCGGGCACCGGCTCGTAGTGCGTCGGGGCCACCCGGACCGTCAGCGCGGTCGCGCCCACGATCAGGACGGTGACGGCGATCGCGGCCCGGGTCCAGAACCGGGTGCGCTTCTCGCCGACGTTCCGTACGAGCGTGGACTTCGGGGCGTCGAGCTTCTCCGCCCCCGCCAGCTCGGTCAGGCGCCGGTGCAACTGCTCGGGCACGCCCAGGTCCGGCAGCTGCTCGGCGACGGCCGCGCGGGCGTGCAGGATGCGGTTCGCGGTGGCCGGTGTGCTGGCCTCCGTCTCGGCGGCGGTCTCCGGCAGGTCCAGGCCCACCCCGTCGTAGAGCAGCAGGGTGCGCCGGTAGGCGGGCGGCAGGCTCATCAGTACGTCGAGGAGCTTGCGGTCGTCGGTCTCGGCGGGCGGTGCGTCCGGGTGGCGGTACGCGGGGCGCAGCCGGTGCCAGGGCGACATCGCGTACTCGTACGCCGCCGCGCGCACCCAGCCCGCCGGGTCCGGGTCGACCGCGACCTCGGGCCAGCGCTGCCAGGCCAGCTGGAAGGCGCGCTCCACGGACTCGCGGGCCAGTGCCCGGCGCCCGCTGAGCAGATAGGTCTGCCGCACGAGGTGCGGGGCGGTGTACGCGTAGAGGGCGTCGAAGGCCTCGGTCGGAGTGCGGCCCGGGGGCTGCTCCGGACCGGTGACGTCGCCCTCGGCATCGGAGTCGGCATCAGCACCGGTACCCGCACCGGCGTTCGCGGCCGCGGGGCGCTCCTTGACGGCGGTGACGGTCCCGGACCGTGCCTTCGTACCGGAACCCGCACCGGAGGCGGCCTCCGCCCCGGCTCCGGGCCGGGCCGTGGCCTTGGTCAGGGGGACCGGTTCCGGGCGCGGTTCCGCGTCGACGTTCAGCTCTGCCAGGACCTTCGCGTAGACCTCCCGTTTGCGGCCCCGGGGCGCGGTGCGGCCCGTCTCCCAGGACTGGACGGTCGCGCGAGTCACGCCGACCCGTTGCGCGACCTGAGTCTGCGTCAGCGACTTCGCCACGCGGATCCTGCGGCGCTCGGTGGGTGTCGGCAGTGGGGTTGCGGGACGCTGCGTCATCGGGAACTCCACACACCCTTTCGCGCGAAAAAGTACATAAGCGTATCTTGAGCGACACATCCGTACTTCGCCTGTTGCGACGGGAAAGCGCGTGTCGTTGGGAGCATGGGCCGGTGACCCAGATGACCGGCCGTGGACTGTCATTGCCCCTGCTGCTGACCCGGGTGCGGGAGCGGTCCCCAGGGCCCGCCGCCGGAGTGTTCGGCGGCCTCGTGGCCGCGGGGCTCGGGCTCGGCGCCTGCGCCGTGCTCGTGATGGTGCTGTGGATCAGTTCGCCCTACCCGGACAGCGGACCCGGCGGCGCCCTGCACACCGCCGCCGCGCTGTGGCTGCTCGCCCACGGCGCCGAGGTGATCAGGACGGACACGCTGTCCGGGAGTCCCGCGCCGCTGGGCGTGACCCCGCTGCTGCTGCTCGCGCTGCCCGTGTGGCTGGTGCACCGGGCCGCCCGGGACGCCGCCGAGGACACCGAGGGGGCGGAGGCGGCGGGCGTGTGGGGCGGGGTC
>NZ_JAAGMG010000867.1 GCF_010548525.1 Streptomyces sp. SID14478
GCCCCTACCAGCGTGGGCTGATCCGCGACTTCGCCGCGGGCGCCGAGGTCACCGAGGTGCCGTGCCCGGGGCTCGCCGACGCGGTGCAGTGGGCCGACGAAGACGGCATCGACCGGGCGATCGCGGCCGCGGCCGCCCTCACGCCGTCCGACGTGAAGGCCGTCGTCCTGGGCTGCACCCACTACGAACTGGTGGCGGAGCGCATCCGCGCCGCGGTGCAGCGGCCCGGC
>NZ_JAAGMG010000906.1 GCF_010548525.1 Streptomyces sp. SID14478
GCGAGCTCCGGTACCGGCCCTCTGCGCAGATCGGCGCCGTGCAGACCCGCGGAGGCCGCGGCCGCGGCGATGCAGAGCAGCAGCACGGCGAGGGACGGGCCCCGCCAGGCGCGGGGCGAGCCACGACGGAGGGGGCGCTCACCATCGAGCGCGGGGCGCGCCGACGCGGGTACGGGTGCAGGGGGCGGGGTCGGGGTCGTGGGAGACGCCGAGG
>NZ_JAAGMG010000942.1 GCF_010548525.1 Streptomyces sp. SID14478
CTCCCGTTCGCCGACGGCACGTTCGACGCCGTCACCTCGGTCTGGCTGCTCCACCTCCTCGACGACGCGGCGCCCGTGATCGCCGAGGCCGCGCGCGTGCTGCGCCCCGGCGGCGTCTACCTCACGACGGTCGACAAGAGCGCCGCCCACCTGACGGGCAGCGACCTCTGTGCGCTCGTCGCCCCGTACCGCACGCGCCGCCCCGCCGACGCGGCCGCCCTCGTCACGTCGTACGCCGCGGATC
>NZ_JAAGMG010000982.1 GCF_010548525.1 Streptomyces sp. SID14478
CGGCCGCCGCGCGCAGCGCGAGCACCGGATCCCGCTCGGGCCGGGCCGCCCGGGCGAGGACGACCTCTCCGTCCATCTCGACGACGCCTTCGGCCAGCGGCGAGCGCTCGACGGGCGCGGACTTCCCGCCGCCGAGCATGGCGCGCAGCCGGGGGCGCCCCGAGCGGGACTTGAGGACCCGGCCGACCTCGCGCCAGGTGACGTCACTCGCGTACGACACCGTGCGCGCCGCCTCGTACACCT
>NZ_JAAGMG010001021.1 GCF_010548525.1 Streptomyces sp. SID14478
GCCCCTCCGGCGCTTGAGGAGCGGGGTCCGGGGCGGCGCCCCGTGGCCCGGGCCCCTTCACTGATCCGCCTCGGAAGCGGCCCCCGCCTCGCCCGTGACGCTCCACCCCGGGTTCACCCCCGGGAAGAACAGCGGGACGTCCACCCTGACCGTGGCCTTCATGACCGTGCCGTCGTCCGCGCAGGAGATCGCCGCGCCCTGCCAGGCCGACGGGAGGTG
>NZ_JAAGMG010001100.1 GCF_010548525.1 Streptomyces sp. SID14478
GCCGGATCGCCGACGGCCGCGTCGGTCCAGTCGAGGACGCCACGCACCCGGCCGTCCTGCGAGACCAGCAGGTGTTCGCCCTTGAGGTCGTGGTGGACGAGCACGGCGTCCGCCTGCGGGCCGAGCTGGGCGACGGCCCGCGCGCTCAGCCGGCCGAGCCGCGCCGCCTCGAACTCGTCGTCCTTGTCGAGCCGTACGGCGGCCGCGCCCGCCTCCCGGCGCAGGTTCTCCAGGGAGCGCGGCGCCAC
>NZ_JAAGMG010001138.1 GCF_010548525.1 Streptomyces sp. SID14478
GGCGGCGGCCGCGGCGACGGCACTGGCCTGGCCGTTCTACGACGTCCTCGCGCTGGCCGGGGACAGCAGCGTCGACGCGATCCACCACCAGCTCTACGAGGGCATGCCCGGCCGGTTCTGGCTGGCCCTGCTCGGGCTTCCGGTGCTGTGGCGCAGGTGGCGCCGCGACCGCCGGGACCCGCTGGCGCTCATGTTCGCGCTCGACGTCCTCGTCGTCGCCTACGGCTGGGCCACCGGCCAC
>NZ_JAAGMG010001175.1 GCF_010548525.1 Streptomyces sp. SID14478
GCGGCCCGTCCGCGCCGCTCGCGGCTCGCGCTCGCGCTGCTGCTCGGGGCGCTCGCGCTCGGCAGCTCGGTCGGCCTGATGGCGACCAGCGGCTGGCTGATCTCGCGGGCCTCGCAGCAGCCGCCCGTGCTGTACCTGATGGTGGCGGTGACGGCCACGCGCGCGTTCGGCATCGGCCGGGCCTGCTTCCGGTACGCGGAGCGGCTCGTGTCGCACAACGCCGTGCTGCGGATGCTCGCCGACACCCGGGTCGCCGTCTACCGGCGCCTGGAGCGGCTCGCGCCCGCCGGTCTGCGGACGCGAAGGCGCGGGGACCTGCTGTCCCGTCTGGTCGCCGATGTCGACGCCCTCCAGGACTACTGGCTGCGCTGGCTGCTGCCCGCGTCGGTCGCGGCACTGGTAGGCGCGGGTTCCGTCGCCTTCACCGCCTGGATGCTGCCCGCGGCCGGCGCCGTGCTTGCCGTCGGACTGCTGCTCGCCGGGGTCGGTGTGCCGCTGCTCTCCGGGGCCGTGGCCCGCCGCGCGGAACGCCGGCTGGCCCCCGAGATCCCCGACCGGGTGGCAAACTG
>NZ_JAAGMG010001253.1 GCF_010548525.1 Streptomyces sp. SID14478
AGGCGGTGGCCCCGTTGGCCGGACGGCGTGCGTCGCGCCGCGGCCAGCAGGATGTCGGCGGCCAGCGCGGGATCGCCTCCCTCGCGTGCGGTGCGGGCAGCTTCGTCCGCCCGGGTCAGCTGTCCGGGAGTGGGCCGGTCCGCGGACAACAGGTCGTGCCGTGCCGCGAGTACCGGATCCGCGGCCGTGGCCGCCAGTGCACGGTGCGCCGCCGCGCGTGCGGTCCCGGAGATCGCCGTCACGGCATGGCGACGCAGTAGTTCGGCGGCGAAGCCGATGCGGTCGCCGGGCAGGGGGGACAGGATTCCGGCCGCGAGGGCGACGGCGATGTGCCCGTCGTCCAGCGCGGGCCAGGTACGCCGTAGATGGAGCAGGGTCGGCTGCTGGGTGAGGGCCAGGGGGGTCAGGGACGCACGGACGTGCCGGGGCACGGATGCCAGCCAGGCCTCGCACAGGTCCGCCACGTCAGCAGAGGTCTCCCCGCTGATCCCGGCCGTCGGCGACTGTCCTGTCCGGCCGTCGACGAGGGCGCGTACGAGCAAGGGGTGTCCGCCGCAGGCCCGGTGGACAGCCGGGCCCCGGCCGACGGGCAGGCCGCGGTCCTGCACGAAGGCGATCGTCTCCTCCAGCGTGAGCAGCCCCAGGCGCACCTTCGGGACGTGGGCCGGAACGTGGGCGGCCGCGCCGTCGTCCCGCCGGGCTCCGGTCCACGCGGTGCTCCTCGCCACCACCGTCTGCACCCGCCCGGCGTCCACGGCCCGCACCGCGCCGAACAGCACCGCCGCGCTCGCCTCGTCGAGCCACTGGGCGTCGTCGACGGTCACCAGCCACCGCCCCGGCCCTGCGGCGAACATCGCGG
>NZ_JAAGMG010001297.1 GCF_010548525.1 Streptomyces sp. SID14478
CCGCCCGCGCCGAGCAGGGTCGCCACGAGGGCCGTGACCGCTTCGTCGGACAGCGGGCGGCCGTCGGTCCGCGCGGTGCACAGCACCGACAGGAGGTCGTCGCGCGGGTGCGCCCGGCGGCGTACGACATGAGGGCGCAGGAAGGCGTCCAGGCCCGCCGGGACGGCGCCCAGGTGGGTCAGGCCGGCGCGGCACCAGTCGGTGACGGGGGCGGTGTCCGCGTAGGGCAGGCCGAGGGCGGCGACCACCGCGGCGGCGGGCAGCCAGTGGCAGAACTCCTCCACCAGGTCGGTCTCCCGCCGCCGGGTGAGGCGGCGGGCCAGTACGTAGGCGGTGCGTTCCACGGCTGCCTTCAATGCGGCCAGTGCGCGCCCTTGCAGCGCCGGGGAGACGAGGGCCCGGTGCGCGGTGTGCGTCGCCTCTTCGAGGTGGGCGAGACCGCGGCCGGGCGGTGGGGCGACGAG
>NZ_JAAGMG010001342.1 GCF_010548525.1 Streptomyces sp. SID14478
CGCGGCCGTCCCCCTGGACCAGGTGCAGGGCACCTTGCGGCAGGTGCTGATCGTCGAGGCGGCGGCGACCGGTGGTGTGCTGGCGCTCCTCGCTGGCGCGGGCCTTTGGGTCCTGCGCCGCGGTCTGCGCCCGCTGGAGGCGATGGCCCGGGACGCGGACGCCATCGCCTCCGGCGACCGCGCGGGCCACGTCGCCCCCGCCGACGACGACACGGAGGTCGGGCGCCTCGGTCTGGCGCTGAACACGATGCTGGGCGCCGAGCGGCACACCCAGGAGCGG
>NZ_JAAGMG010001378.1 GCF_010548525.1 Streptomyces sp. SID14478
CTGGCGGCCGGCTCGCTGCCCGGCGCCCTGGAGCGGCTGTGCGCCACGGCGCCGGGGATGGCCGCCCGCTGCACGGTGAGCGGTACGCCGCTGGAGCTGCCCACCCCGTACGAGGTGGCGCTGCTGCGGATCGCCCAGTCGGCGCTCGGCAACACGGTGCGGCACTCCGACGCGCGGCGCGCCGAGATCACCCTGAGCTTCATGGAGACCTCCGTGGCCCTGGACGTGGTGGACGACGGCCGCGGCTTC
>NZ_JAAGMG010001416.1 GCF_010548525.1 Streptomyces sp. SID14478
ATCGTGCCCCACGGGTCGAGCGGGGTCACCGGGCTGTCGGAGCCGAAGGCGAGCGGGACGCCGGCGCGCAGCAGGGACGCGAACGGGTTGAGCGTCCCCGCCCGCTGCGCTCCCAGGCGGTCGGCGTACATGCCGTCCTCGCCGCCCCACAGCGCGTCGAAGGCGGGCTGTACGGACGCCGTGAGCCCCAACTCGGCGAAGGCGGCCACGGATTCGGGGGTCATCATCTCGGCGTGCTCGACGCGGTGGCGGGCGGCGCGCACACGCGCGAGGCCCATCTTGTCCGCGGCGGCCCGCATCCCGTCGACGACCGCGGTGACGGCGGCGTCGCC
>NZ_JAAGMG010001492.1 GCF_010548525.1 Streptomyces sp. SID14478
CACGCCCGCGCCCGCGCCCGTGCCCTCCTCCGGCCGCCCACCCCTGGGCGCTCCACTCACCCAACTGCCGCCCACAGCAGTCCCATTGGGCAGTACGTCCGGCACGGATGCGAGGCCCGACGCGGTCCGTCCGCCTGCCCTGCCCGTCGTGCAGAGCCGGGCGGACGACTCCTCCGAGCCTTCCTCGCCCGCGCCGGGCAGCGCGGCCCGCACCGCCCCCGACGCCATGCCCGGCACCGCCGCGGACGGACGCCCCGCCCGGCCCCGTGCCCGTACGGGCCTCGGCGCTCCT
>NZ_JAAGMG010001424.1 GCF_010548525.1 Streptomyces sp. SID14478
GCCGGGGGAGCGGCACGACCGCGACGGAGCCGACACCCCGCCGACACCGCTGACGGAGCTCCCTCAGCGACGCGCCCGTGCCACCGCTCCCGTCGAGGCCGGACCGCCGCCGGAGACCACCGCTGCGGCCGAGGCCGGACCGCTGCCGGAGGCCACCGCCGGGGGCCTGCCCATGCGCGTACGACAGGCCAACCTGGCCCCGCAGTTGAAGGACGGGCCCGATCTGCGCGGGGACCGCGCGACGGCCCGCGACGAGACAGTCTCCGCACCGCCCGCCGACCGGGATGCCGACGAGGTGCGCAGCCGGATGGCCTCGCTGCAGCGCGGCTGGCGGCGCGGCCGCGAGGAGAACGCCGAGGGCGACGACAGCGCCGACGGCACAGCACAGGGAACCACTTCTGAGGGGGACGGTCGATGACCGCACCGAAGGCCGGCGCGCGCTCCACGAACGGTGACTCGGGGGGCCTCAACTGGCTCCTCGACGACCTGGTCGCGCGCGTCGCCAGCATCCGCAAGGCGCTCGTGCTCTCCGGGGACGGACTGCCGACGGGGGTCTCCCAGGACCTCAGCCGGGAGGACAGCGAGCATCTCGCCGCCGTCGCCTCCGGATTCCACAGCCTCGCCAAGGGGGTCGGGCGGCACTTCGACGCGGGCGGGGTCCGGCAGACCGTGGTCGAGCTCGACGACGCCTTCCTGTTCGTCACCGCGGCGGGCGACGGCAGCTGTCTCGCGGTCCTGTCCGACGCGGACTCCGATGTCGGCCTCGTCGCCTACGAGATGACGCTGCTGGTCAAGCGGGTGGGCGCACATCTGGCGACGGCTCCGCGCACGGATCAGCCCGCCGGCGGGTAGTGGGTCGGCATGAGCGCAGACGGTGACCGGATACAGGGGACGCAGGAGACCGACCACTGGTTCGACGACGAGGCCGGCCCCGTCGTGCGTCCGTACGCCATGACACGCGGCCGCACCACCAGTGCGGGCCAGCACCGGCTCGATCTGATCGCGGTCGTCGTCGCACAGGCGCGCGGCGTCGAGCCGGTGGCCGACCAGACCCTGTCGCCGGAACACGTCGACATCGTCGACCTGTGCCGGGACGGCCCCCAGTCGGTCGCCGAACTCGCCGCGGAACTCGACCTCCCCATCGGCGTGGTCCGCGTGCTCATCGGCGATCTGGTGGACGACGAACTGGTCCACGTGACCCGGCCGGTGCCCCCCGCGGAACTGCCCGACGAGAGCATCCTGCGTGACGTCATCGACGGGCTGAGGGCCCTGTGACACGGCTTAGTGCAGCACCCAGCGACATCAGTGATCAGTGAGGCAGGAGAGACACCCCATGATCTTCGGGCGTTCCGAGCGCGGCAAGGGCCCCGTCGAGCCCGTCACGCTCAAGATCCTGGTGGCCGGCGGTTTCGGCGTGGGCAAGACGACCCTCGTCGGCGCGGTCAGCGAGATCAGGCCCCTGCGCACGGAGGAAGTACTGAGCGAGGCGGGCCGCCCGGTCGACGACACCCAGGGCGTCGAGGGCAAGCACACCACCACGGTGGCCATGGACTTCGGCCGGATCACCCTGCGCAAGGACCTGGTCCTGTACCTCTTCGGCACCCCCGGCCAGGACCGCTTCTGGTTCCTGTGGGACGAGCTGGCGACCGGCGCGCTGGGCGCCGTCGTCCTCGCCGACACCCGCCGCCTGGAGGACTGTTTCGCCGCCGTCGACTACTTCGAGCGGCGTTCCATCCCCTTCGTGGTCGGCGTCAACTGCTTCGAGGGAGCCGCCCGTTACCCCGCCGAGTCCGTACGGCGGGCGCTCGACCTCGACGCCCAGGTCCCCGTCGTCCTGTGCGACGCACGCGACAAGGAGTCCGTGAAGGACGTCCTCATCGGTGTCGTCGAACACGCCGCGCAGGCGGCGGCCCGGCGGCGACAGCCCGCGGCGACCTGACGCGTACGGCGCCGCACGCGCGCGTAGTGCGCAATTTCCCCGCTACGCGCGCGTGCTCCCGCCTTCCGCCCCGTCCCGCTGCCTTCCGCGGGACCCGGCCTACGGCAACGTCCCGCCGGCTACCGCAGGGGCCGGGCTACGCCTCGTCCTCGTGCCAGCCGAAGCTCTTCTCCACCGCCTTGCGCCAGTTGCCGTACTCGCGGTCGCGGGTCCCCGCGTCCATGGACGGCGACCACTCGACGTCGCGCTGCCAGTGGGCCTTGAGTTCGTCCAGGTCGTTCCACACCCCCGTCGCGAGCCCGGCGGCGTACGCGGCGCCCAGACACGTCGTCTCGGAGACCTTGGGCCGGACCACGGGCACACCGAGCACGTCCGCCTGGTGCTGCATCAGGAGGTTGTTCTTCGTCATGCCACCGTCGACCTTGAGGGTCGTGATCTGTACCCCGGAGTCCTGGTACATGGCGTCGACGACCTCACGGGTCTGCCAGCTCGTCGCCTCCAGGACCGCACGCGCCAGGTGCGCCTTGGTCACGTACCTGGTCAGACCGGTGACCACACCGCGTGCGTCGGAGCGCCAGTACGGGGCGAAGAGGCCCGAGAACGCGGGCACGATGTACGCGCCGCCGTTGTCGTCCACACTCGCGGCCAGCGTCTCGATCTCATCGGCGGTCTTGATGATGCCGAGCTGGTCGCGGAACCACTGCACCAGGGCCCCGGTGATCGCGATCGACCCCTCGAGGCAGTACACGGGCGCCTCGGAGCCGATCTTGTAGCCCATGGTGGTGAGCAGCCCGTTCTTCGAGGGAACCGGCCGATTACCGGTGTTGAGCAGCAAGAAGCTGCCGGTGCCGTACGTGTTCTTCGCCGTGCCCGCGTCGTAACAGGCCTGTCCGAAGACGGCCGCGTGCTGGTCGCCGAGAGCGGAGGCCACGGGCACGCCGGACAGCTGCCCGACCGCCGTGCCGTAGACCTCGGCCGACGAGCGGATCTCCGGCAGGACCGCCTCGGGGACGTTCATCGCCGACAGGATCGACGGGTCCCACTGGAGGGTCTCCAGGTTCATCAGCATGGTGCGCCCCGCGTTGGTGACGTCCGTGACGTGGACGCCGCCGTCGGTGCCGCCGGTGAGGTTCCAGATCAGCCACGAGTCGATCGTGCCGAAGGCGATCTCACCGCGCTCCGCCCGTGCCCGCAGGCCCGGTACGTTGTCGAGCAGCCAGGCCGCCTTCGGTCCGGAGAAGTAGCTGGCCAGCGGCAGGCCGGTCTGTTCGCGGAAGCGGTCCTGGCCGTCGGTCCCGCCCAGCTCGGTGCAGAGCGCGGAGGTCCGCGTGTCCTGCCAGACGATCGCGTTGTGCACGGGTTTGCCGGTCGCGCGGTCCCACAGGACCGTGGTCTCCCGCTGGTTGGTGATGCCGAGGGCGCTGAGCTGATCGGCGCGCAGGCCCGCCTTGGCGATCGCGCCGGCGACCACGGCCTGGACCTTCGACCAGATCTCGGTCGCGTCGTGCTCGACCCAGCCCGGCTTGGGGAAGATCTGACGGTGCTCGCGCTGGTCGACGGCGACGATCTCGCCGGCGTGGTTGAAGACGATGCAACGGCTGGAGGTGGTGCCCTGGTCGATGGCGGCGACGTACTTCACGGAGTTGTCGGGCATGGCTACCCCTTCGTGAGAAGACGGTCGTTCAAGGTCCGAGGTGCGAGGTTCGGGAGATGTCTGAGAGGTCTGAGATACCTGTCGGGAGTGCTTCGCGGGCCGCGGCGGAGCGCCTCAGAACGCGGCGTTGTAGATGACTCCCGCCAGCACGCCGCCGATCAGTGGCCCGACGACCGGGATGAGGGCGTAACCCCAGTCGGAGGTGCCCTTGTTGGGAATGGGCAGGAACTGGTGCACGATGCGCGGGCCCAGGTCGCGCGCGGGGTTGATCGCATAACCCGTCGGCCCGCCGAGCGACAGACCGATGCCGACCACCAGCAGGGACACGATCAGCGCCGTGGTGCCCGTCTCGCCCAGGCCCTTGGTCAGCCCGAAGGCGAGAATGGGCAGGACCAGGCCGATCGTCGCGATGATCTCCGTGAGCAGGTTCGCGACCGGGTTCCGGATCTCGGGGATCGTCGAGAAGATCCCCAGCGTCGGCGTGGGACCGTCCGCTTCAGGAGCACCGCCGGCTTCCGGAGTGCCGTCCGCACGCGTCGTGCCGGAGCTGACGTTGGCGTTGAACTGCGCGAGGTACACCAGGTACGCGAGGACGGCGCCCAGCATCGCGCCGACCATCTGGCCGCACAGATACACCCAGACCTTGTCCCACTTGCCGGTGTCGACGGCGATGCCGAGCGTGACGGCGGGGTTGAGGTGGCCGCCCGAGAGCGGCGCCGCCGTGTACGCCCCGGCCAGCACGCCGAAGCCCCAGCCGAACGCGATCACGATCCACCCGGAGGCCCTCGCCTTGGAGTGTTTGAGGGTGACGGCGGCGCAGACGCCGGCACCGAACAGGATCAGAATGGCGGTGCCGATGACCTCACCGAGGAAGATGTCTCCGTTGCTCATGGCGGCTCCTAGGCCCTCGCCCGGGGCCTCGCCCCGGTCCTCCGTGCAGGGTGCGTATCCATGGCTGGTTCTGGTGACTTCAACCGATGGCAGGGGAGTCCCGCGCCCCGCCCGGCATCCGTGACGAGCGTGCCCACGCAGTCGACGGGTCGCGTGTGGGGGAACGGCCCCGACCTGCCGCGATGTAGCAGGAAGCGCCCCAAGGGCAGGCAAGGACCCCGAGCGGACGGTGGGCCGGCATACGGTGCTGCCGACTGACACCCGGAAGTGTTCACCGGGGGTGGTGGAGCGTCAAGGTCGCGGACCGCAACGGTTAACCGGCGGTGAACCCTCCTCTAAGTGGCCGTTCTCGTACAGGATGTGAGAGCGCCGTGACGAGACCCGCAATGCGTCCACCCGGGCCCGCCTGCCGGTGTCCCCCCGGCCCGCGCCGCACCGCCCGTTCGGAGTTCCGGAGCGCAGACGGCCCGCCGAGAAGGGCACGGCAGCATGACGGCGCCACGACAGCCCCCTCAGTTCGAGCCCCAGTCCCAGTCCCAGACCGAGCCCCGGGTCGTTCACGGAGCTCCCCGGAGCGCTCGCCCGGCGCGCGGGCCGTGATGTCAGCGCACCGCGACGACCGCCGAACCGTGTCCGAACAGCCCCTGGTTCGCGGTGATCCCGACCCGGGCCCCGGCCACCTGACGCGGGCCGGCCGTGCCGCGCAGCTGCCAGGTCAGCTCGCAGACCTGGGCGATGGCCTGCGCCGGAACCGCCTCTCCGAAAGAGGCGAGACCGCCGCTGGAGTTCACGGGTATGCGCCCGCCGGGCGCGGTGGCACCTTCCCGCAGCAGCTTGGCGCCCTCACCCTCACGGCACAGCCCGAGGTCCTCGTACCACTGCAACTCCAGGGCGGTGGACAGGTCGTAGACCTCTGCGAGCGACAGGTCCTCCGGCCCCGTACCGGCCTCCTCGTAGGCGGCGTGGGCGATCGACGCCCGGAAGGCCGGTCCTTCGGACGTGACCGCCGCGGCCGAGTCCGTCGCGATGTCGGGCAGGTCCAGCACGGTGTTCGGATACGTCGGCGTGACAGTGGAGACGGCGCGGATGCGGACCGCGTCCGCGGCCCCGTGCCGCCGCGCGAACTCCATGCTGGAGAGGACCAGCGCCGCGCCCCCGTCCGACGTCGCACAGATGTCGAGCAGGCGCAGCGGATCGGCCACGACGGCGGAGCCTGCGACCTCCTCGGCCGTGACCTGCTTGCGGTAGCGCGCGTTCGGATTGAGCGCCCCACAAGCGGCGTTCTTCACCTTGACCTGGGCGAAGTCCTCCAAGGTGTCGCCGTGCAGGGCCATCCGGCGGCGTGCGTAGAGACCGAAGTACGTCGGGTTCGTCGCCCCGAGGACCCGGAAGCGCAGCCAGTCCGGATCGTCGGGCCGGTCCCCGCCCGCGGGCCGGAAGAAGCCCTTGGGGGCGGCGTCCGCCCCCACCACGAGCACGACGTCCGCGAGCCCGGCCAGGATCTGCGCCCGCGCCGTGTTGACCGCCTGCGCTCCGGAAGCGCAGGCCGCGTACACGCTCGCGACCCGCGCGCCCTGCCAGCCGAGCGCCTTGGCGAACGTCGCCCCGGCCACATAGCCCGGATAGCCGCCGCGCACGGTGTCCGCGCCGACCACGGATCCCACGTCCCGCCAATTGAGGCCGGCGTCCGCGAGCGCGGCACGCGCCGCCGCCGTCCCGTACTCGACGAAGCTGCGCCCCCACTTGCCCCACGGGTGCATGCCCGCACCGAGTACCGCCACGTCCCCCGTCATGCCGCCACCCCCGTCGGCCGCCAGTACCACGTCGTCCAGGCCGTACCGCTCGTCTCGTCCCCGTCCTCGCTCAGCACACCCGGGACGACCTCTACCTCCATGCCGACCTCCAGATCGGTCACGGAAACACCCGGAACCCCCTGACCGAGCACGACCATTCGCTCTGCCTCGAGTTCCACAGCGATCAACGTGTAGGGCTGCCACGGAAGTTCCCGGTCCGAGACGTACGGCTCCGGCGGGCGGTACCGGGCGTCGGTGTAGGACCAGACGCGGCCACGCCGGGACAGCGGCACCTCGACGAGGTCGCCGCCGGGGCAGCCCGGGTTGCGGCAGAACCCGTCCTCGCGCGGGAAGAACACCGACGTGCACGCCGAACAACGTGTGCCCAGCAGGCGGAAGTCGTCCCCTTCCCCGGCGAACCAATCGCTCACGACAGGTGTACGCGTACGCGCCACGGTCCCTCCCCGACAACAGATCTGACGGAACGTCAGAAGTGTGCCATGGGCAGCCGAACGACGTCAGGGGGCCCGCAGAACCATGTGCGCCCTCTGCGCGTCCGTGTAATCCGTGAGGGCACGACCGGGACCCACGGGGGTGGTTCCGGTCGTGCCCTCACTCTCAGGCCACGTCAGCGCTCCCTCAGCGACCTCCTGGTGACCCGGAAGGCGGGAGGGAGGTGCCGGGCAGAGCTCGGGTTTGTACGTGCAGCGCCGTCACCCCGCATCTCATGCGCCACGAGACACTCGTGGTGTGAAGTGGTTCGAGAGGGCCCAGGCAGTGGAACGCTGCGATGGGGACATGGCCATCGCGTTGACGAGCGCCCATGCCGAGTGTTGCTCCACCGACCCGTCGCGGCACGACAGCCACCTCCTCGTTCGCCTGCTGTGCGAGGGGAGCCGGATCCAAGAGGCCGGGCGAGCGGCCCGGGACCTCGCCCCGGATGATCAGCACGCGCGCCGGATCGTGACCAGCTGCCGTCCAGGCGCCCCGGCCGACAAGTGACCTAGGACGTGAGCGACCGCGGACTCACGGGGAAGTCGAGGAACTCGTCGCCCTGACTCGCCACATGCGTGTAGTGCCACCACTCCTCCGGCAGGTTCACGAATCCCTGGGCCGTGAGCGCGTCCCGCAGAAGATCCCGATGGGACCGCTGCGCCCCTTTGACGCGCGGGTCATCCGTGTGCGCGAGCGTGTCGAAACAGTCGAACCCGGTGCCCATGTCCACGGAGTTGTCGGGGAACCGGTCCTTCTCGGGCCCGTGACAGGCCTTCAGTCGCTCCCCGGGCGCATACGCACGCGTGGGCCGTGCCGGCAGCTGCACGACCGTGAGATCGACTGTGGAGCCACGACTGTGTCCCGACCTCCGCGCGATGTAGCCGTCCGCGAACAAGCGGGACTTGTCGACCCGCGGATAGAACTCCGCCTTCATCTTCTGATCGTCCAGATCCTCGGCCCACCGTACGAAGTGGTCGACCGCCCGCTGAGGCCGGTAGCAGTCGTACACCTTCAGGGAGTAGCCCTTCTTCAAGAGCCCCGTCTGCGCCTTGTGGAGGGCTTGCGCGGCGGCTCCCGCAAGAATGCACATCGGCTCCTCGTAGCCGTCGATCGGAGCTCCCACGAAATCGTGCACCGTGTAGTAGCGCATTTCCTGAATGATCGTGGGGTCGACATCGCGCAGCGCCACGAAGTTCGCCGGTGCCTTCGGTTCGGGCAGCGCACGGGCGGTTGTGGGAGCAGCGGACACGCCGAGCAGCGTGGCGGTCGTGAGCGAGGCGAGCCTGCGCAGAGCGGTGGCGGTTCGGGTCATGGCCCTGCGTCTATCAGGAGGCACCCCCTCCGGGGAAGAACCGACCCGGGTGATCGGATACAGTCCGCGCCGTGTCCGCATCAACTCACCCCACGCTCAACCCCGTTCCGGATTCCCACTGTTCGAGCTGTGGATCCGCTTACGGGACGCAGGTGCACGGCTGGCCGCGTACCTGCCCGGCCTGCGGCTCGGTCGCCTACCGCAACCCGCTTCCCGTCGCGATCGCCCTGCAGCCCGTGTACGACACGGCCGGCACCGCCCTCGTCGCGATCACCCGCACCATCGCGCCCGCGCGCGGGGAAGCGGCGCTGCCCGGCGGCTTCATCGACGACCGGGAGGACTGGCGGCAGGCCGTCGTACGCGAGCTCAAGGAGGAGACGGGGATCGACGCGGCCGCCCGCGACGTACGCCTCATGGATGCCATGAGCGCCCCGGACGGCCACCTGCTCCTCTTCGGGCTGCTGCCGGAACGTCCGGCGGCCCACCTGCCCGACAGCATCCCGACGGACGAGACGGACGGCTGGCACCTGCTGCGCCGCCCGGCCGAACTGGCCTTCCCGCTGCACACCTTGGCGGTTCGGGCGTGGTTCGAAGGCCGCTACATCTGACCGTGCCGCGAACAGCGTGGAATGCTCAAAGGCCGCGCACGCGCACCGGATACGGCACCGCGCCGCCCGATTCCTCGCCGTCCGCCTCCACGACCACCCGCCCCTGCGCCCAGCGCACGCGATAGCGGGTGGTCTCGGGCTCTTCCCACCCGTCGCCCGCGTCCGCAACCACCACGCCCCCTCCCGTGTCACCGGGCGCGGGGGCCCACACCTCCAAGGCAACCCCGCCGTCCGCCCCTCGTACGGGAAACAGCGCTCCGGCGCGCGCCAGCACCGGAACACGCGACAAGGGAGCATCGACGCTCACCACGCCCGGGCCCTCGAACCTCTCGCCCGTCACGGTGTCGTACCACCGGCCCCGAGGCAGCCGCACCGGCCTTCTCACGACCCCCGCGTCGAGCACAGGAGCCACCAACAGGCACTCGCCCAACAAGAAGGCGTCCTCGCAATCGCGCAACCCACGGTCTTCCGGAGCGCCCCACCACAAGGGCCGTACATAGGGGGCGCCCGTACGCCGGGCGAGATGGGCGAGCGTCATGAAGTACGGCAAGAGGCGCCGTCGCTCGTCGAGCGCCACGCGCGCGTGCCCCACCACCTCGTCACCAAAGGTCCAGGGCTCCCGCCGTCCGGCACGCAGCGCCGAATGCGTACGGAACAACGGCATGTAGGCGCCCAGCTGGAACCAGCGCAGGTACAGCTCCGGGGACGGATCCCCGTCGAACCCGCCGACATCGGGCCCCGAGTAAGGGACCCCGCACAGCCCGAGCCCGATCACCAGAGAGAGCGACGCACGCAGCCCGGGCCACCCGGTGGCCACATCACCCGACCACGACCCCGCGTAGCGCTGCATCCCCACCCAACCGGAGCGGGAGAACACGAACGGCCGCTCCTGCGGCTGAAGTTCACGCAGCCCCTCGAAGCCGGCCCGTGCCATGCACAGGCCGTACACGTTGTGCGCCTCCCGATGGTCACCACCGCGGCCTTCCAGCGCATGCCGCGCCGACAGGGGCAACGACGGATCACCGAACGCCGAGAAGGACACGGGCTCATTCATGTCGTGCCAGAACCCGGAGAACCCCTGAGCGAGCCGCTCCTCGTACAGGCCGCCCCACCACTTGCGCACCCCCTCAGCGGTGAAGTCGGGAAACGCCGACTCGCCCGGCCACACCACACCCCGCACCAGCCGTCCCGCCGCGTCCCGTACGAACGCGTCCACCGCCCGCCCGGCGTCGTACACGGCATTGCCGCGCTCGGCCCTCACCGCCGGGTCGACGATGGACACCAACCGGACACCGTCCTCGCGCAACTCCTCGGCCAGCCGCGGCAGGGAGGGAAACCGCTCCCGGTCGACCGTGAAGACCTGATGCGCCGCAAGGTGATCGATGTCCAGATGCACGGCGTCCAGAGGCAGGTCACGCTCCTTGTAGCCCGCGACGACCCGACGCACCTCCTGCTCGCTGCCGAAGCCCCAGCGCGCGTGGTGATGGCCCAGCGCCCACGACGGCGGCACGGCCGGCGCACCCGTCAACTGCGTCCACGTGTGCAGCACGCGCGCGGGCGTACCCACGACGACCCAGCACCGCAACGGGCCGCCCTCCATGCGCAGTTCGCACGTACCCGGGCGGTCGTGCCCCGACCCCGCGCCCTCACGACCCTCGCGCAGCGTCACCGCGCCGTTCCACGTGCTGTCGTGGAACACCAGATGCGTCCCGGCGTCGGCGACCACCACCTGCACCGGCATCGTGAGCGACAGCGGATCGTCCTGCGGGCCGAACGAGCCGCCCGGGTCGGTGTTCCACAGGACGTAGGTCCCCTCCCGCAAGCGCGGCCCCGAAGCCCGGCCCCCGAGGCCGAAGAACCGCGCGTCGGCGGGCACCTGAGACCGCTGGACCCAGCGGGCCTCCGCGCCGCTCTCGGGGCCCCACCAACGCGGCGGCAGATCACGCCGCAACAGCACACCGCCCGGCGTGCACAGCGTGACCGCGCCGTGGCGTGACACGGCCACGGTCGCCCGCTCGGACACCACCCGCCAGCCGCCGTCCTTGTCGGGCTCCAGCACGGCCCGCGGATCCGGCGCCGGGCACGTGCCCGCCACGCCGTACGACGGCAGCGGATCGGCGCCGTCCCACCCCCAGAACACCGCGCCGCTCACCGTGACCATGATCCGCAGCCCCGACCGGGCGAACCGCACCGTTCCGCCGCCCGGCGCGGGGTCAGCCCCGACCACGGCCCCCGGCACCCGCGCCCGCTGGGGACCCCGACGGACCAGCCCCGCGGAGTCCGCCCGACGACGGCGCCACGAGGCCCGCACGGCACGCAACCTCTGAGCCGTACGCGCCCAGGAAACTGCCTTCATCGAGCGCACCAGGTCGCGACCGTTCATGCTGCTCACCCTGCCACCCGCGGCCACGCGCGCGTGCCGCGTTCAACTTCCGTTCACCCATGGTCGCGGCACACCTTCACGAGGCGGACCATGTGCCCGACGCCCTGGTGCCGAAGTCGATCACGTGGCATCGTCCTGTGAGCCGCGTCCCGCGCACACCCCAGCCCGTGCGCGCCGCCGACGCACACGCCGCGTACATTCCGGGAGCCGCACCATGACCACAGCGAACCCCTCGCCGCTCTGGCGACCCGACCAGCAGCAGATCGACGACGCGCAGGTCACACGGTTCCAGGCCTGGGCCGCCGCGCACCACGGGGCCCCAGCACAGGGCGGCTACGAAGCCCTGCACCGCTGGTCGGTCACCGAACTCGAGACATTCTGGAAAGCCGTCACCGAATGGTTCGACGTGCGGTTCACCCACCCCTACGCGCGCGTGCTGGGCAACCGGGCCATGCCCGGCGCCGAATGGTTCCCCGGAGCCACCGTCAACTACGCGGCACACGCCCTGCGCACCGCCGACGACCCCGCGCGCGCGGACACCCCCGCCATCCTGCACGTCGACGAGACACAGGAGCCGCGCCCCGTCACCTGGTCCGCACTCCGCGGCCAGGTGGGCTCGCTCGCCGCGGAACTGCGCACCCTCGGCGTCCGCCCTGGCGACCGGGTCAGCGGGTACCTGCCCAACATTCCCGAAGCCGTCGTCGCCCTCCTCGCCACCGCGGCCGTCGGCGCCGTCTGGACGTCGTGCGCGCCCGACTTCGGAGCCCGCAGCGTCCTCGACCGCTTCCAACAGGTCGAACCCGTCGTCCTGTTCACCGTCGACGGCTACCGCTACGGAGGCAAGGCGCACGACCGCCGCGACACCGTGGCAGACCTCCGCTCCGCACTGCCCTCCCTGCGTGCCGTGGTGCACATCCCCCTGCTGGGAACCGAGGCGCCTGAAGGCGCCCTGGAGTGGTCCGCCCTCACCTCCGCCGACGTCACACCGGTCTACGAAGAGGTCCCCTTCGACCATCCGCTCTGGGTGCTCTACTCCTCGGGCACGACCGGCCTGCCCAAGGCCATCGTCCAGTCACAGGGCGGCATCCTCGTCGAGCACCTCAAGCAGATCGGCCTGCACTGCGACCTCGGCCCGGACGACCGATTCTTCTGGTACACGTCCACGGGCTGGATGATGTGGAACTTCCTCGTCTCCGGACTGCTCACCGGCACCACCATCGTCACGTACGACGGCAGCCCCGGCTTCCCCGACACCGGCGCCCAGTGGGCCGTCGCCGAACGCACCGGAGCCACCCTCTTCGGCACCTCGGCCGCCTACGTCATGGCCTGCCGCAAGGCCGGAGTGCACCCCTCCCGCGACCACGACCTGTCCCGGGTGACATGCGTGGCCACCACAGGGTCGCCCCTCCCACCGGACGGTTTCCGCTGGCTCCACGACGAGGTCCGTGCCGATCTGTGGATCGCCTCCGTGAGCGGCGGTACCGACGTCTGCTCCTGTTTCGCCGGCGCCGTGGCCACCCTTCCCGTGTACGTCGGCGAGCTCCAGGCCCCCGGCCTCGGAACGGACCTGCAGGCCTGGGACCCCCAGGGCAACGCGCTCATCGACGAAGTCGGCGAACTGGTCGTCACCAACCCCATGCCGTCCATGCCGATCCGCTTCTGGAACGACCCCGACGGAAGCCGGTACCACGACAGCTACTTCGACACCTATCCCGGCGTCTGGCGCCACGGCGACTGGATCACCCTCACCTCCCGCGGTTCCGTCGTCATCCACGGCCGCTCCGACTCCACCCTCAACCGGCAGGGCGTCCGCATGGGCTCGGCCGACATCTACGAGGCGGTGGAACGGCTCCCCGAGATCCGCGAGTCCCTCGTCATCGGCCTCGAACAGCCCGACGGCGGCTACTGGATGCCCCTGTTCGTCCACCTCGTCCCGGGCGCCGTCCTCGACGACGACCTGCGCGACCGCATCAAGCGGACCATCCGTGAGCAGCTGTCCCCGCGCCACGTCCCCGACGAGATCATCGAAGCCCCCGGCGTCCCGCACACGCTCACCGGCAAACGCATCGAGGTCCCCGTGAAGCGCCTGCTGCAGGGCACACCGCTGGAGAAGGCAGTCAACCCCGGCTCCGTCGACAACCTCGAACTGCTTCGGTTCTACGAGGAGATCGCCCGCAAGCGAGCCTGACGGGAGGGCGTTGTCAGTGCCCGTGATTACTCTGAGTGAGCATTGATCGACGAGCTCACTCAGGGGGAATCATGACGGACACGCACGGCCGGACGAGCAGTGCGCGGCACATCCTGCGCCGCGAAATGCCGGGCACCATCGGCCTGTTGGCCGACGAGCAGGACTTCACGGAGATGCGGCGCTACCGCACCTTCACCTTCGACGACCACCAGGCGTATCTGCGACAAGCGGAAGCCCTACTCAAATCCCTGGCCGCGGCAGGGGGACACACCACGGTCGCCCTCTTCGACCCGGAGGAGTACGCGGAGTTCTGCGCGGAAACAGGACTCGAACCCGACACCCCGAGCAGCCGCACGCGCTTCACGGCGGAACTGGCCGCGACCGGTCCCTCGGTCCCGTACGAAGGGCAGCCCCTGGCCGACCTCGTCCCGGACCTCGTCGAGGAGGCCGTCCGCCAGGCGACCTGGGAGTACGCATCGAGCGTCCTCGCGCGCATCGGACCCTGCACCCTGTGCGGGCAGGACCTGGGACGCGCCGCGTTCGCGCGTGCCTCGTACCTGGTCGCCCGCGCGATCGACACCATCGGCGAAGGCGTCCACCACTGGGTGTGCAGTGTCCCTACGGGCAGGGAGACGCTGCTGGCGTTGCTCCACATCGACGCCACGGACCCCGACACCGTCCGGCTCGACGAGACCGCGGCGATGGAGCTCACGATCTTGCTGGCCCTGGCCATCGCGATCAGCAAGCCCTGCGCTCTGGTCCTCCGCACGGTCACGCCCGACAGCGATCGCGTCTACGGCTGGCGCCTCAAGGACGAGCGCCTGGAACAACTGACCGCGTCCCAGGTCTTCGACGCGTACTGCACCGACGCCTCCTCCGGAGAACTGAAGGCACCGGAACCCGGCGTCGAGTACTGCACCGCACCTGAGGTGGACGACTCCGATCCCGAGGGGCGACACCAGCACTGACCCACGGGGGAAAACCCCGGAGGGCGCCCCACCCGACAGGTGGAGCGCCCTCCGGAACCAGATCCGACCGACGACTACTCGCCGGACAGCACCGCCTGCGCGGCCTGACGAGCCTCGTCCGCGGAGTCAGCGGCACGGGCTGCGGCAGCAGCACGCTCGCACTGCGCCAGCGTGTACTTGCCGAGCGTCGCGCGCACGTAAGGGATCGACGCGGCGCCCATCGACAGGGAGGTGACGCCCAGACCGGTCAGCACGCAGGCCAGCAGCGGGTCGGACGCCGCCTCGCCGCACACGCCACAGCTCTTGCCCTCGGCCTTCGCCGCATCCGCGGACAGCGCGACCAGATCGAGCAGCGCGGGCTGCCACGGGTCCTGCAGCCGCGACACGGCACCGACCTGACGGTCGGCGGCGAACGTGTACTGGGCCAGGTCGTTGGTGCCCAGCGACAGGAACTCGACCTCCTGCAGCACGGACCGAGCACGCAGGGCGGCGGACGGAATCTCGACCATCGCGCCGAACTTGGCCTCCAGCCCGGCCTCACGGCACGCGTCCGCGAACGCCTTGGCGTCGGCACGGTCGGCGACCATCGGGGCCATGACCTCGAGGTACACCGGCAGGCCCTTGACGGCCTTGGCCAGCGCGGTCAGCTGCGTGCGCAGCACGTCGGGGTGCTCGAGAAGCGACCGCAGACCCCGCACACCCAGAGCCGGGTTGGGCTCGTCGGCAGGCGTCAGGAAGTCCAGCGGCTTGTCCGCACCGGCGTCGAGCACGCGCACGACGACACGGCCCTCGGGGAACGCCTCGAGCACCTGGCGGTACGCCTCGACCTGCTTGTCCTCGGACGGGGCTTCCTTGCTGTTGTCGAGGAAGAGGAACTCGGTGCGGAAGAGGCCGACACCCTCGGCTCCCGCCTCGACAGCCGCCGGCACGTCCGCCGGGCCACCGATGTTGGCGAGCAGGGGGACCTTGTGCCCGTCCGAGGTGGCGCCCGGGCCGCTCGACGCGGCCAGCGCCGCCTTGCGCTCGGCCGCCGAGGCCTCCAGTGCGGCCCGCTTCTCGGGAGTCGGGTCCACGAAGATCTCACCGGTGCTGCCGTCGACGGCGACGACGGTGCCCTCCGCCAGCTCACCTGCGCCGGGGAGCGCCACGATCGCCGGCACACCAAGAGCGCGGGCCAGGATCGCGCTGTGGCTGGTCGGTCCGCCTTCCTCGGTCACGAAGCCGAGGACGAGCGCGGGATCGAGGAGCGCGGTGTCCGCGGGCGCCAGGTCACGGGCGATGAGCACGTACGGCTTGTCGCTGTCCGGTACACCGGGCATCGGGACGCCCAGCAGGCGGGCCACGATGCGGTTGCGCACGTCGTCGAGGTCCGCGACGCGGCCGGCCATGTACTCACCGGCGCCCGCAAGAAGCTCGCGGTAGTGTGAGAAGGCGTCGTAGATGCCCCGCTCGGCCGTGCTGCCGACGGTGATGCGACGGTCGACATCAGCGATGAGCTCAGGGTCCTGAGCGATCATCGCCTGGGCCTCGAGCACCGCCTGCGCCTCGCCACCGGCCAGATTGCCGCGGGCAATCAGGTCGGCCGCGACAGCTTCGACGGCCTGGCGGGCGCGCCCCTGTTCGCGCTCGGCCTCCTCCGCCGGAATCTGCTTGGCCGGCGGCTCGAGCACTGCCGTTCCCATGTGCCGAACCTCGCCGATCGCCACACCGTGGCTCACGCCGACGCCTCGAAGCGTTGTCTCCATCTCACCCGTCTCCGATAGTGCGGCGAGCCCAGTCGCCGCGTTGGTGGTCCTGCCTGCCGTCGTGGACGGTCGGCCGTTACTTCCAGTTGAAGAGCGCGTCGCCGGCCTTCAGATCGCCGTCGTCGACGACGTCCGACAGCGATTCGGCGGTCGCCTCGAGTGCGACGACCGGGCACACCGGCGACTTGCCCGCGGACTCGACCTCGGCCGGGTTCCATCGGACGACGGCCTGACCGCGCTGGACGGTGTCGCCCTTGTTGACGAGCAGCTCGAAGCCCTCGCCATTGAGCTGGACGGTGTCGATGCCCAGGTGGGTCAGCACACCGTGGCCCTCTTCGTCCACGACGACGAAAGCGTGCGGGTGAAGGGATACGACGATGCCGCTGACGGGGGCGACGGCCTCAGAGGGCTCGCGGACGGGGTCGATGGCGGTGCCGGGGCCGACCATCGCACCGGAGAACACCGGGTCAGGAACAGCGGAGAGCCCGATGGCGCGTCCTGCAAGAGGGGACGTCACACTGGTCATGGCAAGCCTCCCAGGGGGCGGAGATTCAGGTCGCCGTCCCTACCTGTCCTGGACGACGACGTACTGTTCAGAAGCGTAAGTCATAAAAAGTCCCGGTTCCGCACGAGAGGTACCGGTTGGCTGACGTAGGGGTGCCGGGCAAACGATTTGCGTCGCACGGCGACCCCCATGTACTGTCGTACTCCTGCCTGGGAGCGGTCGACGCAAACGAGCGTCTTGATCCCGGCGGCTTCTATCAAGTCGAACCTTATCTCTGATCAGCTTCTGCATGTTCGCAGGTGAGTGGTTAGAAGGTCGAGAAAAGCCTGGTAGAGTTCGATATCGCCGAACGGGAAATGCGAAAGCGAATTCCTGAAAGCGAATGCAGAATACCGAGGAAATCGGATCGGAAAGATCTGATAGAGTCGGAAACGCAAGACCGAAGGGAAGCGCCCGGAGGAAAGCCCGAGAGGGTGAGTACAAAGGAAGCGTCCGTTCCTTGAGAACTCAACAGCGTGCCAAAAGTCAACGCCAGATTGACAACCCTGTCCCGGCCTTCTCGGTCGGAACACGGTTCCTTTGAAAAAGTCCTTCCACTTGACTGTGGGAGGCGCACAGCGAGGACGCTGTGAACCGGGGGGATTATTCCTCTTCCTGGTTCCGCTCTCGTGGTGTCACCCCGATCACGGGGAAACATTCACGGAGAGTTTGATCCTGGCTCAGGACGAACGCTGGCGGCGTGCTTAACACATGCAAGTCGAACGATGAAGCCCTTCGGGGTGAATTAGTGGCGAACGGGTGAGTAACACGTGGGCAATCTGCCCTTCACTCTGGGACAAGCCCTGGAAACGGGGTCTAATACCGGATAACACTCCCGCACTCCTGTG
>NZ_JAAGMG010000137.1 GCF_010548525.1 Streptomyces sp. SID14478
CTGACCGTGCGTCCCGGCGAGCGGCTCGCGGTGGTCGGCCCGTCGGGCGCCGGCAAGACGACGCTGGGCAAGCTGCTGGCAGGCATCGACGCGCCCCGCAGCGGCCGGGTGGAGGTCGGCGGCGTGCCGGTGACCTCGCTGGCGCCGGAGCGGCTGCGCCGGCACATCGTCCTCGTCACCCAGGAGCACCACGTCTTCCTCGGCTCGGTCCGGGACAACCTGCGGCTCGCCGCGCCGGACGCGGACGACGCCCGGCTGCTGGCCGCCCTCGGCGCCG
>NZ_JAAGMG010000206.1 GCF_010548525.1 Streptomyces sp. SID14478
GGTGTCTCCGTCGTCGCCGTCTGCCCCACGGGCGCCCCGCTGACCGAGACCGTGGCCGGCGCGCACGGCCTGTTCGTGCCGATGGCCACGGCCCCGTACGAGCAGGACGAACCGGCCGCCGCCTCCGCGCCGGGCGCGCTGTGGGCCTTGCTCACCCCCCTGCTCGCGCTCCTGGACCGCACCGGCCTGCTGGCCGCGCCCCCGGAGGTGCTG
>NZ_JAAGMG010000245.1 GCF_010548525.1 Streptomyces sp. SID14478
GGACGCGAGTACGGGGCGCGGGTCGGGCTCTCCTTCGGGGCGGGCGCCGCCGTCGCGCAGGTCCTGCAGCCCGTCCACTGGTACTGGCTGCCAGCCACCGTCGTCTTCCTCGTCAAGCCCGATCTCGGCCCGTTGGTCTCGCGCGTGCTGTGCCGGTCCGCCGGGACGGTCGCGGGGGCGGTGCTGTTCGCCGGGCTCGCCGCGTTCCTGCCGCAGCCGGCCGGACTCGTCGCGCTGGTCGCGCTCTGCGGGGCGCTGATCCCGGTGGCCGTCCGGCACTTCGCCGCACAGACGGCCGTCGTCACCGTGCTCGTGCTGTCCCTGGTGATGGCGGGAGGGGAGCCGGGCGCCTCCTGGAGCCGGATCACCGAGACGCTGCTCGCCTGCGCCATCGTGCTGGTGGCCGGGCACCTGCCGTGGCCCGGCGCGCACCACGGGAGCGGGGTGCGGGTGCGGCTCGCCGTCGCGCGCGAGGCCGCCCACGCG
>NZ_JAAGMG010000288.1 GCF_010548525.1 Streptomyces sp. SID14478
CGGGTCCGCGGCCGTGCCGCCCGCCCCGCTCTGCGCCCCGGTGACGATCCCCTCCGGGGTGCCGAGGCGGTCCAGGATGCGGCGCACGGCGGCCGGGCTGTCGACGGTCGTCCCGGCGCGGTGCCGGTCGATCTCGCCCCGCAACTCGGTCACCAGGCGCATCCGGGTCGCCGACGGCAGCTGGCGCTGCTGGGCCAGGTCGCCGACCCGGCTCAGATAGTCGAAGACGAGCTGATCACTCTCGATCCCCACGAAGTCCCCTCCGGGGTGCAGCAGTTGATGAGTCGACGGTATCGCGGATACCACCGACCGACGGGGCACAGGTCAGGGGCCCGCGGCCGGCCCACGCCACAGGGCCTCGCATTGCCCCTTCCCCGCGAGGGCCGACCGGGCCGCTACCGTGGGTCAGATGAGCCCCAACGAGCAGACCCGGGCAGCGGCCGCCACGGCCCCCCGTTCCCTGGCGGAAGCCCTCCGCGCCAGGGACGACGCCTCCCTGGCCCGCCTCCTGCGCGCCCGCCCGGATCTGCTCGGCCCGGTCCCCGGCGACCTGACCCAGCTCGCGACCCGCGCGGGCACCCGCGCCTCGGTGGTCCGCGCCCTGGACCGCCTGGACCGCTTCACGCAACAGGTGGCGCAGGCCCTCGCGGTGGCCCCGGAACCGTCGTCGTACCCGGCGCTGCTCGCGCTGCTGCCCGGCGAGCACACCGCCGAGGCGCTGC
>NZ_JAAGMG010000335.1 GCF_010548525.1 Streptomyces sp. SID14478
CCCCGAGGACAGCGGGGGCGTGGGCGAGCTGCCCGTCGAACTCGTCGTCGCCTTCGAACAGTTGGGGCGCCACGCCGTGCCCGGACCGTACGCCGAGACCGTGGCGGCGGCGTCGCTCTGCGCGGGGCTCGCGGGCACCGGCAAGGACCTGCTGGAGCGGCTGCTCGCCGGGGACGCCCTGGCCACCCTGGGGGCGCCGGACGAGGGGCCGTACGTCGTGGACGCGGACGCGGCCGACGCGCTGCTGGTGGTGGAGGCCCCGGGCGAAGGCCCC
>NZ_JAAGMG010000376.1 GCF_010548525.1 Streptomyces sp. SID14478
AGCAGGGCGCGCACCCCGACGACGTCGGCCTCGGGGTCGAGCGCGCGCAGCCGCGCCTCGTCGAGGTGCGTCAGAGCGGTGACGAAGGACTTGGCGCGGCAGTAGACGACGACACCGGCGTTGATCTGCTCGCCCCGCTCGATGCGCGGCACGACCCGCAGCAGGGCGTACTCGAAGACGTCGCGTTCACTCACTGCCTGCTCCTTCGCTCACCCAGCCGGTCGTTCGCGCGGCGGGGACGGCGCCGCCCGCGGGCAGCGCGATGCGCTCGTGGACGGTCGCGGCGCGCTCCGCCA
>NZ_JAAGMG010000420.1 GCF_010548525.1 Streptomyces sp. SID14478
CCCGTGCTCCCGGAGGCGGCGGCCCGTCCCTTGCCGGACCTGGAACTGCTGCGGGCCGGGCTCGTCGGGGCCGGGCAGCTGCACCCGCTGGTCGCCGCCGCGCTGGCCCACGAAGGCGCGGGCCGCGGGCCGGACCCCGAACCCGAACCCGGTGATCCGCACCGGGTGGAGTGCCGGGGCGAGGTCCACCGGATCGCGTTGCGCGACGGGGTGCTGACGGCGGTCGACCACGACCCGGACCAACTGCGCCGGGAGGAGCTCCTCGTGGCCCTCGGCGGTCCGCCGCTGCCCTGTCTGCGGGCGATCGACGCGGTGCACCGCACCCCGCAGGCGCTGCCCGCGGTCCGGGAGCGGCTGCGGCACGGCGACCTGTCCGGGGCGCTCACCGTGGTCGAGGGGCTGCTCGGTCCCGCCGCGGTCCTGCGGGACGGTCCGCTGCGGGACGAACTGGAGTCGGCCGCGGCCCGCCGCGTCGACCACGGACTGTTCCGCGCGGGGCTGCA
>NZ_JAAGMG010000463.1 GCF_010548525.1 Streptomyces sp. SID14478
TCCGGCCGGGCGGGCGGTGATCGCGGCCGCGGCCGGGGCGCCCGCCGCGCTGCCCGACCTGACCGCGCTGATCGGCGAGAAGGAGGCCGAGGTGCGCCGCGATCCGCGGAACGACCGGACGTGGGCGGCGCTCGGGGCCGCCTACGTCGAGCGCGGTACGCGCACGGCCGACTCCGCGTACTACCCCAAGGCGGAACGGGCGCTGCGTACGTCGCTGAAGGTGCGCCCGCAGCGCAACGCCGAGGCGCTCGACGGGCTCGCCGCGCTGGCCGCCGCCCGCGGCGACTGGCGCGCCACCAAGAAGTGGGGCGAGGCCGCGGCGAAGCTGGCCCCGGCCCGCTTCTCGACGTACTCCGCGCTCGTGGACGCGTACCAGGGACTCGGCGACTACAAGGCGGCCGGGCGGAGCCTGGAGAAGCTGTCGGAGCTGGCGTCGGGCACGGGGGTGACGCTGCGCACCGCCGCCGTGTACCAGGACCGGGGCTGGCGGGAGGACGCGGCGGCCGTGCTCACCGACGCGGCGGCCCGCGCCGGTACGCCCACCGAGCAGGCCGCGCTGCTGCACCGCGG
>NZ_JAAGMG010000509.1 GCF_010548525.1 Streptomyces sp. SID14478
GGCGCGTCCAGCGGCCCGTCGACGAGTCCGGCGAACCCGATGGCCACGCGCGCGCCGCCGATCGGCACGAGCCCGACCTCGGCGCTCTCGCCGGGCCCGAACCGCACGGACGAACCGGCGGGCACCGCGAGCCGCATCCCGTAGGCCCGCTCCCGTACGAAGTCCAGGCGCGGGTTGGCCTCGAAGAAGTGGAAGTGGGAGGTGACGGAGACGGGGACGGCCGCGGTGTTGGTGACGGTGAGCGTCACCTCCGGTTCCCGTACCGGGTGTTCGGGGCCGGGCAGCAGGGCGCCCGGCGCCCGCTCGCCGAGCCCGCCGCCGATCGGGTCGCTCACCACGGCGAGCCGCGAGCCGTCGTCGAAGACCGCCTCGACGTGTACCTCGGTGACGACGTCGGCGACGCCGGGCAGCACGTCGTCC
>NZ_JAAGMG010000582.1 GCF_010548525.1 Streptomyces sp. SID14478
GCCCGGCGAGCTCCGCCTCCCGCGCGGCGAGCGCCGCCCGGGGCGAGGTCGCGTCCACGCCGAGCGCGGCGAGCGCCGAGATGACGGCCGCGTCACTGGCTCGGACCGTGCGGCCCGGCGCAGGGGAGTAGGAGGTGGCGACACCGTACGACTCGGCGAGCCGGGCCAGGCTCACCCCGCGGCCAGGCCGCTCGGAGTGGGCTCGGAGGTGAGCGGCGCCTCGTCGGTCATGGGCGGCTCGGACGTCAGGGGCGCGTAGTCGGCGAAGGGCGGCTCGCTGGTCAGCGGCGCCTCGAAGGAAGAAGTGGTGGTGTCGGAGTCGAACGGCACGGCGTCGAGGGGCAGGGGCTCGAGGGTCACGGGGTCCGCCTGTTTGGAGAGGGCCGAGAGCAGGAGCTGTGCTGATGCGGCCACGGGGGCCTCCTTCGTGGAGAGGTGGTCGTGAGTCGGATGCCCTACCCAGTGAACGCGGCCGCAGACCTGTACGGGGCAACAACGTGTCGCTGGTCACATTGTGTACGACGAAAGGACTTTGACCAGAGGGCGTCGGGAACCGGAAGAACTTCAGGTCTCGCACCACGCCCGACAGGGCAATTGCGGCACAACGGCCACGGGCGTTGACACCCTGCCCCGGACAGTGGTGGGCTCGGTAACCACCCTGGGACACTCTCAGCTCACAGTCTGTTGATCATTCGAGGAGTACGCCGTGCAGCTCCGGCGCAGGAAGAGGGCGGCCGCTCTCGCGGTCGCCGTCATCGCGGGGACGCTGGGCGGGGCCGGAACGGCGGCGGCCGCGCCGCCCGCCCCGGGCACCACGGCGGGCGATCTGGAGT
>NZ_JAAGMG010000662.1 GCF_010548525.1 Streptomyces sp. SID14478
AGGACGGCGCGCGGCACGGTCGACTCGGTGAGCAGCGCGCACAGGACGATCAGCGGCGGCACGGCGAGGCCGGTCAGGGCGAGGCAGGCGGCGACCGGCAGCGGGTCGTCCAGCACGGTCAGCGGCAGGACGACGAGGGCGAGCGCGACGCAGACGACGGTGCGTTGCCGCACGGGCGACATCTTCCGGCGCCGGGCGCCGTAGGCCCAACCACCCACCAGAGTCGTGCAGTTGGAGACGGCGTACAGCACGGGCGCCAGGTCCGGGGTGCCGCGCCCGGTCGCGTACGCGGCGACGGACACCTGCTGGGCGCCGAAGAAGACGCCGAGGGCGAGGGTGATCGCGACGAGCCCGG
>NZ_JAAGMG010000729.1 GCF_010548525.1 Streptomyces sp. SID14478
GCGGTCGCGCTCGACGGGGCACCGATCGCCTCGCTCGCCCGCGGCCTCAGCGTCCTCACCGCCTTCGACGCCGCCCGCCCGGCGCTCACCCTCAGCGAGATCGCCGAGCGCACCGGACTGGCCCGGGCCACCGCCCGCCGCGCCCTCATCACGTACCGGCACCTCGGCTACGTCACCCAGGACGGCCGCGCCCACCGGCTCACGCCCCGCGTGCTCGGCCTGGGCTGCGCCCCGCTGTCCCGTACGACGCTGCCGCGGATCGCCGGGCCCCACCTGGCCGCGCTG
>NZ_JAAGMG010000766.1 GCF_010548525.1 Streptomyces sp. SID14478
GCTGACCGACAGCGCACCGAGCCGGGCCGCAGCGAACCCCGGAACCACCGAAAGGCCACCCCATGACCACGGCCCCGGCCGACACGCCGTCCCGTATCGAGGGCCTCCTGCTGGGCATCGCCGCCGGAGACGCGGCCGGCTGGCCGTCGGGCCGGCACCGCGCGGCCCGCCTGCCCGACTGGACCCGCCGCCTGACCCGCGAACTGGACACGTTCGCCGAGCAGAACGCGACCACCACGCTCCCCGTCCCGATCGCCCTGAACCAGCCGCCCGAACCCCTGCGCCTCGGCCCGTCCGACGACGCCGAGTGGGCCGCGTTCACCGCGCACGCCGTCCTCGACGCGTACGACGGCCTGGCCACCGAGTCGGACGTGCCGCCCGACCAGCGCGTGCGCTCGGCCCTCTCCCTCGCCTGGAACACGCTCGCCGACGAGATCGCCGCGGCCGCGGCCCGGGCCGACGAGATCGAGTCGGCCCGGATCCCCCTGCGCGCCCGCATCTCCGTCCGGGCGGGCCTCGGCAACCTCGCCGCGGGGCTGCGGCCCCCGGCGACCGGCCACGACAACCCCCACTACTTCGACGACGCGGCCTGCGTACGCGCCGCGGTCCTGGCGGTCGTCCACCCGGG
>NZ_JAAGMG010000812.1 GCF_010548525.1 Streptomyces sp. SID14478
GGTCGGCGGCGGACAGCGGGGCGCGCCGGATCGCCGAGGCGAAGCCCCAGACGTACTCGGCGAGCAGCCGGGGCGTCGGGTGCAGCGGGCCCGCCCGGCGCGGGTCCAGGTTGACGCAGCGGGAGCGCTTGGACGGGTTCGCCCGCTCGGCGCGGGTGGGGTGGTCGCGCCGGAAGTACAGCAGTTCCGGCACCTGGTGGAAGGGACCGTGCAGCACGAGCTCGGCGACGAACGTGCGGTCCGCGTGGTGGTAGCTGTCGTGCGGCTTCACCCGGCGCAGTACGTCGGCCCGCATCACGCCGTAGAAGTCGTCGCCGCCGGGCTCGAACAGGAAGCTGCGGAACCGGTCCGGGGCGCTCGGCAGGTCGGTGGCGAGCCCGTACTCGTAGGGCACCGTCACCTGGCCGTCGCCGTCGATGACCGCCTGGCCGGAGTGGGCGAGGACCACGTCCGGCCGCTCGTCCAGCGCCTCGACGCAGCGCCGCAGCAGGTCCCGGGCGTACAGGTCGTCGTGCGAGGCCCACTTGAACAGCTCGCCGCGGCACTGGGTGAACACGTAGTTGTGGTTGGGCGCGGCGCCGATGTTGCGCCGCAGCCGGATGTAGCGGACGCGGGCGTCCTGCTCGGTGTACTTGCGGCAGATGTCCTGTGTGCCGTCGGTCGAGGCGTTGTCGCAGATGACCAGCTCGAAGTCCTCGTAGGTCTGGCCCAACAGGGCGTCGAGCGACTCGGCGAGGTACTCCTCGCCGTTGTACACGGGCAGACCGATGCTCAACCGGGGATGGGGGGTCATGACGTCCTCACTTCACGAATGGGGAGTTGGTGGTGCTCGCGCAGGGCCGAGCGCAGCTGCAGCCACCACACGGCCGAGCCGCAGACGGTCGCGGCGGCGGCGCCCCAGGCCGAGCCGATGGTGCCGCCGACGGCCGCCCCGCCGAGCCCGCCGGTGACGTAGCAGGCGGAGGCGAACAGCTGGCAGCG
>NZ_JAAGMG010000868.1 GCF_010548525.1 Streptomyces sp. SID14478
GGCGCCTCCTCCAGGATCAGGTGCGCGTTCGTCCCGCTCACGCCGAACGAGGAGACGCCCGCCCGGCGCGGACGCCCGTCGGTCGACCACGCGCGCGCCTCGGACAGCAGCTCCACCGCGCCCGCGGTCCAGTCGACCTGGGACGTGCGCCGGTCGGCGTGCAGTGTCGGGGGCAGCACGCCGTGGCGCAGCGCCTGCACCATCTTGAT
>NZ_JAAGMG010000943.1 GCF_010548525.1 Streptomyces sp. SID14478
ACGCCGCACGGGTCGCCGCGCTCGCCCCGGGCGGGCTGTTCGCCGCGGAGCATGCCCGGCTCGTGCGGGCGACGGATACTGTCGCGGGCGGCGCCGCATGACCGCTACGACCGCCGAAACGGCTCCGCCCTGGTGTGCCGACCCCTACGCGGACGCCCTGCGCAGGGAAAGCGGCCCGCTGTTCCTGCGCCGCGCGGACGGCTGGCTGCTGCCGCTGGACGTGGAGCGCTG
>NZ_JAAGMG010000983.1 GCF_010548525.1 Streptomyces sp. SID14478
GCGCCGGGCCCGACGAGGCCCGGTCGAGCCCGGGGGAGTGGGTGCTGCTGAACGCGGCGACCGTCGTCATGGCCGCGCTCGGCATCGCCCTGGCACTCGCCCTCGCGCTGCCGTTCGGCCGTCGCCTGCCCGCGCCCGCGGTCCTGTTCGTCGCGTGGACGGCCTGCGGCTTCCTCGGCTCCCTCGTGCCGTACGGGGTGGTGCTCGCCGCGCTCGGCGCCGCGGGGGCGG
>NZ_JAAGMG010001022.1 GCF_010548525.1 Streptomyces sp. SID14478
CGAAGAGCCGGAGCGCGTCGGACGCGCCGTCCACCGGGAGCGGCCCCACCGCGACGAGGTGTTCGCCCCGGGTGCCGAGCGGCCGGCGGCTGGTGACCAGCACGGTCAGTCCGGGCGAGGTGGTCAGGAGGTCCGCCAGCAGGTGGGAGCAGGGGGTTCGGAGGTGTTCGGCGGAGTCGAGGACCAGCAGGAGCCGCTTGTCGCCGAGCCA
>NZ_JAAGMG010001101.1 GCF_010548525.1 Streptomyces sp. SID14478
GGTCCATGCGCCCCTCGGGCGGTATCCCCGGTCCCCGGTCGAGGATCCGGCCCCCGGCGAGGAACGCGGAGCCGACACCCGTGCCGAGGGTGATGCCGACGACCCGGGTGTGGCCGCGCGCCGCGCCCGCGGACCACTCCCCCATCAAGAACGCGTGGGCGTCGTTGAGGAAGACGACGTCCGCGGGGCGGCGGCGCAGCCCGCCGAGCAGGTCGGCGCGGACGTCCGCCCCGTACAGCGACGCGAA
>NZ_JAAGMG010001176.1 GCF_010548525.1 Streptomyces sp. SID14478
GCGATCGGGGCCCGGACGATCACGGCCGCCGCCCCGAGCGCGGCCGCCCGCTCGACCAGGGTCGTGACCTGAGGGGCGCCGTAGACCCCGACGCCGAGGACGATGGCGCCCGGAAGGCGGGCGGGGGTGTCCTGCGGGTCGTGGATGAGGACCCCGCCGACGGGCCTGCCCGGGTCCGGTTCGCCGACCGTGGACACGAGGAAGGTCGCGCCCAGGTCGGCGAGGACCCGGCCGAGGACGGCCCGCCCGCTCACGACCGCACCCGACGGATGCGGACCGCCAACTTCTCCGCTTCGTCGCGGAGTCGCCTGCGGCGTCTCATCCTTCTGCCTTGCGCTCGACGAGATACCGGCCGTCGCGGGTGAACCCCGTGACGGCCGCGCCTTCCGCGAGGAGGCCCCCGAGGGTGCCCCGCACCGCCGAACGCCAGGCCCGGGCCGCCGCCGGCCGTGCGGCGCGCAGTGCCTCGATGTCCGAGGGGATCCGCACCGCGAGACAAGGGGCGTCGAGCG
>NZ_JAAGMG010001254.1 GCF_010548525.1 Streptomyces sp. SID14478
GCCCGGCCCGTCCCCGAGGACCGACCGGTACGCCGCCTGCGCCCTGCGCACCCCGTACCCGAGGTTGACCGCGGTCGGCCGCGCCCCCGCCAGCGCGTCCGCGGCGTCCGGCACGTCGAACCCACGAGCGGCCGCGAGCGCCACCCCGTACGCTCCGGCGATGCCGAGCAGCGGTGCGCCGCGCACGGCCAGGGACCGGATCGCCTGCACCAACCCCTGCGGATCGGTACACACCAGTTCGACTTCCTCGGCGGGCAGCCTCGTCTGGTCGAGCAGCACCACCACCGGTCCCTCGGCCGGCTCCTCCCACCGGATCGCCGGTAGGTCCATGGTCTTGGGCTGTTTGTCCTTGCTGGCCTGAATGTCCTCGCCGGATTCCGCGTACTGATCAGCCATCCGCCCAGTCTGCCCCGTACAGGCCCGACAATTGAAGGTGTCCAGCCTCTACGGGGCCAGGTCACCCGGCACCCACCCCATGGCACGATGGCAGCCAACCTGCCGCCGCGACCGCGGACGGGCACCTTGAAGGAGCGACGATGAACGACACTCCGGGCTGGGCATCGCCCGGATCTGCCCCCTCCGACGGCCCCGACGACAGCGGTCAGGACGGCCGGGGCAGCGACGCCCAGGACGCCGGCCCGCAGGATGCCGACCGGGGGCCCCAGTGGTCCAAGGAGCAGCCGCCGCCCGCGCAGTGGTCCGCCCCCTCCGGCCCG
>NZ_JAAGMG010001298.1 GCF_010548525.1 Streptomyces sp. SID14478
CACCGGAAATCTCGGCGCGGCCGCCTCCACGGAGTGGGGCCCCGAGCCAGTCACGCCCTCACCTCGCGACCTTTCCGACCGCCACCGGTTCCGCGCCCTTCGCCGTGACGAGCTGGGGCCCGGACCGCAACCCAGCCCGTGTCGGCGACACCGGCTCCGGAGCCGGACCTGGCCCTGTATCGGGCTCCGGTCGCGGTTCCGGAGCCGGCAGCGCCACCCGCCCCGGCGTAACCGGCCCCACAGGCCCCGCCCGGGCCCTGACCTCCGTCGCGAACGCCCCGACACCCGCGGCCGCGGTCACGTCGGACACCTCCCCGGACACCGCGCACCGCACGATCCTCGCCCCTTGGGCCCGGGCCACGCTCTCGGCCAGGTCGCACGCGTCCGCTCTGCCCTCCCTCCAGTGATCCGCCGCCGCGAGTGCCGCCAAGTCGGCCGCGCCGCCCGCCCGA
>NZ_JAAGMG010001379.1 GCF_010548525.1 Streptomyces sp. SID14478
CACGCGGGCCCTGCGCGAAGCGGGCCTGCCCGCCCCCGCACTGCTCGTCGTCGGCGCCTGCCCGCCGCCCGACGCGGCCACCGGCCCGGCGGACGCCTGCCGGGCTCCCGACGAGGAACTGCTGCGCCTGCTCGGCGGGTTCGTGAGTCTGCCGGGAGGCACCGAGCCCGGTGGCCTGTGGCACCGCGTCGTGATGCCCGTGCTCCGCGACGACCTGCTGCTCGCCGATGCCCTGCGCACCGACGCCCGCCGGCCCTCGCCCGCCGGGCC
>NZ_JAAGMG010001417.1 GCF_010548525.1 Streptomyces sp. SID14478
CCGGGTCGACGTCGAGGGTCGCCGTCACCGCCAGCCCCGCCGCCCGCGTGCGGCGCAGGAGGCCGTCGAGGTCGTCGGCGAGCGTGGGCGCGGACGCGGTGCCGGACGCGTCGCCCGCCTCCCTCAACACCCCGAGCACGGCGTCGAGTTCACCGACCGTGCGGCGCGTGGTGTCCTCGATGGCCGCGAGCGCCTCGCGTACGAAGGCGGGGTCGCTGTCGAGCACCCGGCGCGCCGCACTCGCCTGCAGGGTGACCGCGCTGAGCGCGTGCCCCACCGAGTCGTGCAGCTCGCGCGCGA
>NZ_JAAGMG010001493.1 GCF_010548525.1 Streptomyces sp. SID14478
GCCGAGGCCGAAGAGGGCGAGCAGCGCCGGGATCCAGGCCGCCCCGAGCCCCGTCACCTCGGTCGCGAGCGGCGCGAGGTAGGTGAACGTGCAGAACGTCGCGGCGTTCACGAGGGCGCCGAGGAGGAGCACCGTCAGCAGGTGCGGGGCGCGCAGGGCCCGCAGTTCGCCCCGTACCCGGGTCCGCTCCCCCGGCTCCGCCGGGACCGTGCGCACCACCGCGACCAGCGCCGGTACGCACAGCAGCGCCACGGCCCAGAACGCGGCCCGCCACCCCAGGGCCTGG
>NZ_JAAGMG010001457.1 GCF_010548525.1 Streptomyces sp. SID14478
GCCGGCGCGGACGCCACCGGTCCGCCGGCGGCGTCGGCGTCCGACGCGGCGCCGGGAGCGGGGACCGATCTGACGAAGCTGGTGAATCCCTTCATCGGGACCGAGAACGAAGGACTGACCTTCCCCGCCGCGGGGGCACCGTTCGGCTTGGTGCAGGAGAGCCCGTTGATGAAGACGGCCGGTGGCACGGGGTGTGACAAGGAGTCGTCCGACACGGTCATCGGGTTCAGCCAGACGACGATCAACGGCTGCCGGTTCAACTACCTGCCGATGATGCCCACGACCGGCGCGGTGAGTTCGACCGATCCGGCACAGTACGCGTCGACGTTCCGTCATGAGAACGAGACGACGGGGCCGGACTACTACCGGACGAAGCTCGACAAGTACGGCGTGACCGCCTCCCTGACGGCGACCGCACGGACCGGGTGGCAGCAGTACGCGTTCCCGCGCACGAAGCAGGCGAACGTGATGTTCAACGCCGGGGCCGGCGTGAGCAGTTCGCAGATCCGCGTCGTCGGCAACCGCACGATCGAGGGATGGGTCGAGGATTCCAAGAAGACCTACTTCGTCGCGGAGCTCAGCCGGCCGTTCGCGTCGTACGGCACCTGGAAGGGCAGCGAACGCAGCGCCGGGTCCCGTGCATCGGCCGCCAAGGGGCCCAACGGAGCCTGGGTCACCTTCGACACGAGGAAGGACGACGCCCCCGTGGTCGCCAAGGTGGGGCTCTCCTTCACCGGACTCGCCGGCGCCCACAAGAACCTCGCCGCGGAGACGGGGAAGTTCGGCTTCGACTTCGACGCCGTGCACAAGGCGTTGAACGGCGAGTGGAACACCATGCTGCACAAGGCCGCGATCGGTGGCGGTACGCACGACCGTCAGGTCGCGTACTACACGGCGCTGTACCACTCCCTGGTCGACCCGAACCTCATCGGTGACGTCGACGGCCGTTACGTCGGAGCCGACAAGAAGACGCACACCGCCAGGGGATACACCCCCTACAGCAACCTCTCCCTGTGGGACACGTACCGGACCCAGAACAAGCTCCTGGAGATGCTCGTTCCCGAGGTCGCGCACGACATCGACATGTCGATCCTCGCGATCGCCCGGGAGGGCGGCGCACTTCCGCGCTGGTACCTGGAGAACGAGGAAGGCAACATCATGACCGGTGACCCGGTCACGCCGTTCCTGGTCGAGGGCTGGTCGAAGGGGCTGCTGACCGGGGCGGACGCCCAGGAGGCCTACAAGTACCTCAGGGCGAACGCGACCGAGGTGCCGCCCGCCGACGTCCGGGAGAACGGGCGCGCCGGGGCCGCCTACTACGCGGAGCGCGGATACATCCCGTACGGCCTCAACATCAAGTCGAACGCCGACTGCCGCGGGGACACGAGCGGCACCTGCTGCCCGACCAAGTCGAACGACAACGACTGCTACTACGGCACGTCGGCCACGTTGGAGTACGCGGCGGCCGACGCGTCGCTGGCACTGATGGCGAAGGGGCTCGGCCACACGGCCGACGCCAGGATGTTCGCCGAGCGCGGGCAGGCGTACAAGAACGTCTTCGACCGGCAGACCGGCCAGTTCCGACCGCGCACCGCGACCGACGGCACCTGGCTGACGCCGTACGACCCGGTCACGAGCAACCACGCGCTGCACGAGCAGAACGCGAGCCAGTACCAGTGGATGGTGCCCCAGGACCCGGCGGGGCTGGTGGGCATGCTGGGCGGCAAGGACGCGACGAACAAGCGGTTGGACGACTTCTTCGCGTACGACGACCTCCTCACCGACCCGGAAGGCACCGCGCGCACGGCCTGGGTCAGCGACCCGTACGACTACTACGACTCCACCAAGTACAACCCGAACAACGAGCCCAACCTCATCGCGCCGTACCTCTACGCGTGGACCGGGCAGCCCGGACGCACGGCGACCGTGATCAAGGCGCAGGAGACCCTGTTCACGAACAGCCCCGGCGGCATCCCCGGCAACGACGACATGGGGGAGATGTCCTCCTGGTACGTGATGTCGTCGCTGGGCCTCTACCCCACGACCAGTGGCGGCAACTTCGACGTCCTCACCACGCCGCAGTTCCCGAACGCCCGGGTACGGATCGGCGCGTACGGGAAGACGCAGGGCGGGACGCTGCGGATCTCCGCGCCCGGCACCGGCACGGCCAACCGGTACATCGCCTCCGCGACGGTGAACGGCAAGGCCTGGGACAAGGCATGGGTCGACCAGGCCGACATCGCCCACGGCGGGCGCATCGACTACGCCCTGAGCACCCGGCCCACGGCGTGGGCGACAGCGGCGAAGGACGCCCCGCCGTCGATCAACACGACGCCGAACCCGCAGCATCGGCTCAGCGCCGACGTCGGGCCCGACCAGGTGACCGTGGAGTCCGACGCGGACCACGCCTCGCGCCAGCAGGTCGACCTGACACTGCTGGCCACGGCCCCGCACACCGCGCGGGTCGCCGTGCGCGCGAAGGCGCCGAAGGGATGGTCGGTCACCCCGGCCACCTCGACGGCGACGGCCGACTCGGACGGGCTCCCCGCCCAGATGAACAAGAGCGTGCGAATCACCGCGCCGGCCAAAACTACGGCGGGCACCTACAAGGTGTCGGTCACCGCCACGCTCCCCGGAGCGGCTCCGGTCGAGAAGTCCGTCGACGTCGTGGTCCGGCAAGGCGGGAAGTGCGCCATCAAGACGGACAGCTCGTGCGCCGTCGATCTGGACGCCGCCTACAACAACGACGGCGTCGCCACGCTCGCCGCGCCGGGCGAGGGGGACTTCGACGGCACGGGCACGAGCTTCGCCGCCGACCAACTGCCCGCGCCCGGCCCGGTCACCCTCGGCGGCGTGCCCTACCAGGCTCCCCCGACCTCCGGCAGCAGCAAGAACTTCGTCAAGTCCACCGGGCAGGCGCTCCCCCTGCCCTCCGGTGACTACACGAGCCTGCACATCGTGGGCGCGTCCGACAACGGCAGCACCGGCGCCGCGTCGGCCACCGCCGTCGTCACCTACACCGACGGCAGCACCGCGACGGTGCCGCTCCGCCTCACCGGCTGGGCGAACAAGGCCCCGGACTTCGGCAACGACGTCGCGCTGACGACGGCGTACCAATTGAAGGCCGGCACCGGAAAGACCACCACCAAGGCATCCCTCTACGAAACGACCGTCCCCTTGGAACCCGGCAAGCAGGTCCGCTCCCTCTCCCTGGCGACACCGTCCGTACCGGCCTGGGTCGCGCCCGGGTCCGGAGGCCTCGACTGGCAACGCAACAGCGCCCTCGGCATCTACGCGATGACGCTGCAGCACTGACCCGTCACCATCCCCCCAGGAGGCCCGGCGCCACTGCGCACCGGGCCTCCCGTGGACCCCCTTGCCGCCAGCGGGACACGCCAACTACCCGGCCTTGGGTCAAGGCCCATCCTCCGTCGCACACCGCATTGCCTTAGGTGATCAAGCCGGCGCTGGTCAGCCAGATGTGTTCGCATGTCGCCGACGCGTCTTGGAGCGCCTCGCGGGATTCCTGTGAGGCGTGGTAGAAGGTTCGCTCGATCATCCAGCACAGGGCCCGTGCCATGGCTGAGGCTTGTTCGGGTTGGGTGCCAGCCTGGATGCCTGCACGTTCCAGGACAGCGGCGATGGCCGTGATGAACAGGTCAGCCGTGTGGTTCCACAGCTCGCCGATCTCCGGCACGGTCAGTGACAGGTCTATCGCCGTGCGCATGACGAGGCCGTGCTCGTTCCACAGCTCGACCGTGCGCCGCATGGCCGCCGCGATGGCCTGGCGTGGCTCGTCCGTCTGCGCGGTGACCCGGGACCGTTCCCACAGATGCTCGACGGTCCGGGCCACCAGTGCCGTGACGACTTCTTGCTTGGAACCGAAGTAGAAGTACAGGGCACCTCGTGTGATCCCGGCGCCCTGGGCTACGTCGCCGACGGTCATGGCGTCGTAGCCCTTGTCCGCCAGCAGTGTCTCGCAGGTGTCGAGGATGGCCCGCTCCCGGAGATCCCCCTTGCGCTCGGTGGTGCGACGGCCGCGCGCGGAAGGTTGGCCGGGCATCAGAGCTGAGCGCCCTCGGCGAAGTCGGTCGTACGCGAGAGCGCCTCCCACGCCCGGATGTCCTCGTCCACGGCCGTGCGCGCGGCGGTCACCAGGCGTAGCGCGTCCGAGCCCAGGACGAGGTGGGCCGGTGGCTGGTCGACCGTCGTGATGTGGACGACCGCTTCTCCGGCCTTGGCCGGATTGCCCAACTGGTTCCCGCTGGCCTTCTGCCGCGCTGCGCGAATGGGGGCGAACAACTCGTCGTAGTCGTCGACGGTCCGCTCGGCGCGTGTCATGGACCGTCCGGCCCAGTCGGTGCGGAAGGATCCGGGCTCGATCGCCGTCACGTGGATGCCGAACTGTGCGACCTCCTTGCCGAGCGCTTCCAGGATGCCTTCCAGGGCGAACTTGCTGCCGCAGTAGGCTGACATGCCAGGTACGGCCATGAGCCCGCCCATGGAGGTGACGGCCATCAGGTGTCCGCGGCGACGTGCGCGCATGTGGGGCAGCGCCGCCTGCAGGGTAGCCACGGCCCCGAAAACGTTGACCTCGAACTGGCGCCGCACCTCCGCCAGCGGGGTTTCCTCGAAGGTTCCCTCCAGGCCGTAGCCGGCGTTGGCGACCACGACATCCAGAGGGCCGACGCTTCCCTCGACCTCCGCGACCGCGCCGGCTACGGCGTCACCGTCCGTCACGTCCAGGATGCGGCCGTGTGCGGAGCCGGGCTTGAGTTCCTCGAAGACCCGCAGATCGTCCTCCGAGCGGACGGTGCCGACCACGGTGTGTCCAGCGGTCAGGGCGGCTTGCGCGAACGCGCGCCCCAGGCCCGTACTGACGCCGGTGATGAGCCAGTTCCGCTTCTGCACTGTTCCTCCAGCAAGGTCATGCGAGGAGCCGGATCGCCCCCTCCAGCAAAAAGTCTACACGGTGTCGATTTTTATCGTTGCAGCGTCGATTCTGATGGGGGTGGTGGGAGAGGTGACGCGTCATGGGCGGGCGGGGATGCCGATACCGCCGGAGACGGTGAGGTTGTCGCCGGTGAGCAACTGGCGGCGTCCGAGGCGAGAAAGGCCACGGCCTCGGAGGTGTCGGCGGCAGGGCCGACGCGTCCGGGCGGGATGCTCTGGCCCCAGGAGGAAGAGGAGGCGTTGGCCGCTCTCGCCGTCACCGTCGAACAGCCACTCCTCGCCGGCCAGCCCTGCGTCGTGGGAGGGCCACTTCGTCCCTGACGGTGACCATCATGAGCTGATCGCGCTGTGCCCGGCTCAGCTGGTGGTGCCGTCGAACAAGGAGGTTCCGGAGTTGGAGCGACTGGGCGTACGCCGCCGCGCTGTGGGGCGGCGGAAGAGACCGTGCCGTCCCCGACGGCGGCCTCGGCGCTCGCATGTGACGGGGCAGCTGTCCGCCTCAGTCATGCGAGCCGCCGAGGCATGTCGGCCTGATCCAGGCCGAGGCCGCGGAGGGGCATGCCGCCGGAATTCACGCGGACGCTCGGGAACTGGCCGTTGCCGCGGTCAGCTCGCGCGGCGCCGGCCGGTGAAGCGCACCCGCCGCGGCAGGATCAGCAGCAGCAGACTGTAGTACTGCAGCACCGGCACGCAGAGGGAGAGGGCGAACGCGACGGCTACGGCGATGACATTGCTGTAACTGTCGGTGCACAGGTGCGCGGTCCTCCGGCGGGCCTCGTCGCCATCGCCCTCGACCATCCCCGGGTTGCTCTTCAGGATCTTCAACATGGCGAGCCGGCACACCATGCCGACCAGGAGTACCGCGTAATAGAACGCCGCCACGAACCGGTCGCGGCCGAAGGCGCCGATCATCTCCGTGGGAAGTGGGAGAACGACGACCGACAGCAGCCACCCCATGTTCCACGCCGTCAGGGAGCGGGTGGCCGTCTTGACCGTCGAGAAGGTCCGGTGGTGCTCCTGCCAGATGTTCGCGATGACCGCGAAGCTGAGCAGGAAGCTCCACACCTGGTCGAGGTGACCGGTGATCACGTCGCTGGCGTTCTCGTGGGCGGACGCGACCTCGGGGACGAGGTCGACCAGCGGCAGGATCAGCAAAGTGATGGAGATCGCGGTCACCGCGTCGGTGAACAGCACCAGCCGCTCCCCCGAGACACCTCCTTCGATCCTGTCCGGCGCGAGGCCCGACGGCTCTCCCGGAGCGGCCGGCCGTCGCGTTCCGGTCTCATCGATGACGTCCTTGCCACCCATGTATGTACACCTCTCTCTTGTCGTGCCCACCACGCCTGCCACCGTTGCCGGACCCTGCTGGTCATGGACGTTCCGCGCGGCTGACGGGGGTTTCGGATCATCAATTGGCTTGCCCGGGCCGTTTTTTGGTGTGTCCTTGAGGAGCCGGGTTCTCCGGCTGTCGTCGCCCGCGCCGACGCTGCGAGGGCAAGCCCGAGCACAGCCGGGAGGACGGGTGCACTCATCGCGCAGGTCGACGATGAAAGCGTTGCCGGCGAGCCGCGTGTGCTCTCCCGGACACCGTGGTGTCCGTCAGCTCGCGGCGGCTCCCCCGGTGGTGGCCGCCACCGCTTGCAATAGCTGCGGTTCGAACAGGGTGCTGGGATGACGCAGCATGTAGGAGACGTTGTTGAAGGCCCGCGACACCTCCGGATCGACGAGGGCGGCGCCGGCGATCTGCTGCACGATTCGGCGCTGCTGCCGCACTTCTTCCGGCACCTCGGTACCGTTCTCCGCGTCGATGCGGGCGGCGTCACCTCCCGCGGACACGGCCCAGGCCGCGTCGACGACCACCTGCTGCAGATGGAAGAACTCCGTGGCCGCTTTGTCGAGCTCGCTTGAGCTGCCGAGGTAGGAGGCCAAGCAGGAGGCGTGCAGAGCGGCGGAACTCATGCCCTGGCCGTAGACCGGGTTGAAGGAGGCCACGGCGTCCCCTGTGCTGATCAGGCGCGCGGGCAGGTGGCCCGCCTCGGTGAAGTGACGTCGTCTGCTGTCCGCTTGGCGGTAGGTCACCACGTCGCGCGTGACGCCGCCACTGGTGATGTCGCTGAAGATCGCGGGCAACGCGGCGCAGTGCGCGCGGAACTCGTCGATCGTCCTGCCGGGCCGGTTGTCGCCGTAGCCCATGAGCATGACGAGCCACTGCTGCCCTTCGATCACGGTCGCCGCCGCAACGGACACTCCGCCCGACGGATACTGCGGCGTGAACAGTTGCAGTACGGTCGCCACATCCAACTCCGGCAATTTCACCGGGCGTTCGAACAGCGCTGTCGCGTAGTTGACCGGGGATTCCAGCCGTTCGAGCCGGGGCTCGTCGTAACCGTCCTGCCCGAGCCAGTGCGACAGCCGGCTGGAGCGTCCCATCGCGTCCACGACGAAGTCCGCCGCGAGGCTCCGCTCCGCCCGCTTCCCCTGATCTCCGTCCCCGGGCACGGTGAAGCGCACGCCGGCGACAGCGTCGTCGCCGTAGAGCAACCCGGTCGCCTGCGCCCGCAGGACCGAGACGTTGGGCAGGGCGGTGACGCGGGCCCGGACGAGACTCTCCAGCAAAGGACGCCCGACCGCGAGAAACTGGTGGTCCACGCCGTCCGGCGCCTGCCGGACGTGGTCGTAGCCGACGAATTGCTTGTCGGGGCCGACGAGCGACGCGCCCCGGTCCTGTGCTTCCTGCGAAACGCCGGGAAGCCACCGCTCGATCCACAGCCGACCGGCCGGCAGCAGCGTGTGCACCTGTCGGCCCTGGGGCGCCCCGGCGCGCGACTCGGCCTGCGCCGATGTGTCGTCGGGCTCGATGATGACGACCTTGCGCGCGCGGTCGGAGAGCACCCGTGCCGCGAGGAGCCCCGCGATGCTCCCGCCCATCACGCACGCCGTGTCGAACAGAACGGGTACCTCGTGCGGCGGCTCAGCGCCCACCAGACTCTCGAAGAGAGCCACCACGGATTCGGACACCGAATACTCCAGTGAGTGAGACAGACCTGGACAGGCGGATCAACGTCCAGGCGGTCGGAACCAGGACCCGAAGGTCCGGCGAAACCTGCTCACCCGGGAGGGAAGATCCGCTCGTGCCGGGGAGCGAAGGGGACGCGCTGATCATGATGACCGGACCCGGACGCCGACGCCTTGTACCCATCGGCCTCGCGCGTTGTACTTCTCTGCCGCCCGGGGCCGCCGCACGGTGATCCTGGCCCGGGCAGTGGCCGGCTGGAGGAGTAGCTTGATCCGGATGAGCACCGAAGTCAGCCCGTCTCCGTGGCGGATCGGAGACCCTTCCACACCCATGGTCGACGTCACCGTGCCGTACGCGCACGAGGATCGAAACCGTGTGCTGCTCAGAGAGTGGCGGCGTCAGGGGGGTGAGTCGGTGCCGGCTCCCCCCATGCGGCTGCCACGGCACAGCGAAGGGACGTACCGCGCCCGCATCTGGAAGCAGGACCTGCTCGACCTCTTCCTCGAGGACCAGTACAGCGACGCGATAGCGGGGGACACAGGAGGGCCCGGCGGGCACCTTGAGGACCGGATCGTGACAAGTGTGACGCTGAGCGGTGAGTGGCGCTTCGCCACGAAGGGGCAGCAAGCCACGGCGGCGGCCGGCATGCTGTGCGTTCGACGGAACGAGGATCTCTGGGACTTCGAGGTCGCCCGGGGCACACGGGCGATCACCCTGGTCCTCCCCGCGAGCGAGATCCGCTTCCCGAAGAACACGCGGGCAGTCCTCGCGGAACAGGTGTCGCCCGCCGCGGCCCTTCTGCTCGCCCACCTCCGGCTCTGGGCGGAACTGGCGGACGGCCTCGGAGCCGCCGCAGCCGGGTCCGCCCGCAACGCGACCCTGGAGCTGTTCAGAGGCCTGATGAACGACCAGGTCATCGATGACGCGGAGTTCGCACCCGCGCTCCTCCAAGCGGCAATGGACCACATAGAGGCCCGGCTGCTCGTCGACCCCGACCTCGACCCCAGGGGGATCGCAGCGGCCCTGAACGTGTCCGTCCGCACCCTCTACCGCGCGTTCGGCCAAGAGGGCGCATCGTCCGTCATGGGCCACGTGCGCGAACGTCGACTCGAACGCGCCAGGGCAGAGCTGCTCTCAACACGCCTCACCGTGTCCGAGATCGCCGCCCGCTGGCACTTCGCCGACAGCAGCCATTTCATCAAGGCATACAAGAAGCGATTCGCCGAGACTCCCAGCGCGGACCGGCGGCCCGCAGAGGGCGTTTGATCCACACACGTCACGGCATCGCTGGGCCGTCTTTCCCGGCAAAGCGTGATCGCAGAGGGCTTCCGCCGCCGCCTGTACCTCAGTCACCATGTCGGGCAACTCGGCGCCGGCATCGGTGTGTCGGCGGCTCGGCGGCTCGGCGCGGGGTGCTGTCGGGGCACCCCGGCGCCCCTGGCGCTACTCAGGTGGCGCGCCCGGAGGCTTCCTCGGCAGTCGCACCAGAGCAGCTCACTGACCGAGGAAACTGAGACGGACGCTGCGGTTGGTGTTGCTCGTGTTTGTATCGACGAGGCACACCGACTGCCACGTCCCCAGTTCCAGCCCGCCCCCGATCACCGGCAGCGTGGCGTGCGGGGGCACGAGGGCCGGGACCACGTGGTCGCGGCCGTGGCCGGGGCTGCCGTGGCGGTGCTGCCAGCGGTCGTCCGCGGGCAGCAGGGTGTGCAGGGCCGCGAGGAGGTCGTCGTCGCTGCCGGCGCCCGTTTCGAGGACGGCGATGCCCGCGGTGGCGTGCGGCACGAAGATGTTCAGCAGGCCGTCCCGGCCCTGCGCGACCTCATGGAGGAAGGACTCGCAGTCGCGGGTCAGGTCGGCGACCCGCTCGGTGGAGCCGGTGGTGACGGTCAGGACTCGGGTCGTGAATGCGTCGGACATGAGGCCATTGTCCCTCCGGCCGGGGTTCACCACGAGCGCGACGGCGCGTCCGGTCGGGCCGGTGGGACCGGCGGGTGGACGCCGCGGTCCATAGCGTGAGACGGCATTGACCGTGTGTCGACAAACTGGCTACGTTCTGGCGCATGTTGCGTTCAGCCCTGCTCACCACGCGCGGTCACATCGACCTGCTGCGGGTGGCATCCGCCGCGTGTCGCCGCGGCTGCTGACGCCCTCTCGCACCACCCCTCTTCCTTTCCCCGCCGTCCCGGCTCCCACCGCGTGCTGACGCGCCCTTGACGCGCGCCCACTGAGGCCGAGGCGCGCCCTCCCCTGCCATGGAGTGCCGTGAGCATCAGCCATGCCCCGCCCGAGGCCTCATCCGCCGACATATCCGGTACACCGGATACGCGGAAGGCCGCGCCCGAGCTCGAACCCCTCATCCCCTCCTCCACCCGCCGCACCCGCGTCCCGCGCTGGCTGCGTCGCACCTCCGGCCCCCTGCTCCTGCTGCTCCTGTGGCAACTCCTCAGCTCCACCGGGGTGTTGACGCCCGAGGTGCTGGCCTCGCCGGGCACGATCGCGCGGGTCGGCTCGGATCTCGTCGCCGACGGCTCCCTGACCGCGGCCATGGGCATCTCCCTGCAACGCGTCGCCGTGGGGCTGGTGTTCGGCATCGTGGTCGGGGTCGGCCTCGCCCTGGTGTCCGGACTGTTCCGGATCGGCGAGGACCTGGTCGACGCCAGCGTGCAGATGCTGCGCACCGTGCCGTTCGTCGGACTCATCCCGCTGTTCATCATCTGGTTCGGGATCGGCGAGGCCCCGAAGGTCGCCATCATCACCCTCGGCGTCTCCTTCCCGCTGTATCTGAACGTGTACGCGGGCATTCGCGGCGTCGACTCCCAACTCGTCGAGGCGGGCGAGTCGTTGGGACTCAGCAGGTGGGGTCTCGTGCGCCACGTCGTGCTGCCGGGGGCGCTGCCCGGGGCGATGACCGGGTTGCGGTACTCGCTCGGGATCGCCTGGCTGGCCCTGGTGTTCGCGGAGCAGATCAACGCCGACTCCGGCATCGGCTTCCTGATGGTGCAGGCGCGGGACTTCCTGCGCACCGACGTCATCGTGGTGTGCCTGATCGTCTACGCGTTCCTCGGCCTGCTCGCCGACTTCGTCGTTCGTTCCCTCGAAAGGCTGCTGCTGCAATGGCGACCGACGTTCACGGGCCGGTGACCCCGGTGACCGCCAAGGCCGAAGGGCTCGCCGTTCGCGTGGAGGGGCTCAGCCGCTCCTTCGACGGACGCGCCGTCATCGATGACCTTCGACTCGACGTGCAGCCAGGGGAGTTCGTGGCACTCCTCGGGCGCAGCGGTTGCGGGAAGTCCACCCTGCTGCGGATCCTCGCCGGGCTCGACCGGGACATCGAGGGCACCGTCCTCGTGCCGCGCCGCAAGGCCGTCGCGTTCCAGGCGCCGCGGCTCATGCCGTGGAAGCGGGTGTGGCGCAACGTCCTGCTCGGACTGCCCGGCAGGCCCGAACGGGCTTTGGCCGAGCGGGCGTTGGACGAGGTGGGCCTGGAGAACCGGTCGAACGCCTGGCCCAAGACGCTCTCCGGGGGTGAGGCCCAGCGCGCCTCGCTCGCCCGCGCCCTGGTCCGCGAGCCCGATCTGCTGCTGCTCGACGAGCCGTTCGGCGCCCTGGACGCGCTGACCCGCATCAAGGCCCAGCGGCTCGTCGACGAGCTGTGGCAGCGGCGCGGCTGCGCCGTCCTCCTGGTCACGCACGACGTCGAGGAGGCCGTGCTGCTCGCCGACCGGGTGCTCGTCATGGACGGCGGAGTGATCGCGTACGAGACGCGCGTCGATCTGGAGCGTCCGCGCGACATCACCGACCCGCGCTTCGGTGAACTGCGTGCCGAACTGCTGCGACGCCTCGGCGTCGACCGCACGGAGCGCACCGCTCACCCGCAGCCCACGGCCTGACCCGACCGCCGCACGTCCCCCTCACGCCCTCAACCACCCATTCCCCGAACGGACTTGTCATGCGACGACGCCCGCCCCTGCCCGCTCTGCCCGCCCTGCTCGTGCCTCTCGCCCTGCTCCTCAGCGCCTGCTCCGGCGCCTCCTCCGCCAGTACGTCCACCGCGGGCTCGGGGGGCGGCACCGACGGCAAGGGGTCGCTGACCCTCAACGTCGGCGACCAGAAGGGCGGTTCGGAGGCGGTGCTGCGGGCCGCCGGGGAGCTGGACGACCTCGACTACAAGATCCGCTGGTCCACGTTCACCTCGGGCCCGCCGCTCCTCGAAGCGGTCAACGCCAAGGCCGTGGACATCGGCGGCGTCGGCAACACACCGCCCGTCTTCGCGGCCGGCGCGCACTCGAAGATCAAGGTCGTGTCGGCCAGTCACGGCACCGCGAAAGGGGACACGATCCTCGTCCCCGACGACTCCCCGCTGAAGAGCCCGTCACAGCTGAAGGGCAAGTCGATCGCCGTGGCGCAGGGCTCCTCGGCGCACTATCAGCTCGTCGCCTCGCTGGAGAAGGCCGGCCTCGGCCTCAAGGACGTGAAGGTGAAGTACCTCCAACCGGCCGACGCGCTGGCCGCGTTCACCTCCGGCAAGGTCGACGCGTGGGCGGTCTGGGACCCGTACACCTCTCAGGTGCTGCGCGGCAAGCAGGGGCGGGTACTGACCGACGGCGACGGGGTCACCAACGGGCTCGCCTTCCAGGTCGCCTCCCCCACCGCCCTCGGCGACAAGAAGAAGTCCGCGGCGATCAAGGACTATCTCGACCGGCTGCGGCGCGCGCAGGACTGGGTGTTCAAGCACCCCGAGGCGTGGGCCAAGGTCTGGGCGAAGGACACCGGACTCCCCTACGACGTCGCGCTCGACGCGGTCAAGCGCACGAACGGCACGCGCGTGACGGTCTCCGTCGACAAGGCCGTCATCGCCTCCGAACAGCAGATCGCCGACACCTTCACGAAGTTGAAGCTGATCCCCGGCAAGGTCGACTTCGGCGACTTCGTCGACACCCGCTTCAACGGCGACCTGCCGGCCTCCTCCACCGCCCCGCGCACCTACGGCAAGGACTCCTGACGCCATGACTGTTCACCTGCACTGGTTCCTGCCGACCGGCGGCGACGGCCGCACGCTCGTGGACCGGCACGCCTTCAGCGGCGGTGCGCTGGAGCGCACCCCCGGGCGGCCGATCGCCGGGGTGCGTGCGCCCGACCTCGACTACCTCGTCCAAATAGCCAAGGCGGCCGAACAGTTGGGCTTCGAAGCGGTCCTCACACCGACCGGCACGTGGTGCGAGGACGCGTGGCTGACGACGGTCGCGCTCGCCCAGCACACCCAGCGCCTCAAGTTCCTGGTGGCGTTCCGGCCCGGAGTCATCTCGCCCGTGCTCGCCGCCCAGATGGCATCGACGTACCAACGCCTCACCAACGGACGGCTGTTGCTCAACGTCGTCACCGGTGGGGACTCGACCGAGCAGCGGCGCTACGGCGACCACCTCGACCACGACCGCCGCTACGCCCGCACCGACGAGTTCCTCTCCGTCGTCCGCGGCGTGTGGGGCGGCACGGCCGGGGCGCCGTACGACTTCGGCGGCACGCACTATCAGGTCGACGACTCCTTCACGGCGCTGCCGCCGGACCCGCTGCCGCAGATCTTCTTCGGCGGTTCGTCCGCGGCCGCCGGTCCGGTCGCGGCGCGGCACAGCGATGTGTATCTGACCTGGGGCGAGCCGCCGCAGCAGGTGAAGGAGAAGATCGACTGGATCCGGGAGCTCGCCGAGCAGGAGGGACGCACGGTGCGGTTCGGGATCCGGCTGCACACGATCTCCCGGGACTCGGCGCGCGACGCGTGGGCGACCGCGGACCGACTGCTCGACGACCTCTCCCCCGAGACGGTCGCCGCGGCGCAGGCCGCGCTCGGGCGCAGCGAGTCGGTGGGCCAGCAGCGGATGCTCGCGCTGCACGGCGGCAGGCGCGAGGACCTGGAGATCTCGCCCAATCTGTGGGCGGGCGTGGGGCTGGTGCGCGGCGGCGCCGGGACGGCCCTGGTGGGCAACCATGCGGAGGTCGCCGACCGGATCGAGGAGTACCACGCGCTCGGCATCGAGCACTTCGTCCTCTCCGGCTATCCGCACCTGGAGGAGGCGTACTGGTTCGGGGAGGGCGTGATCCCCGAACTCTCGGCGCGCGGGCTGGTGTCCCCGGCCACCACGGGCGGTGCCCCGCTGCTGGTCGCCGGCGGTCGCTGAGCGGGGCGCCGCGCGCGGGAAGATCTCGGGCCCCGGTCGAGTTGGTAGAAGCGTGAACGATTTCGGGGTACGCGAGGGCGCCGCCGCGCAGGATGCGCGGCAGGTGGACGTGGTGGTCATCGGCGCCGGACAGGCCGGTCTGTCCGCCGCCCACCATCTGCGGCGGGTGGGGTTCGAGCCGGAGCGGGACTTCGTCGTCCTCGACCACGCGCCCCGCCCCGGCGGCGCCTGGCAGTTCCGCTGGCCCTCGCTCACGTACGGCAAGGTGCACGGCATGCACTCGCTGCCGGGCATGGAGCTGACGGGCGCCGACCCCGCCCGGCCGTCCTCGGAGGTCATCGCCGAGTACTTCGCCGCGTACGAGAAGACCTTCGACCTGCGCGTGCGGCGCCCCGTCGACGTGCGGCAGGTCCGGGAGGGGGACGGGGGCCGGCTGCTCGTCGAGAGCTCGCAGGGGGCCTGGGCCACGCGGGCTCTGGTCAACGCGACGGGGACGTGGGACCGGCCGTTCTGGCCGCGCTACCGGGGCCAGGAGACGTTCCGTGGGCGGCAGTTGCACACCGCGCAGTACCCGGGCCCCGAGGAGTTCGCGGGGCAGCGGGTGGTCGTGGTGGGCGGCGGCGCGTCCGGGACGCAGCATCTGATGGAGATCGCGCCGTACGCGGCCTCGACGACGTGGGTGACCCGGCGTCCGCCGGTGTTCCGCGAGGGCCCGTTCGACGAGAACTGGGGCCGGTCGGCGGTGGCGATGGTCGAGGACCGCGTGCGGCAGGGACTCACGCCGATGAGCGTGGTCTCGGTGACCGGGCTGCCGGTGAACGACGCGATCCGCGCGGCACGGGAGAACGGGGTCCTCGACCGCCTGCCGATGTTCGACAGGATCACGCCGACGGGCGTGGCCTGGGACGACGGGCGCGAGGTGGTGGCCGATGTGATCCTGTGGGCCACCGGGTTCCGGGCGGCGCTCGACCACCTGGCCCCGCTGGGACTGCGGGAGCCGGGCGGCGGGATCCGGCTCGAGGGCACCCGTGCGGCGCTGGACCCGCGGGTTCATCTGGTGGGGTACGGGCCGTCGGCGAGCACGATCGGCGCGAACCGTGCGGGGCGGGCCGCGGTGCGGGACATCCGGCGGCTGCTCGCCGAGGAGAGCCCGGTCACGGTCTGACCGTCCGCCGGGGCGCGGCGAGGTGGACCGCGCCCCGTGAGCCGGGCCGCTCAGCCGTCCTTCTTGGCCTGGCCCTGGATCTTGTTGAACTCCGCGACGTTCTTCTGGTGCTCGGCGTAGTCGGCGGTGAAGCGGGTGTCGCCCGGCTTGACCGTGACGAAGTACAGCCAGTCGCCCTGCGTCGGGGCGGTCGCCGCCTTCAGCGCCTGCTCGCCGGGGTTGCCGATCGGCGAGGGCGGCAGGCCCATGCGCACGTAGGTGTTGTACGGGTTGTCGAGCTTGGTGTCCTTGGCGGTGGTGTCCAGCGTGGAGCGGCCGAGCCCGTAGTTGAGGGTGGAGTCCATCTGCAGCGGCATGCCGTGGTCGAGACGGTTGTAGATGACGCGGGCGACCTTGCCCATGTCCTCCTTGTTGTCGGCCTCGGCCTCGACGATGCTCGCGATGATGACGCTCTGGTACGGGTTCGCCGTGTCCCGGTCGGCGCCCGCGGTGGTGGCCTGACCGCCGCCGAACCGCTTGTTGGCCGTGTTGACCATGTACGACAGCAGGGACTTCGGCGTCGACTTGGCGCCGAGGGGATATGTCGCCGGGAAGAGGTACCCCTCAGGGTTGCCGCCCGCGTCACCCGGAAGTTTGAGGCCTGCCTGGGGCACGGTCTTCTTCGTGGTGCCGGCGGGGAGTGCGAGCGCCTTGTCGACGGCGTCGTAGACCTGGCCCGAACGCCAGCCCTCCGGGATGGTCAGGGCGGTCGGCCGCCCGTCGTCGCCGGACACGGCCAGCGGTACCGCGACGGCGGCGGCCGCCACGACGGCCCCGGTCGCGAGCAGGGCGACGCGCCCTCTGCGCGTGAGTCGGATCGTGCTCCGTCGCGGAGTCTCGTTCAGCATGCGGGAACGGTAACCCGCACATCTGGGCATTCCCGGCATATCTTCATGTCGGAATCCCGCAGCGGACCCGGGTGGCTCACGCGGCCGGCTCCAGCTGCGCGTCGCGCCGGACCAGGGCCGCGTACCGGCCGTCGCTGCCGAGCAGCTCTTCGTGGCTGCCGCGCTCGGCGATCCTGCCACCGTCCAGGACCACGATCTGGTCGGCGCCGCGGATCGTGGACAGGCGGTGCGCGATGGTCAGCGTGGTGCGGTCGGCCGACAGGGCGTCGATGGCTTCCTGCACCGCGAACTCGGTACGGGTGTCCAGGGCGCTGGTCGCCTCGTCCAGGATGAGGATCGGCGGATCGCGCAGGATGGTGCGGGCGATGGCCAGGCGCTGCTTCTCACCACCGGAGAAGCGGTGGCCGCGCTCGCCGACCACGGTGTCGTAGCCGTCGGGCAGCGCGGATATGTGGTCGTGGATCTGCGCGGCGCGGGCCGCCGCGTGCAGCTCCTCCTCGGTGGCGTCGGGCTTGGCGAACCGCAGGTTCTCCGCGACCGAGGCGTGGAAGAGGTAGGTCTCCTGGGAGACGACGCCGATGGCGCGGGCGAGGGTGTCGAAGTCCAGGTCGCGCACGTCCACCCCGTCGACCGTCACGCGGCCGCCCGTGACGTCGTACAGACGCGGCACGAGGTAGCTGAGCGTGGACTTGCCCGAGCCGGTGGGTCCGACGACGGCGAGACTGCCGCCCGCGGGCACGGTGAGGTCGATGCCGTCCAGGATCGCGGCGCCCCGGTCGTCGTCGGCCTCGTAGCGGAACTCCACGTCCTCGAAGCGGACCTCACCCTTGATGCTGTCGAGGTGGATCGCGTCGTCCCGCTCGGTGATGTCGACGGGCAGGTCGAGATACTCGAAGATCCGCTGGAACAGGGCGAGCGAGGTCTGGATCTGTACGCCGGTCTGCAGCAGGCTCACGGTCGGCCGGAACAGGCCCTGCTGGAGCGAGACGAACGCGACGAGCGTGCCGATGGAGACGCCGGCGCCGCCGAACTGGAGGGCCAGGCCCGCCGCCCAGTAGATGACCGCAGGCATGGCGGCCATGACGATGCTGATGACGGCCATCCGCCAGCGCCCCGCCATGTTGGACCGGACCTCGAGGTCGACCAGCTCGTCCGACTCGTCGGAGAAGGACTTCGTGAGGGAGTCCGCGCGCCCCATGGTGCGGCCGAGCAGGATGCCGCTCACGGAGAGCGACTCGGTGACCGTGGCGGCCATCGCGGCCATCTGCTTCTGGCGCTGCGTGGCGATCTTCTTGCGCTCCCGGCCGACGCGGCGGGCGATCCACACGAAGACCGGCAGCAGGAGCAGGGAGACGATCGTGAGGCGCCAGTCGAGGGCGACCATCGCGACGATCGTGGCGACGACGCTCGTCAGGTTCGAGACGAGGGAGGTCGCGGTGGAGGTCACGGTCGCCTGCATGCCGCCGATGTCGTTGGCGATGCGGGACTGGACCTCGCCGGTGCGGGTCTTGGTGAAGAAGGCGAGCGACATGCTCTGCAGGCGGCCGTAGACGGCCGTGCGCAGGTCGTGCATGACGCGCTGGCCGACGGTGGTCGAGATCAGGGTCTGCAGCACGCCGAAGACGCTGGTGACGACGGCGCTGACGATCATGCCGAGGGCGAGCAGGCTGAGCAGCCCGGTGCGGCCCTGCGGAATGGCGACGTCGAGGATCTCCTTGAGCAGGAACGGCGTCGCGACCGTCACCAGGGAGGCGGCGCCGACGAGCAGGCCGACGAGGGCGAGCCGGGCGCGGTAGGGGCGGAAGAGGGACAGGATGCGGCGGATCTGCCGCGGCTGGCCCGATGCCTTGGCATCGGGGGGCGGCGTCCAGGTGATGACTTCGTCGCGGGGCATGGGCCTCCTAGGCGCGGGGAGAGCTCGGCGGACAGAGACCGGGCTCGACTGTGACTTTGAGGAGCATAGCTCATTGTTACCTATACTCACAATGCACAAGGTCCTGCTAATGTTCCCGGCATGAGTACCCCGGACGCCGACGGCTTCCTCGCCGAGCAGCTGCTGCGGCTCACCCGCCGCCTGTTCCGCATTCAGAAGCGCCAGCTGGAGCCGGTCGGAATCACGCCCGCGCAGTCCCGGCTGCTGCGCACGCTGGTGCACTACGACACCCCGCCGCGGATGGCCGACCTGGCCGAGCGCCTGGAGGTCGTCCCGCGCGCCGTGACGAGCGTCGTGGACGGCCTGGAGGCGGCCGACATGGTGCGCCGCGTGCCCGATCCGACCAACCGCCGGGTCATCCGCATCGAGCTGACCGAGCAGGGCCGGGCCGCCCTGCGGGAGCTGCGCAGCGCGCGCCGCGCCGCCGCAGAGGAGATCCTTGCCCCATTGGACGCGGAGCAGCGCGCACAGCTGACGGTCTTGCTGAACGCGCTGTTCGAGTCGCCGCGCGAGCCGGGCGTCGACTCCCCGCGCGACCACGCGCGCTGACCGGGCGGGCCACCGACGACAGGGCCGCGCGCCGACCGTACGTACCGACCGAGGAGAGGCCATGCCGCTGCTGGAGCCGAAGCCGCAAGC
>NZ_JAAGMG010000138.1 GCF_010548525.1 Streptomyces sp. SID14478
GGAAGACCTTGTCGATGTCGCCGACGCGTTCGCGCACCGTCCAGGGGAGCAGGACCACGGTGCCGTCGTACGTGTCGCAGGCCTCGGGGCGGCCGGTCGGGGCGACCAGGGCCAGGGCGCGGCCGCGGCGCCCGGAGCCGGTGGTGACGCCGTCGTGCCGCACCGCCCCCACGACCACCGCCTCGTCGGCGAACCGGCGGGACACGTCGAGGAGTTGGGCCAGCGCGTCCGGGTCGAGGCGGACGTCGTCGCGGAGCCAGAG
>NZ_JAAGMG010000207.1 GCF_010548525.1 Streptomyces sp. SID14478
CGGCGACCACGTCACCGTCGAGGCCCGCGCGGAACGCGGCGCCCGCCTGCACGTCGGGTCCGTCGCGGCCACCCTCGCGCTGCCCGGACAGGCCAAGGGGGAGGCCCGCTACGACGTCCGGCTCACCGTCGCCGACGGGGCCCGGCTGGACTGGCTGCCCGAGCAGTTGATCTCCGCGGGCGGCAGCGAGCTGCGCGTCACCACGCGT
>NZ_JAAGMG010000246.1 GCF_010548525.1 Streptomyces sp. SID14478
GCCGGAGTCGAGTCGCTGTCCACACTGCGGGCCTCCGCGAAGCGGGAGGACGTCCAGGGCGCCGTCGGACGGTTCGGCGTCGGGTTCGCCGCCGTGCTCGCCGTCAGCGACGAGCCCGCCGTCGTCGGGCGGACCGGAGGTGTGCGCTGGTCGCTGGGGGAGGCGCGGGACGCCGCCGCCGAGGCCGCCCTGCACAGCCCCGACCTCGGTGACGAACTGCGCCGCCGGGACGGCCATGTCCCGTTGCTGCGGCTGCCGTTCGCCGCGCAGGGCGCCGCCCCCGAGTCGTACGACACCGTCGTCATCCTGCCGCTGCGGGACGCCGCCGCCGAGGCCCTCGCGGCCCGGCTGCT
>NZ_JAAGMG010000289.1 GCF_010548525.1 Streptomyces sp. SID14478
ATGTTGAGGACGGAGCGGCCGAGCAGGTAGCCGTCGCGGTCGAGGATGTCGTTGAGCAGGCCGTAGCGGACCCCGCCGCCGAGGGCCGCGGGCACGCCCTGCGCCAGGACGAGGGCGAGCGCGGCCGCCGTGGGCAGTCCGGGCGCGGCCTGCACGGCGGTGGCGAGGCCGAGGAGGAGCGCGAGTCCGGCGAGGGTGGCACGGGGCGGCAGCCGGTCCGCCGCCGACAACAGCGTGAGGGCGCCCACGACTTGGGCGAGAGCGGGGCCGAACATGGCCAGCGCGGACAGCAGCGCCGAGCCCGTCGAGGCGTAGACGAGCGACCCGAGGGCGAGCCCCGCGACCGTCTGGGCGGCGATCTGCAGCGAGCAGGCGAAGAAGAAGGGCGGGTATTGCGGCGCGGAGAACAGATCCCGGTACGTACGCATGGCGGGAGGCTGCGGGGTCCGCGGTCCGGGCCGTTAATGTTTCGCGGAGCGGCGAAACGACGTGGGACGGGGCACCGATGGGGATCTGGCAGGTCGACGCGGACACGCTCGCGGGCAGCCGCTTCGTGGTGTCGCAGCTGGCGGAGACGACGGCGGCGCTGAAGAAGCTGGCGGACCCCGCGGCCGCCCACCCCGGCGAACGGCTCTGGCTGGACACGCACCTGCCCGCCTACCGGGCCCGGCTCGCCGCGGACCCGGTCACGGCGCAGTTGGTGGCCGCCGCGTTCGGGGCCACGTGGAGCGCCGACTTCGTCACGCCGACCCCGTACGGGCTGCGCGACCTCGACCTGGACGAGGGGCTCGCCCGCGTCAGGGCCGCCGCCGACCC
>NZ_JAAGMG010000336.1 GCF_010548525.1 Streptomyces sp. SID14478
GACCGGACGTCAGCCGGGGATGACGCCGGTTCGTCAACACGACGCACCCGCGCCACGCTTGGCCCGGGGCGTCGCACGGGGCCCAGGACGTGGCGCCCGACCCCGCGCACAGCGCTGCCTCCCCGCGCATCGGTACGGGGAGGCAGAGGAGGGGCTCGACTAACCGTTGCGCGGGCCGGGGAACGCGCCCGGACGGGCCTCTTCACGCAGGACGGGGCTGCCCGCGGTCGGCTGGGTCGGCATGGAGCGGG
>NZ_JAAGMG010000377.1 GCF_010548525.1 Streptomyces sp. SID14478
GACGGCCGCCCGGAGGAGCAGAGCCTGCTCGCCGCGCTGGCCGCCCTGTTCGTGCGGGGCGCCTCCGTGGACTGGCGCGAGCTGCTGCCGGCCGGCGGCGCCGCGGCCCCGCGCCTGGACCTGCCGACGTACGCCTTCGACCACGAGCACTTCTGGCTCAGGACCGCGGACGCGGCCACCGACGCGGCCTCCCTCGGACAGACGGCGGCCGACCACCCGCTGCTCGGCGCAGTGGTACAACTCCCCCAATCCGACGGCCTGTTGTTCACCTCGCGGCTCTC
>NZ_JAAGMG010000421.1 GCF_010548525.1 Streptomyces sp. SID14478
ACGTCGAGCCGTCCCGCGCCCTGGGCGATCGTGTCGACGCCCCCCAGGCGGTGGGCCGTTCCGGTCAGCTCCGCGCCGATCTCGGTGGCGGAGCGCTCGGGCCGGAGCTGGCGCAGCAGCGCGGCGGAACCGGCGACGAGCGGCGAGGCCATCGACGTGCCGGACATGCGCCAGGCGCCGGACGCGACGATGCTCTTGGGCACGGTCGAGCGGATGTCGACGCCCGGGGCGACGAGGTCCGGCTTGAGGCGCTGGTTCTGGTCCGGGCCGCGCGAGGAGAACGCGGCCATCTCGTCACTGGAGTCACGGCCCGAGAGCGTCACCTGGGCCTTCTGCGCGGCCAGTTCGATGAGCTCCTGGCCCTGGATGCGGTCGACTCCGGTCACCACGAGGTGGTCCATGCGCAGATCGCCGTCCGCGCCCTGCAGACGGCGCGCGCTGTCGGCCGCCACCGGGGCTCCGTCGCCGGGCC
>NZ_JAAGMG010000464.1 GCF_010548525.1 Streptomyces sp. SID14478
CCGGGGCCCCGGGGTGTCCTGCGGCGCCCCGGGCGCGGTCCGCCGTCGTGGGCGGCCGCCCGGCGGACACGTAGGGGCACATATGACATCGTCGGCCGGGCCGCGCTCCGTGTCCGAGCGCGGCTTGCGGACGCCGCCGGGGGCTGTGACGTTGCTGTGGATCGGGTCTCACGTGGCGCAGGTCATGGACAGCGGCGCCGGGCGGGGCGAAGTCTGGGGTGGATCGGTGCGAAAGGGGTGCCCCGCGTGGAACCAGGCGTGATGACCGGCGTCGGGACGGCGCCCGCTCCCGAGGCGACCCGTCCGCTGAACGCGATCCCGGCGCAGTCGCGG
>NZ_JAAGMG010000510.1 GCF_010548525.1 Streptomyces sp. SID14478
AGGTGCCGCTCGGCGGTCGGCTCGTCGCCCTCGCGCAACCGTGCGATACCGGCCTGCAGCGCCGCTTCCGTGTGCCCGCCGGCAGCGGCCCGCTCGTACCACTGGAGCGCCTTCTGGGCGTCCTCGTCGTCGTCCCGGCCCGCGTACAGGATGCCGAGGTTGAAGGCCGCGTCGACGCTGCCCGCCTCCGCCGCCTTGGAGAACCAGGGCTCGGCGCCGACCGCGTCGCCGTTCTGCAGGAGCAGCACGGCCAGCGCGTTGGCCGCCTCGCGGTGGCCCGCGTAGGCGGCGCGGCGGTACCAGCTCTCGGCCTGCGCGGTGCGCTTCTGCTCGGCGCACAGCAGGCCGAGGTTGTAGGCGCCGTTGTTGTCGCCCGCGTCCATGGCGGCGCGGTACCAGCGCTCGGCGGTCTGCGTCTCGCCGCGCCGCGCG
>NZ_JAAGMG010000583.1 GCF_010548525.1 Streptomyces sp. SID14478
TGCGGGCCACGGCGGTCGGCAGGCCGGTCAGCGCGGCGGCCTCGGCGCGGACGCGCGGGACGGGATCGGCGGCGAGCCGCTCGTACGCGGCGGGGGTGAGCGCCGCACGGAACTCGACGGCGATGCTGACCAGTGCCCAGCGGCGGCGGTCGTCCTCCTCGGCGAGGACGAGTCGGCTCCACTGGGCGGGGCTCAGCTGCTGGGTGCCGGTGTCGATCAAGGCGCAGCGCACCTGCCAGTCCGGGTGCGCGAGGAGTCGGTCGATCAGGTCGGCGGGCAGCTGCGGGCCGTGGAACCGCCGGGTCCGTACGACGAGGTCGAGCCGGAGATCGTCGGGCAGGGCGGGGTGGGACAGGAGCCCGATCGCCCATTGCTCCCGGGTCCGCGGGAGAATGCGCAGCGTGCCGAACAGGCCGGCCCAGGCCGCCTCCCGGTCCTCCTCGCTCTCCTCCCGCGCCAGGCGCCGGGCCCGCTGTTCCTGGTACGCCGGGACGTCGGCGACCACGATCAGCCAGATCTCGTCCTCCTCGGTGGTGACGCCGATCAGCGTCCGGCCGTCCGGCGAGAGCGTCATGAACTCGGGGCAGCCGGGCTGGTTCCCCAGGACCTCCGCGAGCCGCCACCGCTCCCCGAGCCGGACCCGGAACCAGTCGCCGACCCCCAGCGTGACCAGGAAGCCCCCGTCCTCGTCGAACAGGCCGTGCGCGCCGGCCAGCCGGAACCACTGCGCGTCGGTGTCGGCG
>NZ_JAAGMG010000663.1 GCF_010548525.1 Streptomyces sp. SID14478
GTCGTCGTCGCGGTCGGCGCACATGCCAAGGCCGCCGCAATCGTCGACGCCGCGGCGCGGATCGCACGGGACACGCACAGCCCGCTGGAGGTCGTGCACGTGCAACAGACCGCGGTCGTCGAGCAGCAGGCCGTCGAGACCGAGGAGGCGGCGGACGGCCGCGCCGCCGTCACCGGGCACCTGGACCGGCTCGCGGCGCAGGGCGTCGTCGCCACGGGTCAGCTACTGGTGAGCGTCGGCGACCACGCGGCCGCCGG
>NZ_JAAGMG010000767.1 GCF_010548525.1 Streptomyces sp. SID14478
GTACGCCCGCTCGGCCTCGGACGGGGCGCACACCGTGACCCGCACTCCGCGGGCCACCAGTCCGGCGGCCAGCGACCGGACATGGGCGCTGCTGCCCGCGCTGCCGCCACCCAGTACCTGCACGGTGCGCAGCGACGACTGTCCGTGCGCTGAGTGGCTGCTCACGTGGCTCACGCGGCGGGGCTCCTGAGGGTCGGGGCGGTTTCGGGCGGCTCGGCGATCGACTGGTCCGGGCCAAGGATGCCAGTCCGTACGGACGTTCCGGCACCGGCCACGGTTCCTCACCGCGCGGCCACGGGCAACATGGCACACCGGATCACTCACACGGGTGAAGTGGGCGCGTCCGCCGGGCCCTTGGCAAGGGCGCTGACGCGCTCCCCGCAGGCGGCCGCGAGGACGAGTCCGACGCTGTGCGCGGCGAGCCCCGCCCGGCCGTTGCCGGCGACGATCGCGAC
>NZ_JAAGMG010000813.1 GCF_010548525.1 Streptomyces sp. SID14478
GCGGGAGCGGGCGATCGCCCGGTCCAGCCGGGCGCCGCCGCGCCAGGCGAGGCGGTAGGCGACCAGGTCGCCGAGGACCGAGGCCGTCGCAGCGCTCAGCATCAGGATGAGGAGGTCCGGCACGCCGTGCGGGACCTCGCCGGTGGCGGCGCCCGAGCCGGCCGCGGCGGCGGTGGCCGCGGTGATCACGAGGACGCCGCTGGGCAGTACCGGGACGAAGACGTCGAAGAGCACGGAGAGCGCCACGATCGCGTAGATCCACGGGCTTCCGGTCAGTGACCCCACGCTCTCCAGCACTGTTCGCCAACTTCCCGTACGGACGATCTTCCGACCGTTCCCTCCAGGAGGAGCGGCTTCGTGACAGCTGTACAGCGTACGCCTCGGCTGGTGCCGAAGTGGCGCAAGGGGTACAGATGTTCCCCATCTCACGTTCACCCGGCTGCCGCGTTCGGTGCGGCGCCGGGGCCCCGGTTCCCGTACGAACGAGCCAGGACCGAGGAGAGGAACGGCGATGGTGGCAGGGATGGTGACCGGCGCGCTCGCGGCGGCCGTGTTCGCGGCGGGCGCCGGCGGGGGCGGCGGCGCCGGGGATTGTTACTGGGTGCGGGCGCAGGCGAGGTTCGCGCCGCCCACGGCCTTCGTGCCGTCGCCCGCGCTCACGTACGACATGAAACTGGTGCCCGCCGCGGCGTCGATCGCGGTCGAGCAGCGCGGTGACGACGCCGGGATGACCGTGGACCTGGACGTCGACGGCCTCGTGCCCGGCCGTGCCTACGGCGCGCACGTCCACCAGAAGCCGTGCGGCGCCGACCCGGCCGCCGCGGGCGGGCACTACCAGCACGTCGTCGACCCGCGGCGGGCGGACGCCGGGAACGAGGTGTGGCTCGACTTCACCACCGACGCCGCGGGCCGGGGCACGGCCACCGTCCGCAAGTCG
>NZ_JAAGMG010000869.1 GCF_010548525.1 Streptomyces sp. SID14478
GCCGGCGTCCTGTACGCCCTCGCCGAGAGCGGCGCCGGGCGCTACGAGGAAGGCGAGCGCTGGCTCCTGGACCACACCGACCCGCCGCCGCGCGGCACCGCCCTCGGCCTCTACGACGGCCTCGCCGGCATCGCGTACGTCCTGGACCGCCTGGGCCACCCCAAGCGCGCCCTCGAACTGGTCGACTCCCTGCTGGGCGAGAAGTGGCAGCGCCTCGCCCACCACCTGCACGGCGGCCTC
>NZ_JAAGMG010000944.1 GCF_010548525.1 Streptomyces sp. SID14478
GGGCACCCCGACACGGCCCCTCCCGTCGACGAGCGACCAACCCCCGGTGGGGCTTCCCGATCGACTGCCCCCCGGTGGGGCTTCGGACCGGCTCACCCTCCGGTGGGGCTCCCGGACGTCTCACCCTCCGGTGGGGCGCCCCCACCTTGCGGCACCCCTTGCCCCTTGGCTGCCACCGTCGTGCGCCGCCCCGCCCTGGCCCGCCCGCGCCGGCATGCGCCGCCCCCGCCTTGGGCAGTCTGCCGCCTGGGGCGGCAGGGTGGGCAAGGCGGCACCCC
>NZ_JAAGMG010000984.1 GCF_010548525.1 Streptomyces sp. SID14478
CTTCCGGTGCGGCTCGCGCTCCAGGAGGCGGCCGAGCGACTCGGGGTGCTGCCGGAGCTGGTGGTCGGGGACCACGGGTGGGTCTGCGGCGCAGGTCAGCTCGGTATCGAGACGATCGGGCCGGCGGACACGGACGATCCGGCGCTGTTCGTGGGGGAGGCCGAGGGGCGGGTGTCGGTCGCCGTTCCGCTCGACGACGGTGTGCAGGCCC
>NZ_JAAGMG010001023.1 GCF_010548525.1 Streptomyces sp. SID14478
CGGCACAGCTCGGCTCGGAAGGAGATCGGCGGATCATGGCGGTGGACGCGCTCGACACCCGGATCCTGCGCCTGCTGATCGAGCAGCCGCGCACCAGCGTCCGGGAGTACGCGCGCATCCTCGGCGTGGCACGCGGCACCCTCCAGGCCCGGCTGGACCGGCTGGAGCGCGACGGCGTGATCACCGGCACCGGCCCGACCCTCTCCC
>NZ_JAAGMG010001061.1 GCF_010548525.1 Streptomyces sp. SID14478
GCGCCCGCGGCACCGCGGGAACCGGCGGCCGGATCCGCCCTGCGCGACCGGCTCGCCGGGCGCCCGTCCGCCGAGCAGCAGCAGGAACTGACCCGCCTGGTGCGCGAGCACGCCGCCGCGGTCCTGGGGCACGAGGACACCCGCGCGGTCGCGGTGGACACGGCCTTCCGCGAACTGGGCTTCGACTCGCTGGGCGCCGTACGCCTGCGCAAGAGCC
>NZ_JAAGMG010001102.1 GCF_010548525.1 Streptomyces sp. SID14478
GAACAGCGCCTCCTCCCAGCCGTCGCGCAGGCCGCCGGGGTGGGCGCTGCGGCTGCCGTTCGACAGGCCCGTCTCGTACTGCCCGCGGTAGCGGCCGTCGGCGGCGAGCCGGTCGGCGACCGTGGTGCGCCCGTCGGCCGACGGCAGCAGCCGGTCCGGATGGAAATTGAGGGTCACGCGCGCGTGGGCGAGGAGCGTGCCGATCAGGGCG
>NZ_JAAGMG010001139.1 GCF_010548525.1 Streptomyces sp. SID14478
CGTCGTCCTCGCGCGCATGGTGCGCCGCCGCACGGGAGTGCGGCTGCACGACCTCGGCCCGCTGCGGGCGGCCCGGCGCACGGAGCTGCTCGGGCTCGGCCTGACGGACCGGCGCAGCGGCTATCCGCTGCAGATGGTGGTGCGGGCGGCCGACGCCGACTGGCGGATCGAGGAGCGCGAGGTGCCCTACCGGCCGCGGACCGGGGCGTCGAAGGTGACCGGTACCTGGCGGGGCACCTGGCACGCCGTGCGCGACATGCGGGCCGTGCTCGCGCAGGGGGCTGCCCGATGAGCGGCTCCACCACTGTCCTCGTGCTCGCCAAGGCGCCGGTGCCGGGGCGGGTGAAGACGCGCCTCACGCCGCCGTTCACGCCGGTGGAGGCGGCTCGTCTCGCCGCGGCCGCGTTGCGCGACACCCTCGACGCCGTCCTCGCCGCCCCTGCCCGCCGCCGGGTCCTGGTCCTCGAAG
>NZ_JAAGMG010001177.1 GCF_010548525.1 Streptomyces sp. SID14478
CCGGGTTCTCGGCCTGGGCGGCGCGCACCAGACCCCACACCGCCGATCCGGCCGGGTCGGTCACCGCGGTTCCGCCCGCGGCCACCGCGCCCCGGGTCGCGACGACGAGCCGCGACTCCTCCAGCGCGTCCGCGTCGAGCCACGCCTGCAGCACGCCCAACACCCGTGACGACAGGGCGAGTACGGCGTCGTCGCCCTCCGCGCCGACGGCCTCCAGGACCGCCACCGCGGGTGCCGCGGCGGCCAGCGCCGCGACCTCGTCCGCGGTGGCCACGGGGACCCATTGCGGAGCGGGCAACGCCCCCTGGTGCGGGGGAAGTTCCGTCCAGTCCACCCGGTACAGCGAGTCGGTGGCCGCCGAGTCCGCCGCGGTCTCCAGCTGCTCGGCGGAGACGGCCCGCGACACCAGCGAGTCCATCGTCACGACCAGCGCACCGGTCTCGTCCGCCGCGTCGACCGACAGCGCCTCCGGGCCGCTCGGCGCGATGCGTACCCGTAGCGCCGAGGCGCCCGCGGCGTGCAGCACGAGGCCGTTCCAGGAGAACGCGAGCAGCGGCTGCCCGGCCCCGCCGTCCGCCGCCGCGTCGCTCACGGCGCGGAACGATCCGGTCTGCAGGGCCGCGTCGAGGAGCGCGGGGTGGATGCCGAACTTCTCGGCGTCCTTGCGCTGTTCCTCGGGCAGGGCGACCTCGGCGAAGAGCTCGTCGCCGCGTCGCCAGACCGCGCGTACGCCCTGGAAGGAGGGGCCGTAGCCGACGCCCCGCTCGCGCAGTTCGTCGTAGAAGCCGGCGGTCTCGACGGCCTCGGCGCCCGGTGGCGGCCAGGCGCCGAAGTCGAAGTCCGTGGGCGGATGCGCGGCCGAGGCGGCGAGGGTGGCGGTGGCGTGCCGTGTCCACGGCTGCTCGTCACCGGCGTCGTCGCGCTGGGAGTAGACCTCGACGGTGCGCGAGCCGTGCTCGCCGGGGGCGCCGACGGCAACCTGCAGCCGTACGCCGCCCTGCTCGGGCACCACGAGGGGCGCCTCGATGACGAGCTCCTCCAGCACACCGCACCCGGCCTCGTCACCGGCGCGCACGGCCAGCTCGACCAGGCCCGTGCCCGGCAGGAGCGGCAGGCCCCCGATGGTGTGGTCCGCGAGCCAGGGGTGCGACTTGAGTGAGAGCCGCGAGGTGAACAACAGGCCGTCGGACTGCGGCAGCCGGACCAGCGCCCCGAGCAGCGGGTGCGCGGCCCCGGAGAGCCCGAGGGAACGCGCGTCGCCGCCGGCCGGGGTGCCCTGGAGCCAGTAGTGCTGGTGATCGAAGGCGTACGTGGGCAGGTCGACCCGCGCCGACGAGGCACCGACGGGCAGGACGCCCGTCCAGTCGACCTTGACGCCGCGCACGAACACCTCCGCCATCGACGTCAGCAGACGGCGCAGACCACCCTCGTCACGACGCAGCGAACCCGTCACCACAGTGGCAGTACCGCTATCGCCCTCATCAAGAACGTCGGTGATCGGCTGCACGAGGACCGGATGCGCACTGACCTCGATGAACGCACCGTGGCCCTGCCGGACCAGCTCGGCGACAGCCGGGCCGAAGCCGACCTGGCCGCGCAGATTCCCGTACCAGTAACCGCCGTTGAGCACATCGGCGTCCTCGACCCAGCCGCCCGTCACCGTGGAGAAGAACGGGATAGCCGGGGCCTGCGCCTCGATACCGGACAAGGTCTCGGCGAGAGTGCTCTCGATGTCCTCTACGTGCCGGGTGTGAGAGGCGTAGTCCACGGCGACGCGGCGCACCCGGACACCGTCAGCGGACAGGGCCGCAACCGCCTCGTCCAGGGCCTCCGCGTCGCCCGCGATGACGACCGAGTTCGGGCCGTTGACCGCGGCCACCTCGACCCGGTCCGCCCAACGCCCCAGACGCTCAACCGCCTCCGCCTCGCTCAGCGCCACCGACGCCATACCGCCACGACCGGCCAACCGCTCACCGATCGCCTGACTGCGCAACGCCACCACCCGAGCCGCGTCCTCCAGGGACAGAGCCCCCGCGACGCACGCCGCCGCAATCTCCCCCTGCGAATGACCCACCACCGCGTCGAACTCGACGCCCGCGGACGACCAGACAGCGGCAAGCCCCACCATCACCGCGAAACTCGCCGGCTGCAGCACATCCACCCGGTCCAGCAACTCCGGCGAAGCTTCTCCACGGAGCACGTCGACCAGTGACCAGTCGACGTAGGGCTCAAGAGCCGCCGCGCACTCCGCGATGCGCTCCGCGAAGACCGGCGAGGAATCCAGCAACTCCCGTCCCATGCCCGCCCATTGGGAACCCTGGCCGGGAAAGACTCCGACGACGTTTCCGGGACCGTCCGAAGCCGCGCTTCCGCGGACCAGGTGGGCGCCGCTCTCGCCCCGCGACAGTGCCCGGATCCCGGCCAGTGCCTCCTCGCGTGAGTCGGCGACGACCACCGCACGCTCGGCGAGGACCGCACGGCCCGTCGCCAGCGCCCCGGCGACGTCCGTGACGGACACGCTGTCATCGCCCTCGGCGAAGGCGGCGAGGCGCGCGGCCTGGCCCGCGAGCGCAGCGGTGTTGTGCGCGGAGACCACCAACGGCACCACGCCGCCTACGGGCACGACCGCAGTGGCCTCCGCGACCTCCTCGGCCGGCGCCTCTTCCAGGATCAGATGCGCGTTCGTCCCGCTCACGCCGAACGACGAAACGCCCGCCCGGCGCGGACGGTCCCCACGCGGCCACTGCCGCGCCTCGGTCAACAACTCCACCGCGCCCGCCGACCAGTCCACCTCGGCCGTGGGCGCATCCACATGCAGCGTCGCGGGCATCATCCCGTGCCGCAGCACCTCGACCATCTTGATCACGCTGCCCACGCCCGCCGCGGCCTGCGTGTGCCCAATGTTGGACTTCAACGAGCCCAGCCACAAAGGCTGTTGGGGATCGCGGCCCTTGCCGTACGTGGCGAGCAGCGCCTGCGCCTCGATCGGGTCGCCCAGCGCCGTGCCCGTGCCGTGGGCCTCCACGACGTCGACGTCGGCCGCCGAGAGCCCCGCGTTCGCGAGCGCCTTGCGGATCACCCGCTGTTGGGAGGGCCCGTTCGGCGCCGTCAGGCCGTTGGAGGCGCCGTCCTGGTTGACGGCGCTGCCGCGCAGCACCGCGAGCACCTTGTGGCCGCGCTCACGCGCCACCGACAGACGCTCCAGGAGGACGATGCCCACGCCCTCTGCCAGGCCCATGCCGTCCGCGCCGTCGGCGAACGCCTTGCAGCGGCCGTCGGCCGCGAGGCCGCGCTGGCGGGAGAACGCGACGAAGTTGCCGGGTGTCGACATCACCATCGCGCCGCCCGCGAGCGCCATCGAGCACTCGCCCTGGCGCAGCGCCTGCGCCGCCAGGTGCATCGCCACGAGCGAGGAGGAGCAGGCGGTGTCGATCGACACCGCCGGACCCTCGAAGCCGAGGACGTACGAGACGCGGCCCGAGGCCACGCTGGTCGAGGCGCCGGTGCCCGCGAAGCCCTCCGACTCCGGGGTGACGACACCGGCACCGGCGCCGTAGCCCTGGCCGGACAGACCGGCGAACACGCCCACGTCGCTGCCCTTGAGCGAGACCGGGTCGAGGCCCGCGCGCTCCAGTGCCTCCCAGGAGGTCTCCAGGAGGAGGCGCTGCTGCGGGTCCATCGCCATGGCCTCGCGCGGCGAGATCCCGAAGAAGCCCGCGTCGAACAGGCCCGCGCCGCGCAGGAACCCGCCCTGCGTGACGTACGACGTACCGGCGTGGTTCGGGTCGGCGTCGAACAGCGCCTCCAGGTCCCAGCCGCGGTCGTCGGGGAAGTCGCCGACGGCGTCGCCGCCGTCGGCGAGCAGCTGCCACAGCTGCTCGGGCGAGGACACGCCACCCGGGTACCGGCACGCCATGGAGACGATGGCGATCGGCTCGCGCGCCTGGTCCTGGACCTCGCGCAGCCGCTTGCGGGCGGTGCGCGCGTCGGCGATGGCCCGCTTGAGATAGTCGCGGAGTTCTGCCTCGTCGGCCACTTGATTCAACCCCCAGGTGGTGGATGTGTGCGATTGCCGTGGGTGGGTGTCCGCACCGTCCGTGCGGGGTCGTTCAGGGTCGGACGCGGCTCAGTCGAGCCGCTCGAAGAGAGCGAACAGCTCCTCGTCGCTGGCGTTCTCGAGGTCCCCGGCGTCGGACGCGTCCGCCCCGGCGGCGTCGGTGTCGCCCGCCGCCTCGGCGGCCCGCAGCAGTTCGCGCAGGCGCGCGGTGATCCGTTCGCGAGCCTGCGGGTCCGGGCCCGCGGACCCGATGACCGCCTCCAGACCGGCGAGGCCGGCCAGGACCGCGTCGGCGGGCGACGCCTCCTCGACGGCGATCTCGGCCCGCAGGTAGCGGGCGAGCGCCTGCGGCGTCGGGTGGTCGAAGACCAGCGTGGCGGGGAGCTTCAGCGCGGTCGCCTCGCGGAGCCGGTTGCGCAGCTCCACCGAGGTGAGCGAGTCGAACCCGGCCTCGTTGAACGCGGTGTCCGGGCGGA
>NZ_JAAGMG010001255.1 GCF_010548525.1 Streptomyces sp. SID14478
GCCCGCGGGGGGCCGACCGTCATCCTCTGCGGGCCCGGCTGGTCGGGGCACACGGTGCGCGGTGCGCTGCGGCCCGCGACGCTGCCGCAGGCGCTGGCACGCATCGAGCGGCTCTACCCGGAGCTCACCGGCCCCGCGCCCGGGTGAACCGGTCACGCCCCTCGGCCAGTTCGACCACCGGATCCGGGTAGTCGTACGCGGCACGCTCGCGGGCCGGCAGCTTCCACGGCTCGTGCACGGCGGGGGCGTCCAGCCCCGCCAGCTCCGGTACCCAGCGGCGCACGTACCCGCCGTCCGGGTCGTACCGCTTGGCCTGCGTCACCGGATTGAGGACCCGGTTCGGGCGGCTGTCCGTGCCGGTACCCGCCATCCACTGCCAGTTCAGCTGGTTGTTCGCGACGTCCCCGTCCACGAGGAGGTCGAGGAAGTGCCGGGCGCCGACCCGCCAGTCGACGTACAGCGTCTTGGTCAGGAAACTCGCCGTCAGCAGGCGGCCCCGGTTGTGCATCCACCCCTCGTGGCGCAGTTGCCGCATCGCCGCGTCGACCACCGGGTATCCCGTGCGCCCCGCCCGCCACGCCTCGATCTCGCGGCCGGCGGACCGCTGCGAACGCCATCGGTCGCCCTGCGTGCGGTAGTCGTCGTGCGCGGCGGCCGGCCGGGCGGCCAGCACCTGGTGGTGGAAGTCCCGCCACGCCAGCTGCCGCACGAACGCCTCGGCGCCGGTTCCGC
>NZ_JAAGMG010001299.1 GCF_010548525.1 Streptomyces sp. SID14478
TGGTCCTCCTAGGGCAAATTGACCTAGCGTGGGGCCATGCCGTCACCCGAACCCGCCGGTGCGCTCCTGCTCTGCCGCGCCGACCCCGCCACCGTCGGCCCCGCCGCCCAACTGCTGCGCGAGCGGATGCTGCTCGTCCCGGCCGGACCCGAGTGGAGCGCCCTCGTGCCCGAGGGCAAGCCCTGGCTGGCCGCGGCGGACGACGGCGGCGAACCCGTCGACCGGGTCCTCGGCGGCTGGGCCGGAGCACTCGCCGTCGGCGCGCCCTGGCCGGTGCTCGCCCTGTGGTGGGACGCCGACCGCAGCGGCTTCACGCTCGCCTCCGGATTCCGCCGCCCGGTCGGCTACGTATGGCTGGCGAACGGCACGCCGGTCGGCGAGGACGAGGCCATGCGCACCTTCGCCGCCCGCCTCGGTCTCGACCCGGTGCTCGACATGCAGTCCCTCGACGTACTGGCCAAGCCCGACACGGACGCCGACGCGCGGGCCCGCATGCGCGGCCTGCTCGCCGTCCTCACCCGCACCGGCCTCGCACTGCCCGCGGGCCTCACCCCCGGTGAGCCGGCCGACCGGCTGCGCGAGGTCGCCCGCGTCCAGCGCGACGTGGAGAACATCGCGTGGTCGGGCTGGCGGGACGCCGTCCACGCCGAGCTCGACGTCGT
>NZ_JAAGMG010001418.1 GCF_010548525.1 Streptomyces sp. SID14478
CACCTGGACACCGCCTCCCACGAGGCGTTCGGGCGGCTGCTCGGCACCCCGGTCGCGCACCCCACCGTGCCGTCCGCCGACGGGCGTTACTCGTTCCCGATCAACTCGGACTACGGCGGCCGCGCCAACCAGTGGCACAGCGACGTGACGTTCGTGCCCGCCTATCCGGCGTTCTCCATCCTGCACGCCCGCACGATCCCCCCGTACGGCGGCAACACGCTGTGGGCCAACACCGCGACGGCGTACGCGAACCTGCCCGCCCCGCTCCAGGAGCTCGCCGCGGGTCTGCGCGCGGTGCACTCCAACGACTACGACTACGCGGCGCTGCGCCCCGACGCGATACCGGAGCAGCTCCAGCGGTTCCGGGACGTGTTCGCCAAGATCAAGTTCGAGACCGAGCACCCCGTCGTCCGCGTCCACCCCGAGACCGGCGAACGCACCCTGCTCCTGGGCAACTTCGTGCAGAAGATCTCCGGTCTGACCGGCCGCGACTCCCGCGACCTCCTCGACCTGTTCCAGCGGCACATCGAGCGCCCGGAGAACACCGTCCGCTGGCAGTGGCGCGTCGGTGACGTGGCCCTCTGGGACAACCGCGCCACGCAGCACTACGGCGTGGACGACTCCGACGCCCACGAGCGCAAGCTGGCCCGGGTGACCATCGACGGCGACGTGCCGGTGGGCATCGACGGCCGCACCTCGACCCTGCTGTCCCCCGACTCCGTCCCCGAGCCGGAACACGGCATCGCGTCCGGCGCCTCGACGTCCGGCACCGACGCGCCCACGGTCGTCCCGGCGGCCGCGGGGTGATCCCGGCCGCCCCGGCCGCCCCAGTCGCCGCATAGCCCGC
>NZ_JAAGMG010001494.1 GCF_010548525.1 Streptomyces sp. SID14478
GAGGCCGAGCACGAGGCAGGCCGCGGCGGCCGCGGCGCGCGGCTTGAGCCGGGCCCCGATGGGACGCAGTTGCGTGGTGCTGTCGTCGTAGTGCGCGGGGCGCGCGAACCGGACGAAGGGCCTGCCTGCCGTGTGCGGGGACGGCGTGAGGTCGACCCTGCCCACCGGCCTGCGGGGGGCGGGAGGTCGGGGCGGGGCCGGCGGGACGGGGCGCAGGCGGGTGGTGGTTTCTGTGGAGTGCGCGCCGGTGCCGTCGGTGGTGGCGGTGCGTCCGGCG
>NZ_JAAGMG010000139.1 GCF_010548525.1 Streptomyces sp. SID14478
TCCCTGCTGGAGACGACCTTCGACACCGGCGACCAGGAGCTGTGCAAGGAACTCCTGTCGATGGGGACGGTACGGCGCGCCGCCTCGTTCCCCGTCGTCTCGATGGTCCCGGCCGTCGCCGAGGTCCTCGCCCGCCTCGAAGGGGAGCGGCGCGGTTCGGCGAGCGAGGCGGGGCGCTGGGCGACGGCGGCCGAAGAGGCCGCGGGACGCATGCAGTTGCCCGGCGCGACGGGACTCGCGCTGCTGGCCCGCGCACACCACCACCGGGTCACCGATCCGCTCAGGGCCGCCGTCTTCGCTTCCAGCGCCGTGGTCACGCTGACCCGGGC
>NZ_JAAGMG010000247.1 GCF_010548525.1 Streptomyces sp. SID14478
CCAGACGCCCGCCCCCGCGGCCCCGGCGCCGGTCGGCGGCCCCGACCCCCGCACGCTCTGGCCGAACATCCTGGAGGCGGTGAAGAACAAGCGCCGCTTCACCTGGATCCTGCTCAGCCAGAACGCGCAGGTGACGGGCTTCGACGGCACCACGCTCCAGCTCGGCTTCATGAGCGCGGGCGCCCGCGACAACTTCGCGAGCAGCGGCAGCGAGGACGTCCTCAAGGCGGCCCTGACCGAGCAGTTCGGCGTGCAGTGGAAGATCGACGCCGTG
>NZ_JAAGMG010000290.1 GCF_010548525.1 Streptomyces sp. SID14478
TACAGGGCGCCCAGCGCCGCGGCCACCGTCACCACGGCGGCGACCGGCTCGGCCGTGCGGCCGGTCAGCCCCCGCACGACGGCCAGCGCGAGCAGCCCGGCCATCAGCAGATGCAGGCAGAGGCGCAGCGAGCGCAGGGCGGGGGTGAGCGAACGGGGATCCATACCGCTGTCCAGGGTACGAACCCGGCGGGCCCGACCGGTCAACCGAAAGGTGGAAAGAGGCGTCCCCCCTTCGATTCGGGTGAAGCGTGCTGTGGCGCGATGCCCGCGCGGGGTCCCGGGCAGCAGGGTGGACCGCATGTTCGTCGCATGGAGAGACCTACGGTTCGCCAGGGGCAGGTTCGCCCTGATGGGAACCGTGATCGTACTGATCACGCTGCTGGTGGGACTGCTGTCCGGGCTGACCGCCGGACTCGCCCGGGACAACACCTCGGCGCTGACCGGACTGCCCGCCGACCACGTCGCGTTCGCGCGGCCCGCGGACGGCCAGTCGGTGTCGTTCACCGGGTCCGCCGTCGCCCGCGCGCAGTGGCAGGAGCTTGCCGGGCAGCCGGGGGTGCGCAGCGCACGGCCGCTCGGCATCAGGACCGTGAACGCCGAGTCCGGCGGCCACACCGCGGCCGTCTCCGCGTTCGGCGTGCAGGAGCGGTCGGGCCTCG
>NZ_JAAGMG010000337.1 GCF_010548525.1 Streptomyces sp. SID14478
AGACCCCGGCCAGTCCGGCCACCTCGCCGCCCCAGGTCCCCGCGGCGTTGACCACGGCCGGGGCGTGGACGTCGCCGCGGTCGGTGCGCACGCCGAGGACCTCACCGGACCGCTTGCGCAGGATCTCCGTGACGGTGACGCCGGTGCGCAGCTGCGCCCCCGACTCCCGTGCCGCACCCACCAGATGGGCCGCCGCGAGCGAGGGCATCACCTGGCAGTCCTGGGGGTAGAGC
>NZ_JAAGMG010000378.1 GCF_010548525.1 Streptomyces sp. SID14478
CCGCGGTCGACTGGTCGTCGCGCCGCGCTCCCACGCGGGCTCGCCCCGCCGGGCCCGGCGCGCGCGTGCGGCCTCGAACTCCCACACCCAGTCGTCGTACCCGTCCGCCTCGCCGCCCCGCCGCTTTTTGAACATGCTCAGAAACTAGTGATTCCTGAGCACGTTCAAAACGGCGGGGACGTCCGGGTTCTGCAACAACGCGCCGTCGTGCGGCTCAGGCAGTCGCCGCCAACGC
>NZ_JAAGMG010000422.1 GCF_010548525.1 Streptomyces sp. SID14478
AGTTCGCTCTCGCGCTCGAACAGCGTCCGCCTGCCCCGGCCACCGCGCTGCCCCATGACGCACCCCCAGCCGCGGTGGGGTGCCCGGCGCGGGGGGCCGGTGCACAACCGCGGGTTCAGGCGTCTCAGCGTACGCCGAACCGCACCGGCCGGGGTGTCATGTTCCCTTCTCGGCAAGGGAGTTGTGCCGCTCGTGGTGACGGGCGACGCGGGCCCGGTTCCCACACGAGGGCTTGCACCACTCCTGGCGCGGGTGCTCCTTGAGGAAGTAGCGCACGCAGCGCGGCGCGTGGCAGG
>NZ_JAAGMG010000465.1 GCF_010548525.1 Streptomyces sp. SID14478
GTGGATGGCGCCCGCCAGCGCGGGGGCCTCGTTCACGCCCTGGTCGGCGAGGAGGGCGGCGAGGCCGTCGGCGTAGCCCTGGCCGATGGCGCGCACCTTCCAGGCGCCCTGCCTGCGGTACAGCTCCACGGCGACGACCGCCGACTCCGTGTCGAGGTCGGTGATGGTGTAGCTGGCCTCCTCGGTGCCGTCCAGTGCGGTGACCGCGACGAACGGGGCCGCCACCGCGCCGAAGCGGGTGGGCCCGCCGGTGCCGACGGGCAGGGCGAGCAGCACGGTGATGCGGTGCACGTCCCCGGGCATCGC
>NZ_JAAGMG010000511.1 GCF_010548525.1 Streptomyces sp. SID14478
GTGCGGGTCGATGCCGAGGGCGCGGGCGGCGGCGTAGGACGCCTCGCCGATCAGGTCGCTCGGCCCCGTGTCGCCGACGACGGCGTACAGGACCTTGCCCCGGTAGACGATGGCCGCGACGGTGCCGCCGCGGACGCCGGAGCGGGCCGGGTTCCAGAGGCGGCTCGCGCCGGGCACGACGACGTACGGCAGTGATTCGGCGCTCAACTGCCGCCCGTCGGACTGCTGGTAGGCGGTGGCCGCGTAGAACAGGGGGTCCGTGCGGCGATTGCAGTGCCGGCCCGCGCGGCCGTCGCAGTCGACGTCGAGGTCGGCCTTCCAGTGGACGGCGCCGCGCGCGGCACACACCGGG
>NZ_JAAGMG010000584.1 GCF_010548525.1 Streptomyces sp. SID14478
TGCTGGTGGGCGGGCGGATCGCGGACCTGTCCGGTGTGCTCGCGCCCGATGCGCTGCTGGCCCTGGCCCGCAGCGAGCTGCGTTCGCGCGGCGCCGACGAGCCGGTGGTCGCGGTCGTGGAGTCGCGCGCATGAGCGGCGCCGACCACGACCTGGACCTCGCGGTACGCCTCCTCGCCGGTACGCCCACGCACGAGGGTCGTGATCCGTTGACACTGCGTCAATGGGCTCTGGCCGCCCAGGAGTTCGGTGCGCGTATGACGCCGGAACCGATGCCCGTCCGGGTCGTCGAGCGGCACGACGGGATCGCCGCCGGGCTGCTCGCCCGGTACCGGTCACGGCCGGCCGTCGTCGAGGTGTACGTCGACACGGTGGCCCGCGCGGAACGGCTCGTCGACGAGCGCGGCTGGCGCGACTGGTTCCCCGAGGGGTCGGTGCGGGCCGCGGCGCTCGCGCACGAGCAGGCCCATGCCTGGCTCCATCACGCGCACGTCCGGGCCGAGTTCAAGCGGGCGCTCGGTCACACGGCGCTGCGGATCGGGCGGCGCCGCGTGTACGCGCACGTCGCGGGCGCCGACGAACTCGCGGC
>NZ_JAAGMG010000664.1 GCF_010548525.1 Streptomyces sp. SID14478
TGTGGTCTCAACTCCCGCCCTTGTCCGTGTCGTTGCCGGTGTGCTCGGGCAGCAGGGGGAACATCCGCGTGATCGCGGCCACCGCCATGGTCCCCGCCGGGCGGGCGGAGGGCCGGTCGTCGCGCTCGCGGTACGGGTCCAGCAACCGGCGTACGGCGTCGGCCACTTCGGACATCTCCTCGGGAGTGAGGTGGACCACCGCGCTGAAGGACTCCTCGCGTCGCCACGCGT
>NZ_JAAGMG010000768.1 GCF_010548525.1 Streptomyces sp. SID14478
TCCGACGGCCTGTTGTTCACCTCGCGGCTCTCGCTCAAGTCGCATCCCTGGCTGGCCGACCACGCCGTCGGCGGCGTCGTCCTCGTCCCGGGCACGGGCCTGGTCGAACTGGCGGTCCGCGCCGGTGACGAGGCCGGCTGCGGCGTCCTGGAAGAGCTCGTCATCGAGGCACCCCTGGTGGTGCCGGAGCAGGGCGGCGTCCGCGTGCTGGTCACCGTGGGCGCCACGGACGAGACCGGCGCGCGCCCCGTCGAGGTCCACTCCCTGCGCGAGGACGCCCCCGGCGACGGGGACGCATGGACCCGGCACGCGGCCGGCACGCTGTCGGCCCCGGCCCCGGCCCCGACCCGGGCCGTGCCCTTCGACTTCACCGCCTGGCCGCCGCCCGGCGC
>NZ_JAAGMG010000814.1 GCF_010548525.1 Streptomyces sp. SID14478
GTCTCCGAGTACCTGGACGGCCGCTCCCTTCCGGTACGCCACGGCGTGCACGGCCGCGCGGACGACCCGGCCCTGCTGATGCCGCACCCCGACGTGCTGCGCCGGGCGCTGCACCGGCCCGGCGCACCGGCCACGCACGCGGTCCTGATCGGCTCGACCCCCGCCGAACTGGCCGCGGCCCGCGCCCTGCGCCTGCCCTTCATCGGCTACGCGGCCTCGCTGCGCGACGCGCTCCAGCTGGAGGGCGGCGGGCCGGTCGTCCAGGACCTCGACCTGCTCACCGACGTGGTGCGCAACCGGTCCTGAGCGACCGTCAGGATCTGCTCGTCACACATTCCACCCGTCCGGCCCCGCCCCGACCGGCCTACTCCGACGCGCGCTGTCCCGGCCTCGCCCGCACGATGCCAACAGGACCGCTCACCTGCGGCCCGCACACGGTCTGCGCTCTCGGGAGGATCTGCCATGACCGTCAGTCTGGAGCAGTTGCGCCGCTGCCATTTCGCCGTCGACCTGGGTGCCGCGCGCACCCGCGTCTATGTGAAGGGCGCGGGTCTCGTCGTCGACGAGCCGAGCGCGGCGGCGGTCAACACCCGCACCGGCGCCCTGATCGCGGTCGGCGAGCTCGCCGAGAAGATGACGGGCCGCACCCCCGGCTACATCCGCGTCGTGCGCCCCGTCTCCGGCGGCACGGTCGTCGACATCGAGATGGCCCAGCGGATGCTGCGTCACCTGCTCGGCGAGAAGCTGCGCCGGGCCCTGCGCCGCAAGCCCCGGCTGCGCGCGGCGGCCTGCACCCCGCACGACGCGGACCCGCTGGCGCAGCGCGCGGCGGTCGAGACGCTGGTCGGGCTGGGCGCGCGCCGGGTCGAACTGGTCGACACCCTCATCGCGGCGGCCGTCGGCTGCGGCCTGCCCGTCGAGCAGCCCGAAGCCACGATGATCATCGTGTGCGGCGCGGCCACCACGCAGATCGCGGTGCTCTCGCTGGGCTCGATCGTGACGGCGGACCGGGTCCCGGTCGGCGGCGACGCCATCGACCACGCGGTGGTCCAACACCTGCGCCAGCAGCACGAGTTGATGCTTCCCTCGCAGTCGGTACGACCCCTGCAGCTCGCCCTGCGCGGCAACGGCCTCACCCCGTACGGCCCGGAGCAGACCGAGATCCACGGCCGCGACGTGGCGACGGGCCTGGCCCGTTCGGTGCACGTCGACACCTCGGCCGTGCGCCGCGCCATCCACACCCCGCTGACCGCGGTCCTCGACGGCATCGGCAAGGTGCTGCGCGACTGCCCGCCCGACCTGGTCGCCGACCTCGCGGACCGCGGCATCATGATGGTCGGCGGCTCGGCCCTGCTGCCCGGCCTCGACCAGATGCTGCGCGACGCGACGGGCATGCCGGTGGCCATCGCCGAGCGCCCCGACGTGTGCGCGGTGCAGGGCCTGGGTGCGATGCTGGAGGGCAGGATCCAGCCGCTGGTCCTGGACCCGCTGGCCGGCTGACCGCAGCGCACGTACGGGAGCCCTCGGGCGATGACCGCAGTACCAGGTGAACCGGGTGTGCCCGCCGGCCTGTCCGTCCTGCTGGAGGCCGTGCTGAACGTCGGCTCGGAGCTGGAGCTGCGCGGCACGCTCCAGCAGCTGGCGGACAGCGCGGCCGCCCTGACCGGCGCCCGGCAGGGCGTCCTCGCCGTCCTCGACCCCGGCCGCGGCGAACCGGTCGAGGCGGTCGGCACCGGGGGCGCGCGGACCACCCTGCCCCCGGACGAACCACCCGGCTCCCTCATCCACGAGCCGGACGTCCTCGCCGTCCCCATCCACGTACAGCAGACGGTCTTCGGCCGCCTGCGCCTGACCGGCGCGCCGTGCCCCGGCGGCTTCACCGAGGACGACCTGGACCTGCTGCGGGTGCTCGCCACCCAGGCGGGCATCGCCATCGGCAACGCCCGACTGTACGAGACCGCCAAGCAGCGCGAACGCTGGATCGAGGGCGCAGCCGCGGTGACCACCGCGCTGCTCACCGGGCGGCCGGCCGACGCGCTGACGACGGTCGCCGAGCGCGCCAGACTGCTGGCCGACGCCGCCGCCGGGGTCGTGCTGCAGCCCACGCAGAGCGGCGGCATGGAGATCGTGGCCGCGTCGACGACGGACGACCCGGGGACCCTGATCGGCGCGACGATCCGCCCGGGCAGCGCGGTCCTCGCCCAACTCCTCACCGGGGAACCGGTGTTCGTCGAGGACTCGGCGACGGACCCGCGGATGACCACGGACGTACGCTCCCGCTTCGGCCCGAGCATGATGCTGCCGCTCCAGGCCGGCGGGAAGCTGATCGGGACGCTGGCCCTGCCGCGCTCCCGCGGCGCCCGTCCCTACACCTCCGTCGACCATCTGCTGGCCACCCAGTTCGCCTCGCAGGCGGCGCTCGCGCTGGTGCTGGCCGACGCCCAGGCGGGCCGCGAACGGCTCGCCGTCTTCGAGGACCGCGACCGGATCGCCCGGGACCTGCACGACCTGGTCGTCCAACGCCTGTTCGCGACGGGCATGATGCTCGAGTCGACCCGGCGCCGCGCCCAGGTCGAGGACGTCCGCGAGACGCTCGCCCACGCCGTCGACGAGCTGGAGTCGACGATCCAGGAGGTCCGCACCACGATCTTCGCGCTCCAGCAGCCTCCGGCCGACGCCCCGACCACGTTCCGCGGCAAGGTCCTGCGGGAGACGGCGGGCGCCGCCGCGGTCCTCGGCTTCGCCCCCTCGGTGCACTTCGCGGGCGCGGTCGAGTCGACCCTGAGCGAACCGGTCCAGGGCCACCTCCTGGTGGCGCTGCGCCGCGCCCTGGCCACGGCGTCGCGCCGTACCGCGGTCTCCCGCATCGACGTCGCGATCGACACGGGGGCGACGCTGCCGGACGGACGTCCAGGGGTGCGGCTGACGGTGGCGGACGACGGGGCGCGCGAGGACGGCGGGGGCACGGCGACGACGGTCACCTGGCAGTCACCTCTGTGACGGCGGAGCCCACGACCGGGCTCCGCGATGCGTCGTCCCCGACCCGTCCGCCCCGTCTTGCCGAACGGGTGACAAATGACCCGCCACGGTTTTCGTGACGGGTCATCAGGTTACGTACGTCCTGGTCGCATCGTTTCTGCGCCACGAGCGTGGTGGGGCGGGTGGGACTCGAACCCACGGCCGACGGATTATGAGTCCGCTGCTCTAACCGGCTGAGCTACCGCCCCTTACGGCGCGTCGCGCACAAATGTGCGCGCCGTCTGCCGCAGCATAGCCGCTCATACGATCTCCTGCCTCGGATGGTTCGGCTCTGCACGACCATGAGGACTGCGCAGGCCCGCGCACGGTTCCACCGCGCACGAAAAAGCCCCCCGGAGTGATCTCCGAAGGGGCTTGTTCGATGGCTCTCCCGACTGGACTCGAACCAGTAACCTGCCGGTTAACAGCCGGCTGCTCTGCCAATTGAGCTACAGGAGATCGAGCTCCCCCGACTGGACTCGAACCAGTAACCTGCCGGTTAACAGCCGGCTGCTCTGCCAATTGAGCTACAGGGGAATGACCTCGTTGCTTCGAACGCAGCTACCTGGGTACTTGCCAGGCGGCGGGCGCTCGCTGCGACACATACATTAGCGCAAGCAGGGGGGTGCTCCGCCAATCGGTATCCCCCCAGTGATCACAAGCCATCACGAACCTCGCAACGGAAGGGTGGCCGTCATGCGCTACCGGCTCACATTCATCGCCGGTCTGGCCCTCGGTTACGTGCTGGGGACGCGCGCCGGGCGCGAGCGGTACGAGAAGTTGAAGAAGACCGCACGCGAGATCTCCCAGAACCCGACGGTGCGCAACACCGCGGAGTCCGCGGCGCAGCAGACGCGGCAGTACGCGGGCAAGGCCTTCCACTCGGTGAGCGAGAAGGTCGAGAGCAGGGTGCCGGACTCGGTCGCCGACCGCGTGCGTTCGCTGCGGGAGCGCGGCGCCACGGGCGAGGACGACGACTGGGGCACCAGCAACACGTAGCGAAGCGGAAGCTGCGGTACGGGAGTGGCCGACGGTGCGGCACTATTTCTGTCATGGGGATAGTCGCCGGGCTGGACAGTTCGCCCGATTTCACGCGCATTGTGGTCTGTGACTCCGACACCGGAGCCGTCCTGCGGCAGGGGTACGCCCCGCATCCGCTGGACCCCGTGGAGGGCGGCGGGCGGCCCTGCGACGTCGACCCCCAGGCCTGGCTGCTGTCGCTGGGCGAGGCCGCGGGCGGCGGGCTGCTCGAAGGCGTCCAGGCCATCGGCGTGTCCGCGCAGGCCAACGCGCTGGTGCCGATGGACGCCCAGGGCAACACCGTGCGCCCCGCCCTGGTCGGCGGCGACAAGCGGGCGCAGGCCTCGGCCGCGGACCTGG
>NZ_JAAGMG010000870.1 GCF_010548525.1 Streptomyces sp. SID14478
GCGAGGCCGCGCCCCGCGTCCCGCTGCAGGGCCGCCCCGGCGTGCCCCGCCAGCGCACCCAGACCGAGCGCGGGCCCGGACAGAAGGTCACCGGCGGCGACATCTCCGCGCTCCGATCCGTGAGCGAGCTCTTCCGCGCCCTCGACCACGCCTACGGCGGCGGACACGCGCGCCAGGCCCTGGTGCGGTACCTGGAGCACGAGGCCGAGCCCATGCTGCGCGGCACGTACGGCGAGCAGACCGGACGGCGGCTGTTCTGCGCGGTCGCCGATCTCACCCGGCTCGCGGGCTGGACCTCGTACGACATCGCGGCGCACGGTCTCGCCCAGCGGTACTTCGTCCAGGCGCTGCGCCTCTCGCAGGCCGCGGGGGACCGGATGTACGGGTCCTACGTCCTGGTCACCATGAGCCGGCAGGCCGTCTACCTCGGGCACGGCCGGGAGGCGGTGCAGCTGGCGCGGGTCGCGCAGCAGGGCGTCGGGCCCTCGGCGCCGCCCGTGGTGCAGGCGCTGCTGCATGCCGTGGAGGCGCGCGGGCACGGGGTGCTCGGCGAGATCCGGGCCTGCACGGGGTCGTTGGTGCGGGCCGAGCGGGCCCTGGAGGCGGCGCGGGCCGGGGACGACGTGCCGCACTGGGCCCGGCTCTTCGACGAGGCACAGCTGGCGGACGAGTTC
>NZ_JAAGMG010000945.1 GCF_010548525.1 Streptomyces sp. SID14478
ACGCCACGACCCGCCCCGCCCAGTGCTCGGGCCTGCGCGCCGCGCCCCGGCACACGAGAGCGGCGAGCGCGGCACCCGCCACGTACCCGCCCAGGGCGTAGAGCGGTGCGCTCACGCCGTCGCCGGACCCGGAACCGTGGCCCACCGCCACGCCGAGCAGGACGAGGTTGCCGGTCATCACGCCGGCGAACACGGTTCCCAG
>NZ_JAAGMG010000985.1 GCF_010548525.1 Streptomyces sp. SID14478
GGCGCACCCCGGCGAAGGCGTGGTCGACGTCGCGCAGCAGGTACCCGGCCAGACAGGCGAACCGTTCGCTCCAGCCGCTCAGCTCGGCGATCCGCTCCCGTACGTGCCCGGCGCGGGAGCCCAGCACGTCCGTGCCCCCGGTCACGAGTTCCCCGCCGAGTGCGGACGCCGGCACGCCGAGCAGGGCGCGGGCCGCGAGCGGGTGCACCGCGAGCTGGATGCCGGCCTCGTGGCCGGGCTGCGCGATGAACGCCGGGCTGCGGTGCAGGCCGCCCACCACGATGTCGTGGCGCAGGGCGTCGGGGCCGGTGGCCTGCTCGGGGGTGTCGCCGCTGACGACGGGTCCGTCGAGGGTGAAGATCAGCGTCAGGTACGGGGACGGCAGGCCGCGGTGGACCGTGGGCGGCACGCCCTGTGTGCGGTAGCCGACCGCCGAGACGATCGGGCCGGGCCGTGGCGTCGCGCGGACGAACTCGCGGGAGCCGGTGCTCATGAGGTCCAGTATGCGACCCGGCGCGGTGTCGTGCCGGGCGCCTGTCGGCTACCCGCGCCCGTCAGGTGCATGCCGGTCACGCACGGTGAGTTCGATCATGGCGTGCGGCGCCCGGCCGCCCTACGGTGACCCGTCGTGAACTTCACCAAGGCAGACTCCCTGCGCAAGAAGCCCCTCCTGCTCGCCACCGCGGGCGCCGCCCTCGCCGCCGCTCTCGCCACGACCGTGCTGTGGCCGGGGGCCGACGCGGCCGCGACCCCCTCCGGTGACGTCCGCGCGGTGGCCGCCCAGCTGAAGCACTGGCCGAGACCGCAGGCCCAGCAGTTGGCCCGGGTGATCGCGGCGCACGAGCACCAGGGCGCGTACGCGACCTTCGACGCGGACAACACGACGTACCGCAACGACCTGGAGGAGTCGCTGCTGCCCTTCCTGGAGACCAAGGGCGTGCTGACGCGGGACACCATGGACCCGTCGCTGAAGGTGATCCCCTTCAAGGACACGGCCACCCACAAGGAGACCCTGACCGAGTACTACAACCGGCTGTGCGAGGTCGACGACCAGGTCTGCTATCCGTGGGCCGCCCAGATCTTCTCCGGGTTCACGCTCAAGCAACTCAAGGGCTACGTCGACGAGTTGCTGGCGTACGACAAGCCGCTGCCGGGCGGCGCGAAGCCGCCGGAGTTCTCCGACGGCATGCGGGAGCTGTACCACGCGCTGCGCACGCACGGCATCGAGGTGTACGTGGTGAGCGCCGCGAGCGAGGACCTCGTCCGCATGGTGCTCGGCGACCCGAAGTACGGCTACGACGTGAAGCCGCAGAACGTGCTCGGTGTCGCCGCCCTGCTCAAGGACCGCGAGACGGGTGACGTCACGAGCTCGCGCAAGGAGATCGCGGCCGGGACGTTCGACCAGAAGGCCCTGGAGAACCGGGAGTTGACGCCGACGTTGTGGGCCCCGGCGACCTGGTACGAGGGCAAGCCCGCCGCCATCAGCACGTACGTCGACGCCTGGAAGAAGCCGATCCTCGCGGCCGGGGACACCCCCAAGAGCGACGGGCCGATGCTGTTCCGGTCGGTGGACGTCGCGCACGGGGGCGTCCGGGTCTGGGTCAACCGCAAGGACAGCTACATGAAGGAGCTGAACGGGATGAAGGCGGACGGGGTGAAGCGGCAGAAGGAGCTGCGGCAGAAGGTCACCGCCGACAAGCGGTGGGTGACCGTGACCCCCGAGCAGATCCGCTAGGGCCTTCGCCGCAGGGCCCTGGACCGTGCCGGCCGAGTGGACCGGGCTAGCCGAGGATCCCGCGGTCGTACGCCACCGCCACCGCGGCCGCGCGGTCCTTCACGCCCAACTTGCCGTACAGGTGGGTGAGATGGGTCTTCACCGTCGCCTCGCTGATGAACAGCTCGCGCGCGATCTCCTTGTTCGAGGTGCCCTTGGACACCAGGACCAGGACCTCGCGTTCGCGGGCCGAGAGGGTGTCCTCGGTGGCCGCGGCGGGGGAGCGTACCGCCGTGACCAGGCGGGAGGCGACCGCGGGCGACAGCACCGTGCGGCCCTGCGCCGCGGCGCGCACCGCCGCGAAGAGGTCCTCGCGCGGCGCGTCCTTGAGGAGGTAGCCGGTCGCGCCCGCCTCGATCGCGGGGAGGGTGTCGGAGTCCGTGTCGTACGTGGTGAGGACCAGGACGCGGGCGCGGGCGCCGCGCCGGGTCAGTTCCTTGATGGCGTCGACGCCGCCCCCGCCGGGCATGCGCAGGTCCATCAGGACGACGTCCGGGTCGAGTTCGGCGGTGCGGGTGACGGCCTCCACGCCGTCGGCCGCCTCGCCGAGCACGGTGAATCCGGTGGCGGACTCGAACATGCCGCGCAGGCCGTCGCGGACGACGGGGTGGTCGTCGACGATCAGGAGCGTGATCGTGGTGTCAGTCGTCATGGCGCACCAACGGTACGCGAGCGGAGATCGCCGTGCCGCCGCCCGGCTCGGACTCGATCGTGACGTCGCCCGCGAGGCGTTCGGCCCGTGCCCGCATGCCGTCGAGGCCGAAGCCCGCCGTGCCGGTGCGGGCGGGCAGGGCGAGCGGGTCGAAGCCGCGCCCGTCGTCGCGCACGTCGAGGGTGACCTCGCCCGCCATGAAGGAGAGGGTGACGCCGAGACGGCCGGCGTGCGCGTGCCGGGCCGCGTTCGACAGGGCCTCCTCGGCGATGCGCAGCAGCGTCGCCTCGATCTCGTCGTGCAGGGGCTCCGCGGTGCCGGTGAGCGTGAACTCGGCGCGTACGCCGGTGCGTCCGGCCCAGTCGGCGACGGTCTTCTTCAGCGCCTCGGGGAGCGTGGCGTCGGCCAGGGCCGCCGGGGAGAGGTTGTGCACCGAGCGGCGGGCCTCGCCGAGACTGTGCCGGGCCAGGTCGCTGGCGCGGTCCAGGTGGGTGCGGGCGGTCTCCAGGGTAGAGGCGTTGGCGACGACCTGGAGCTGGGCGATGATCCCGGTCAGGCCCTGCGCGATGGTGTCGTGGATCTCGGCGGCGAGCCGGCGGCGTTCGTCGGCAACGCCCGCTTCCCTTGCCTGGACGAGGAGTTGGCGGTGCAGCTGGGCGTTCTCGTCCAGGGCCTGCTGCAGCGCGGTGTTCGTGCGTTCCAGTTCGTCGATGGTCTCGATCTGGATGCGGGCCTGGTCCTTCTCCTTGCCGTTGATGTGCCCCATGAAGCCGACCAGGACGCAGTTGACGGCCAGCAGGCCGCCGAACAGGATCCAGCCGAGCGAGTTCTCCGGCGGGAAACCGCCCGCCTGCGAACCCGCCACGACGATGATCGCCGCGAAGAGTCCCGGCCTGATCTGGCGCCGCGGCAGCAGCCGCTCCACGTCGAAGTAGCCGCAGGCCGCGTAGAACACGTAGAACGGGTTGATCAGCGAGCCGACGAAGGCGAGCGCCCAGCGGATCCAGTAGTAGACGACGCCCGCGGTCGAGGGGCCGGGGCGGGTGCGCATCGCCCTGCCCCACCACAGCTGGAGGGCGATCGCGGCGATGGACACCGGCACGAAGACGTACCAGTCAATGCGGTCCATGCCGATGAGATCGGCCGTGGCGGCGGACAGGACGATGCCGACGCCGAGCATTCCGTAGGGCCCGTAGCGGTGGAAGTTCGCCCAGCGTTCCTCGACGATCCTGGCCGCCTCCGCGGCGGCGCTGCGCTCGTCCGTTCCTGTCGTCATGCATTCAGTCTGCACAGCCGCGCCCGCGTTCATCGCCTCACTCCCAGCGGAACCAGCGGGCGGCCGCACCGGACAGGGCTACCGTCCACACGACGAGCACGGCCAGGTGCGCCCACGGCCAGCCGCCGGCGGCGGCCTCGCTCATGGCCTGGGAGGCGGCACCGAACGGTGTGAGCTGGACGATGTTCGCGAGCGCGTCCGGCATCGACTGCACCGGCAGCCACACCCCGGCGCAGAACATGCTCGGGAAGAACACGGCGGAACCGATGGCGCTCGCGACCTTCTGGGAGCGGGCCCGGGCGGCGACCAGCGCGCCGAGCGACAGTGCGGCGACGACGGAGAGCACGAGCGCGAGCAGGTAGCCGAGGGCCTGCTCCGGCAGCCGTACGTCGAACGCGAGCCGCCCGATGGCCAGCGACAGCAGCGAGGAGAGCAGGGCGGCGGCGCCGTGGATGACCATCTGTGCGCCGAGCAGTGCGGGCGGGCGCACCGGCGTCGTCGACATCCGGCGCAGGATGCCGCGCTCCCGGTAGCCGGCGATGACCGGTGCCATCGCCTGCAGGCCCGCCACGATCAGCGGCAGCAACACGGTGACGGGGACGTACGCGTCGATGAGGCGCAGGCCGTCCGGGCCGGAGTCGGACTCCTTGAACGCCGGGATGGAGCCGAGGATCACCAGCAGGACGGGCGGGAAGACCATGATCCCGAAGAGGCTGCCCGGCTCGCGCAGGAACAGCCGGACCTCGGATCGCAGGACGGCGGCGCCCGCGCCGGGCAGGCGTACCGGTGTGGCGGCGGAGATGCTCATGACTGGCCGACTCCCGTCAGGTCGAGGAACGCGTCGTCCAACGTGGCGTCGGAGACACGGAGTTGGTGGGCGGTGACGTGGTGCCGGGCGAGCAGGGTGATCACGGCGTTGACGGTCTCGTCGCCGCCGGTCAGGGTCACCCGGCCGTCCCTGTGCTCGGTCGAGGAGAGTCCGGGCAGGCCCGCCAGCTCCCTCTCGTCGAGCGGCGCGGACGGGGTGAAGGAGATGACGGTGGCGCCCGCGGCCTGCCGGATGAGCCCGGCCGGGGTGTCCAGGGCGGCGACGCGCCCCTTGTCGATGACGGCGATGCGGTCGCACAGCCGCTGCGCCTCCTCCATGAAGTGCGTGACGAGCAGGACGGTGACGCCGCTGTCCCGCACGTCCTCGATGAGCTGCCAGGTGTCGCGGCGGGCACGCGGGTCCAGGCCGGTGGTCAGCTCGTCGAGGACGACGACCCGGGGGTTGCCGACGAGGGCGAGCGCGATGAACAGGCGCTGTTTCTGGCCGCCGCTGAGCTTGGCGAAGCGGGTGCCGAGCTTCTCCTCCAGGCGCAGCCGCTCGGCCAGCGGCCGCCAGTCGAGGGGGTCCGGGTAGAAGGACGTGTACAGCTCCAGGGCCTCCCGCACGGTGAGCTTGGCCTGGACCTCGCTCTCCTGGAGCTGGGCGCCGAGGATGCGGGTGACCTGTTCGTGGTCGCGTACGGGGTCGAGCCCGGCGACCCGGACACTGCCCTCGTCCGGCACCCGCAGCCCCTCGACGCACTCCACGGTCGTGGTCTTGCCGGCGCCGTTCGGCCCGAGGATCCCGAAGATCTCCCCCTCGCCGACACTGAAGGAGACTCCGTCGACGACCGGCCGCCCGGCGTACGTCTTGCGCAGCCCGGCGACCTCGATGAGCGGTGCACTGGTGGTGGTCATGGATCCAGCGTCGCCGAGCGGGGGCGGCCCCGGCATCGCCCATCGCGCTCGAAGGGGGATCAGCCGATCGGTTGATGGCGGGCTACGACTCGGGGCGACCGCGGGGCGACCGAAACCCGGTGGCATTGTCAGTGCCGATCCGTAGTCTCACTCGTGATGGCCACCACACATGCACCTGCCACGGACCCTGCCCGGAGCGAAGAGACGCCTCAACTCGCCGTGCCCGTGGGCCGGTCGGCCTCGCGGACGCTGCTGCGGCTGTGGCCGTACGTGCGTCCTGTGCGGGCGCGCTGGGCGGGGGCCGCCGTGGTGGCCGTCATGGCGTCGTGTCTGGGCCTCGTGTTCCCGCTGGTGCTCAAGTGGATCGTGGACGGGCCGGTCACCGACCGGGACCCGGGCGGCGTGTGGCTCGGCGCCGGGGTGCTGCTCGCGCTCGGCGTCGCGGAGGCGCTGCTGTTCGGGCTGCGGCGCTGGCTGGTCGCCCGGCCGCTGGCGAGCGTCGAGGCGGCGATGCGCGCCGACCTGTACCGGCACCTGCAGCGGCTGCCGGTCGCCTTCCACGACCGGTGGGCCTCGGGCCAGCTCCTGTCGCGCGGCACGACGGACCTCATGGTCGTGCGGATGTTCCTCGCCTTCCCCCTGACGTTCCTGATCGTGAACGGGGTGACGATCTGCGCCGGCCTCGCCCTGCTCGTCGTGCAGGACTGGGGGCTCGGGCTCGTGCTGCTCGCGCCGGCGGTGCCGCTGATCGCGGTCTGCTACCGGTTCGAGCACGGGTACGCGCAGGCGTCCCGCCGCGCCCAGGACCAGGTCGGCGATCTGACGACGGTCGTCGAGGAGTCCGTGCTCGGCATCCGGATCATCAAGGGCTTCGGCCGCCACCGCAGCCAGGCCCGCGCCTTCCGTGACCTGTCGAGCGAGCTGCGCGGCACGGAGCTGGTCAAGGCGCGGCTGCTCGCGGGCATCCTCGCGGTGATCACGCTGCTGCCGGAGGCGGCGCTCGGCGCGGCCCTGGTCATCGGGACGACGCAGGTCGCGGACGGCGCCCTGTCCGCGGGCACCCTCGTCGCCTTCCTCTCCACGGCGCTGGCGCTGCGCTGGCCCATCGAGTCCATCGGCTTCCTGCTGGCGATGAGCCAGGAGGCGGCGACGGCGACACGGCGCTACTTCGAGGTCCTGGACGCCGCCGAGGAGGACCCCCGGGTGCGCCCGGCGGACGCGGCGGTCCCGGAGCAGGGCCGTCGGCTCCCGGCCGACGGGCTGCGGTTCGACGGCGTCGTGTTCCGCTACCCGGACGCCGCCGAGGACTGCGCGCCCACGCTCGCCGGGATCGACCTGCACATCCGCTCCGGCGAGACGATGGCCCTGGTCGGCGCGACCGGCAGCGGCAAGACGACGCTGACCGCGCTCGTGCCCCGGCTGTACGAGGTCACGGCGGGGCGCATCCTGCTGGACGGGCAGGACATCGCGGCCCTGCCGCGCGAGGAGTTGCGCACGCTGGTCTCGATGGCGTTCGAGGAGCCGACCCTGTTCTCCGCGTCCGTCGCCGAGAACGTGCTGATGGGGGCGGTCGACGGCACGCCCGAGCAGGTGGAGCGGGCGCTCGGGGTGGCGCAGGCCGACTTCGTGCGCCGGCTCCCGGACGGCGTCGACACGGAGGTCGGCGAGCAGGGCCTGAGCCTGTCGGGCGGGCAGCGCCAGCGGCTGGCCCTGGCGCGCTCGGTCGTGGGCGGGCCGCGCTTCCTGGTCCTGGACGATCCGCTCTCCGCGCTCGACGTGCACACGGAGGCCGCGGTGGAGGCCGCGCTGCGCCGCGTCCTCGCGGACAGCACCGCCCTCGTCGTCGCGCACCGCCCGTCCACGGTGCTGCTCGCGGACCGGGTCGCCCTGCTGTCGGGCGGGCGCATCACGGCGGTGGGGACGCACCAGGAGTTGCTGCGCACCGACGCCGAGTACCGGTATCTGATGTCGGGCGAGAGCGACGAGGGGGAGCAGGCATGACGACCACCGCGAACACGGCGGCGGACACCGGTGCGGCCACGGAACCGGCGGACGAGGAGGTCAGGATCCCCTCCCCCGGCGACCCGTTCGACCAGGACGACCTGCCGACGCGCAAGGGCGCGACGGGCGCGCTGCTGCGTTCCCTGCTCGCGCCGCACCGGCGCGGCGTCTGGCTGACCGTCCTCGCGCTGCTGCTGCAGCAGGCGGCCGTCCAGTCGGGACCGCTGATCGTCGCGTACGCCATCGACCGCGCGGTGCCCGCGTTCCGCACGCACGACTACGGCCCGCTGATCGCGGTCGGCGCCGGGTTCCTGCTGACGGCCTGCTGCTCGGCCGCGTTCCAGTACGCGTACGTCCAGTTCTCCGCCCGCGTCAGCCAGAACGTGCTGCTGGACCTGCGCAGCCGCATCTTCCGGCACGCGCAGGCGCTCAGTGTCGACTTCCACGACCGGTACACCTCGGGCCGCGTCATCTCCCGGGCCACGACGGACGTCGAGTCGCTGCGCGAGCTGCTCTCCGAGGGCCTGCAGGAACTGATCAACGTGGTGCTCGCCTCGCTCTACATCACGGCCATGCTGCTCTGGCTCGACCTGGGCATCGGCGCGGTCGCCGCGCTCTCCTTCGTCCCGCTGTCCGTCCTGATCCGGCGCTACCGGCGGCGGGCCGCGCAGGCGTACGGGGAGCGGTCCTCGGCCATCGCGGCGGTCATCGTGAAGTTCGTCGAGACGATGAACGGCATCCGGCCGGTGCGTGCGTTCCGCCGGGAGCGGGCCAACGACGCGCACTTCGCCGCCCTGAACCACCGGCACGAACGGGCCAACGGGACGGCCATGCTGGAGATGGCCCGCTACGTCGTCGTGTCCCGCCTGATCGCCAACGTGGCGGTGGCGGGCATGGTGCTGTGGGGCGCGTACCGGGTGGCGGGCGGCACGCTGGAGCTGGGCGTGCTGGCGGCCGCGGTCCTGTTCATCCGCCGCCTGTACGACCCCATCGACCGCCTGGCGATGTTCCTCAACGCCTACGAGTCCGCGGCCGCGTCCCTCAAGAAGATCTCGGGCCTGCTGGAGCAGGTGCCGTCGGTGCCGGAGCCGGCCGCGCCCCGCCCGCTGCCCGCCCCCGTCGACGAACGCCCAGGCCGGGAGGTCGAGTTCGCGGAGGTCTCCTTCGGCTACCGCACGGGCGGCGAGGTGCTGCCGCAGTTCGCTCTGCGGCTGCCGGCCGGGCAGACGGTGGCGGTGGTCGGCTCAACGGGCGCGGGCAAGTCGACGCTGGCCAAGCTGCTCGCCCGCTTCTACGACCCCTCGCACGGGCAGGTCCTGCTCGACGGCGTCGACCTGCGCGAGCTGTCCCACGCGGACCTGCGGCGCGGGGTGGTGATGGTGACCCAGGAGGCGTTCCTGTTCTCCGGGACGGTCGCCGAGAACATCGCGATCGGCCGGCCCGAGGCGAGCCGGGAGGAGATCGAGCGGGCGGCGAAGGCGATCGGCGCCCACGACTTCATCCGCGCGCTGCCCGACGGGTACGACACGGACGTGCGCAAGCGCGGCGGCCGGATCTCGGCGGGGCAGCGCCAGTTGGTGGCCTTCGCGCGCGCCCTGCTGGCCGACCCGGCGGTGCTGATCCTCGACGAGGCGACCAGTTCCCTGGACGTGCCCGGGGAGCGGGCGGTGCAGCGGGCGATGCTCACGGTGCTGCGCGGCCGCACCGCGGTGGTGATCGCGCACCGCCTGTCGACGGTGGAGATCGCGGACCGGGTCCTGGTGATGGAGCACGGCCGGATCGTCGAGGACGGCTCCCCGGCCGAACTCATCGCGGGGACGGGCTCGTTCGCCGAGCTGCACCGGGCGTGGCGGGAGAGCTTGGTGGGGTGACACCCGCCACTTCCCGCGACGCCCGCCCCTTCCCGTGACATCCGCCCCTTCCCGCGACGCCCGCCCCTTCCCGTGACATCCGCCCCTTCCCGCGACGCCCGCCCCTTCCCGTGACGTCCGGGGCGCCGGACGACGTCCACGGCCGCCATGGACGGACGACGTCCTGGCCGCCATGGACGCCCCGTACGGGGACGGGAACGGGGTCGCCGAACTGCGCGCGCAGGGCGCGGCGTTGGAGGCAGCTGCGTCGGTCGCGTGCGGCGGGGTCCGGGGTCCGGGAGCGCCGGGCGGTGAAAAGCAGCCACGTGCTCCGTGGGGCCCCGGCGCCGACGCGCCGACCCGACGCGTCTGCCCCGCCCCGGCCGCACCACCGGACCCATCCGTTCCGGACGCCGGGCAGCTCCGTCCCGGGCCGCGTCCCCCGAGGTGGGCGGGGACTTCCCGGGCCGGTTCGCACACCCGTGCAGGTCACCAGGGGGCGGCTCCGCATAACGAACACGGCCCTCCGCGCACCGGACCGAATCCGGCCAACCTATTGATGCGCCCCTGACAGACAGCGTTCTCTGCTGCCACTCTTCCCCACGGCCGCCGCACAGCCGCCCCACAGCACCCGGGCGACGCGGCCACAGCACCTGCTTCATGCGTCACCGCACCGCCTGCTCTGCGTTCTGCCCGGACGGCCACCCGCCGTGCGGTCCCCACTGGTCGCGCAACCACCGCGGCCATGCAGAAGGAGTCACGCGTTGAGAAGCACCTCCACCTCTCACAGACGCCGCGCCACCGCCGCCGCGGCCGTCGGAGCCGTCACCGCCCTGCTCGCCGTCGCGTTCCAGTCGGGTCCGGCCACCGCGGCCGACGCCCGGGACGCGAACCCGGCGGCACAGGCCACCGCGAACGCCACCCGCGGTGCCGACCCGGGCGCCCTGCCGGTGAAGCTCTCCCCCGCCAAGCGCGCCGCGCTGCTGCGCGCGGCGAACACCACGAAGGCGAAGGCCGACACCGCGAAGGACCTGGGCCTCGGCACCCAGGAGAAACTCGTCGTACGGGACGTGCTGCAGGACCAGGACGGCACGACGCACACCCGCTACGAGCGGACGTACGCCGGGCTGCCGGTCCTCGGTGGTGACCTGATCGTCGACACGGCCAAGTCCGGCGCCGAACAAGGCGTGACGAAGGCGTCGAAGGCCCAGCTCAAGGGCGTCGACACGACCGCCGACGTCAAGCCGGCCACCGCCGAGGCCCAGGCGCTGAAGCTGGCGAAGGCCGACGGTTCGCAGAAGACCGCGGCCGACCGCGCGCCGCGCAAGGTCGTGTGGCTGGGCCAGGGCGCGGCCAAGGGCCGGCCCACGCTCGCGTACGAGACGGTGGTCGGCGGCCTCCAGGACGACGGCACGCCGAACGAGCTGCACGTCATCACCGACGCCGCCTCCGGCAAGAAGCTGCACGAGTGGCAGGCCATCGAGAACGGCACCGGCAACACGCAGTACAGCGGCAGCGTCCCGCTGAACACCTCGCAGTCGGGATCGACGTACACGCTCAACGACACGACGCGCGGCGGGCACAAGACGTACAACCTGAACCACGGCACGTCCGGGACGGGCACGCTCTACTCCGGCCCCGACGACTCGTGGGGCAACGGCAACCCCACCAACACCGAGACGGCCGCCGCCGACGCGCACTACGGTGCCGCGCTGACGTGGGACTACTATAAGAACGTGCACGGCCGCACGGGCATCCGCGGGGACGGTGTCGGTGCGTACAGCCGGGTGCACTACGGCAACAACTACGTCAACGCGTTCTGGGACGACAGCTGCTTCTGCATGACGTACGGGGACGGCACCAGCAACACGCACCCGCTCACGTCGATCGACGTGGCCGCGCACGAGATGACGCACGGCGTCACCTCGAACACCGCGGGCCTCAACTACAGCGGTGAGTCGGGCGGCCTGAACGAGGCCACCTCCGACATCTTCGCCGCGGCCGTCGAGTTCTACGCCAACAACCCGTCCGACCCGGGTGACTACCTCGTCGGCGAGAAGATCAACATCAACGGCGACGGCACCCCGCTGCGCTACATGGACAAGCCGAGCAAGGACGGCGCGTCCAAGGACGCCTGGTACTCCGGCCTCGGCGGCGTCGACGTGCACTACTCGTCGGGCCCGGCGAACCACTTCTTCTACCTGCTCAGCGAGGGCAGCGGGGCGAAGGTCGTCAACGGCACGAGCTACGACTCGCCGACCTCCGACGGTCTGCCCGTCACCGGCATCGGCCGGGACAAGGCGGCGCTGATCTGGTTCAAGGCGCTCACCACGAAGTTCACGTCGACGACGAACTACGCCGGTGCGCGCACCGGTGCGCTCGCGGCGGCCGGTGAGCTGTACGGGACCACGTCCACCGAGTACAAGGCCGTGCAGGACGCGTTCGCCGCGATCAACGTCGGCGCCCGCTCCGGCGGCGGCGACCCGGGCACCGGCAAGACGTTCACGAACGACGCCAACGTGAACATCCCCGACTCGCCCGGCGCGGCGGTCACCTCCTCCGTCACGGTCTCCGGCATCGCCGGCAAGGCGCCGTCCACGCTGAAGGTCGGCGTCGACATCGTGCACACCTGGAGCGGTGACCTGCAGGTCGACCTGGTCGGCCCGAGCGGGAAGTCGTACCGGCTGCACTCCTCCGTGTACGACCCGACGCCCAACATCCAGACCACGTACACGGTCAACGCCTCGACCGAGAACGCGAACGGTGTCTGGAAGCTGAAGGTCCAGGACCTCGGTCCGCAGGACGTGGGCTACATCAACAGCTTCAAGCTGACGTTCCCGTAGGCACGCCTCCCCACGGCTGGGCGCGTCGCTCCGGTGGTTCAACTCCCCGGGGCGGCGCGCCCGTTCAGGCGTTCCACGAAACATTCCGTTCGCAATCCGTGCGTCAGTTTTCACTCAACGGACGAATTCCGGCCAACCTGCGGTCACGTACATGACACGTACGGTCCTCAACTGTCAAAGTTTTCCCGCAGTGTTCGCACCGCAAGCACCACCAAGCACCATGCGTACCACCCGCACGGCAAAGCTCTCCCCCCACCACCCCACAAGGAGCTTTCTTCGTGAGTGCTCACATATCCCGTCGCACCTCCCTGTCCATCGCCACGGCCGTCGCCGCCGGCGCGCTGATCGCCGGGACCTTCACCGCCACCGGCGCCTCCGCCCAGCCCTCCGCCCCCGGAGCCACCCCACTGGCCCTGAGCGCCTCGGCCCGCGCGGACCTCATCAAGGACGCGAGCGCCGACACCGCGCAGACGGCCAAGGAGTTGAAGCTCGACTCCAAGGAGAAGCTCGTCGTCCGCGACGTGGTCAAGGACCACGACGGTGCGACCCACACCCGCTACGAGCGCACCTACGACGGCCTCCCGGTCCTCGGCGGCGACCTGGTCGTGCACGAGAGCAAGACCGGCAAGCGCGAGGGCGTCACCAAGGCCACGTCGAAGTCGATCGACGTCGCGACCACCGGTGCCTCCCTCAAGGCGGCCCCCTCCGGCGCCCGCAAGGTCGTCTGGGCGGCGACCGGCACGCCGAGACTCGCGTACGAGAAGGTCGTGAAGTCCACCAAGAAGGACGGCACGCCCAGCCGGCTGCACGTGATCACCGACGCCGCGAGCGGCAAGAAGATCACCCAGTTCGACGAGATCAAGACCGGCACCGGCGAGTCCGAGTACAGCGGCACCGTGGAGCTCGGGACGACCAAGTCCGGCTCCACCTACAACCTCACGGACGGCGGCCGCGGCGGCCACTCCACGTACAACCTCAAGAACGGCTCGTCCGGCAAGGGCACGCTGTTCACCGACGCCGACGACAAGTGGGGCGACGGCACGGTCAACGACCCGGCCACGGCCGGCGTCGACGCCGCCTACGGCGCCGCGGAGACCTGGGACTACTACAAGGAAGTCTTCGGCCGCAGCGGCATCAACGGCGACGGCAAGGGCGCCTACTCCCGCGTCCACTACGGCAACGCGTACGTCAACGCGTTCTGGGACGACAGCTGCTTCTGCATGACGTACGGCGACGGCGAGGGCAACAAGAACCCGCTGACCGCCCTCGACGTGGCCGCGCACGAGATGAGCCACGGCGTCACCGCGGCGACCGCGGGCCTCATCTACAGCGGTGAGTCCGGCGGCCTGAACGAGGCCACGTCCGACATCTTCGGCACCTCGGTCGAGTTCTACGCCAACAACAGCAAGGACGTCGGCGACTACCTCATCGGCGAAGAGATCGACATCAACGGCGACGGCTCCCCGCTGCGCTACATGGACAAGCCGAGCAAGGACGGCGCCTCGCTCGACGCCTGGAAGAGCGGCGCGGGCAACGTCGACGTGCACTACTCGTCCGGCATCGCGAACCACTTCTTCTACCTGCTCAGCGAGGGCAGCGGCAAGAAGACGATCAACGGCGTCGCCTACGACTCCCCCACCTCCGACGGCTCGACCGTCACGGGGATCGGCCGTGACAAGGCCGAGCAGATCTGGTTCAAGGCGCTCACGACGTACTTCACGTCGAGCACCAACTACGCGGCGGCGCGCACCGGCACGCTCAGCGCGGCGAAGGACCTGTACGGCGCCGACTCGGCGGAGTACAAGGCCGTGGCCGCGGCGTGGGCGGGCGTGAACGTCAAGTAGCAGCCAGGATCGGCCAGTCGGACGGCGCCCGGACCCCTGACGGTCCGGGCGCCTTCGCGTCCCGGGCTCAGCGCATCAGCACGCCGGCGCCCTCCCCCACCGCCTCCGACGGCACGGTCACGAGTCCCGCCTCGGCCGCCGAGGTGAGCAGCCGGTGCGTGGGCAGAATGCGGACCGTGTAGCCGTAGGGGCCCGTGCGGTCCAGGGCGAGGGGCCCCTCGTAGGACCAGCGGCCCGTCTCGTCCGGGCCCGCGACCGGTTTCAGCGGGACCGTGACGGCCTCCGCGATGCTGTCCTCGGCATCGACGCGGCCCGCGACCGCCTGGACGTCCACGTCGTCGGGGGCCAGGTCACCGAGGGCCACCCGCACGTGCAGCGCGAGCGTCGCCCCCAGCTCGGCCGTGGCCGCCGACGCCTCGACGTGGTCGACCGCGACGCGGGGCCAGGCCGCCCGCACCCGGGCCTTCCACGCCGCCAACTCCCGTGCCGCGTCCGGGTTCAGGGCCCGGTCGGCGCGGGCCGCCGGGGCGTACAGCTTCTCGACGTACTCGCGGACCATGCGGCCCGCCAGGACCTTCGGGCCGAGGTGCGTGAGCGTCTGGCGGACCATCTCGATCCAGCGGTCGGGCAGTCCGTCCCTGCCCTGCTCGTAGAAGCGGGGGGCCACCCGGCGCTCCAGCAGGTCGTAGAGCGCGGCGGCCTCCAGGTCGTCGCGCCGGTGCTCGTCGGTCGCCGTGCCGTCGGCGGTGGGGATCGCCCAGCCGAAGTCCGGCGCGAACCACTCGTCCCACCAGCCGTCCAGGACCGAGAGGTTGAGGCAGCCGTTCAGGGCGGCCTTCATGCCGGAGGTACCGCAGGCCTCCAGCGGCCTGAGCGGGTTGTTGAGCCAGATGTCGCAGCCGGGGTAGAGCTTCTGCGCCATCGCCATCCCGTAGTCGGGCAGGAACACGATGCGGTGGCGCACCCGCGGGTCGTCGGTGAAGCGGACCAGTTCCTGGACGAGGCGCTTGCCGCCGTCGTCGGCGGGGTGCGCCTTGCCCGCGACGACGATCTGCACGGGCCGCTCCTCGTCGAGGAGCAGCCGCATCAGCCGGTCCGGGTCGCGCAGCATCAGCGTGAGCCTCTTGTACGAGGGGACCCGCCGCGCGAACCCGATGGTCAGCACGTCCGGGTCCAACACGCCGTCTATCCAGCCGAGTTCGGCCGCTCCGGCGCCGCGCTGGCGCCAGGAGGCGGCGAGCCGTGCGCGTACCTCCTCGACGAGCCGGCCGCGCAGCGTGCGGCGCAGGTCCCAGATGTCCCGGTCCGGGATCTCGCCGACCGCGTCCCAGCGGTCCGAGCCGCCGACCGACAGGGCGTCCTCGGTGCGCCGCTCCCCCATCTGCCGGGCGCCGAGCCGGAAGACCTCCGGGGCGACCCACGTCGGCGCGTGCACCCCGTTGGTCACCGAGGTGATCGGCACCTCCTCCGGGTCGAAGCCCGGCCACAGTCCGGAGAACATCTTCCGGCTCACGGCGCCGTGCAGCGTGGAGACGCCGTTGGCGCGCTGGGCGAGGCGCAGCCCCATCACCGCCATGTTGAAGACGTTGGGGTCGCCGCCCGGGTACGTCTCCATGCCCAGCCCAAGGATCTGCTGCACGTCGATGCCGGGCAGTTCGGCGTCGTGGCCGAAGTGTCGGGCGAGGAGTTCGCGGTCGAAGCGGTCGATGCCGGCGGGGACCGGCGTGTGCGTGGTGAAGACGGTGCCGGCCCGGACGGCCTCCAGCGCGGAGTCGAAGTCCAGTCCCTGCGTGGCCAGTTCGGCGATGCGCTCCACTCCGAGGAACCCGGCGTGCCCCTCGTTCGTGTGGAACACCTCGGGGGCCGGGTGCCCGGTGATCCGGCAGTACGCGCGCACGGCCCGCACCCCGCCGATGCCGAGCAGCATCTCCTGGAGCAGCCGGTGCTCGCTCCCGCCCCCGTACAGCCGGTCGGTCACCTCGCGTTCGTGCGCGCCGTTCTCCTCGACGTCGGAGTCCAGCATCAGCAGCGGGACGCGGCCGACCTGTGCCAGCCAGACCCGGGCGAGCAGCCGCTGTCCGCCGGGCAGCGCGATCCCGACGTGCGCCGGGGTCCCGTCGCTCTCCCGCAGCAGGCCCAGCGGCAGCTCGTTCGGGTCGATGACCGGGTACGTCTCCTGCTGCCAGCCGTCCCGGGACAGCGACTGCCGGAAGTAGCCGTGCCGGTACAGCAGCCCCACGCCGATGAGCGGGACGCCGAGGTCGCTGGCCGCTTTCAGGTGGTCCCCGGCGAGGATGCCGAGGCCGCCCGAGTACTGCGGCAGCGCGGCCGTGACGCCGAACTCGGGTGAGAAGTAGGCGACGGCGGACGGGAGTTCGCCCGGTGCGGACTGCTGGGCCCGTGTCTGGTACCAGCGGTCGTCGTGCAGATAGCCGCGCAGGTCGTCGGCGACCTCGCTGAGGCGGGCCAGGAAGGCTTCGTCGGCGGCGAGTTCGGCGAGCCGGGCGGGTGGCACGCTCCCGAGCAGTCGCATCGGGTCGCCGTCGCAGGCGGTCCAGCGCTCCGGGTCGACGGCGGCGAACAGGTCACGGGTGCCGGCGTGCCACGACCAGCGCAGGTTGCGCGCCAGTTCCTGGAGCGGGGCGAGCGGTTCGGGCAGGACCGGGCGGACGGTGAAACGACGGATGGCCTTCACGATCCGGTTCCCCTTTCGGGCGTGCGGCGGGTCTTTCGGGCGTGCGGCGGGTCGCGGTCACCCACGAAGGTAGTGGGCGGCGCCGCGGCGGGCCACGGCGCGTGACCGGAGCGCGGGGGCAGGGGCCGGCCCTCGGACCTAGGTCGCAGGACGGTGGGCAGGGCGGCCGCGACGGCGCAGGATCGGTGTCATGAACAGCCGATCCTTCGACGTGGACGCCTTCCTCCTGCAGCCGCTCACCGCGCGGCTCGCGACGAACGGGCCGACGGTCCGGCCCGTCTGGTACCTGTGGGAGGACCGGGCTTTCTGGGTGCTCACGGGCCCTTGGACCCGGCTCTTCGGACGGGTGCGGGACGACCCCCGTGTGGCCCTCGTCGTCGACGCGTGCGATCCGCCGACCGGCCTGGTCCGGCAGGTGATCGCGCGCGGCCGCGCCGAGTTCGTCCCGTTCGACGTGCCGCGCGGCCGGCGCAAGCTCAGCCGGTACCTGGGGGCGGACGAGTCCCGGTGGGACCGGCGCTTCGTGGACTACTTGCACGACGACCCCGCCGAGCGGAGCACGACGTGGCTGCGGCTGGCACCGGACAGGCTCGTGGCGAAGGACCTCAGCTATGAGCCCGGGTGACGGCCGTGCGGGCGCTCACGCCACGGCCGCGCCCGTCCCCCGCGCCCCGCCGATGTAGTCGCTGAGCCCCGCGTCGTCGTACACCGCGATGTCCACGAAGGCGCCCTCGGGAAGGCCGAAGTCCTTGACGAGGTGGTCCACGGCGGCGCCGGTGCCGGGCGCGGAGTACGTGCCGAGGGGGTGCGTGGAGCCGTGCGCCGTGTACGAGACCCGGACGTGGAAGGTGTCACCGTCGTTCTTGGTGTCGTACACCCACAGCTTCTCGTCGGCCGGGTGGAACTCGACCTTGCCGACGAGCGAACTCCCTTGACTCAGGCTCAACTTGACGGCGTAGCCGCCCGGGTCCTTCGCGAAGGTGGTGCCGTCGAAGGGGTCGTCGAGCGCCCCGCCGCCGCACGGGCAGGAGCCCGTGTCGCGGTAGGCGGCGGCCACCTTCGGGTTCGGGCTGTACGCCTGCGCCGGTGCGGCGGCAGTGGCGAGGAGGGCGCCCAGCGCGAGCGTCGCTCCCGTGAACAGACCGGCGAGACGTCGTGTCGCACGCATACGTGCTGCTCCTGCGGTGTGGGGGTGTGGGCCACCCGGTGGTCACCGGGAGCACGCCACGATGCCAGACGCCCCCGGTACGCACCGCTGCGCAACGCCCGGCCCGCCTCAGTGCGCGCGAACCGTCACGAACACTCCACGCACCCGGCTCCCTTCCCCCGTGTCCCACTCGGCGCTGATCCCGCTCGCGGCGGTGCTGCCCGGCTCCAGTACGCGCACGAACTCCGGCCGCCCGTCGCCCCCTTCGAGGCGGGCGTGCACGGTCGGGTCGAGGGCGCCGTCGATGCTCTGCGCGTGCGCCGGCACCTCTCCCTTCAGCAGCGCCGTCACCTGGCCGACCAGGACCGGGTCCCGGGTGCCGTCGTACACCCAGCGGTCACCGAGCACACCGTGCACGAGCGTGCCGATCAGCGCGTCCCCGGGTGCGTCGGCGAGCGGTGCGCCGCGATAGGTCAGCGGCACGTGGTAGGTCACCGGCTCCGGGCCCGACGCGTCCGTCACCGCCATGAACTCGATGCCGACCTCCCCGGCCGGGTCGTCGAGCCGGAAGCCGCCGGCCTTGGTCAGCTCCGGGACACCCGCGCCCCGGTACCAGGGTTGCTCGGGGAGCCACTCGGTGAGGAGTTCGAGCTTGGTGGGCCTGAGCGTGGTGTGGTGAATGATCGCCATGGGGCCATCCTGACGCGCGCGCCGGGGCCGGTGCCAGGCAATTGGCGCGCGCCGGGACTCGGCTGATTACCGCCGCAACCTTCCGCTCTCTTTGCCGCCCCGCCACGGGCGATATGGCCGATTCCGCCCCCTCGGGCCTCCTTGTGGCACTTCACACCGCACGAGAGGCTGCCAACCGGCGGGAGAATGCGCCGAGTTGAGGAGGGAACCTCATCCATGGCAGTGGCCTTGCCAGTGACACCGACGCTGCGTACGCGCTGGGTCGGCGGGCTCACCGCGCTCGCCGCGGCCGCGGTGATCTCGGCCATCACTCTGCCCGCGCACGCCGCCCCCGCGCAGGGGCGGATACCCGGCGCCGGTGAACCCGGTGCCGTGGCGGGCAGCTACATCGTGACGCTCAAGGGGGGAACCAAGGCCCCGTCCGAGGCGGGCAAGGACCTCGCCGCGAAGTACGGGGCGGAAATACGCCACACCTACAGCGAGGCACTCAACGGGTACGCGGTGAAGGTCGACGGGGCGCAGGCGGCACGGCTCGCGGCCGACCCGGGCGTGGCCTCCGTCGTGCAGGACACGAGGGTGGCCTTCGACCACGCCCAGAAGGACCCGCCCTCGTGGGGCCTGGACCGGATCGACCAGAACGACCTGCCGCTCGACGCCTCGTACACCTGGCCGGAGACGGCGGGTGCCGGAGCGACCGTGTACGTGATCGACACGGGCATCCGCATCAGCCACCAGGACTTCGGCGGCCGGGCGTCCTACGGCTGGGACTTCGTCGAGAACGACTCCGTCGCCCAGGACGGGAACGGACACGGCACCCACGTCGCCGGCACCGTCGCGGGCACGCGCTACGGGGTCGCCAAGAAGGCGGACGTCGTCGCCGTGCGGGTGCTCGACGACGACGGGGCGGGCACCACGGCCCAGGTCATCGCGGGCATCGACTGGGTGACCCAGCACGCGAGGAAACCCGCGGTGGCCAACATGAGCCTGGGCGGGTACGGCAATGCCCAGCTCGACGCCGCGGTGCGCAACTCCATTGCCTCCGGGGTCACTTACACCGTGGCCGCGGGCAATGACGGACTCCCCGCGAGCCTGTACTCACCGGCCCGGGTCCAGGAGGCCGTCACGGTCGGCGCGACCGATCGGACGGACGCGCGTGCAAGCTTCTCGAACTGGGGTACCCGTATTGACCTGTTCGCACCCGGGGTGGACATCACCTCCGCGTCGTACGCCGGCGACACCGGGAAGGCCACCTTCTCCGGTACGTCGATGGCGTCGCCGCACGCCGCGGGCGCGGCCGCGCTCTACCTCGCCGGCCATCCGTGGGCGCCGCCCGCGGAGGTGGGCAAGGCGCTCGTCGCCAGGGCGGCGCCGGGCAAGGTGACCGGCGCCGGAATCGGTTCACCGAACAGACTGCTCCAGGTCAACAACCCTTAAAGAAAGGGGAGTTCATGATCCGGTCCCGTCGCGCTGGGCGGGACCGGCCGTGTGTGCGCCCTTACGCGCGAGTAGTTAACAAAGCGCCGGATTGCCCACCCGAAGACCGTGGAAGGCTCCTGCGGTACGCCTCTTCACGGTCATTCGTACGGCTTTCCCCTTCCCTCGCACGACCCCCCGCACGGTTCCTCCGCACGCCCCCGCACGGAATCCCGTCTCCGCCACCCCCGATCTCCGCGGACAGGAGCGGTCATGCCCGCACAGCGCCCCTCTTCCCCGACGTCCTCCGCCAAGCCGGCCCGCCCGAAAGCACCGGCTGCCTCCAAGGCCCCGGCCCCACCGAAAGCCCCGGCAGCCCCGAAGGCGCCTGCCGCACCCAAGGCACCGCGCCCGCCCGAGGCCCCCGCGCCCCCGGCCACCGCCGCCCCCATCCGCACGACGATCGGCCGGATACCCGTACGCGACGTGGCCCCGGTCGTCGACCGCGGCCGCCGCCCGGCCAAGGCCGTCGTCGGCGAGACGTTCCAGGTCACGGCCACCGTCTTCCGCGAGGGCCACGACGCGGTCGCCGCGAACGTGGTGCTGCGCGGCCCGGACGGCCGAACGGGCCCCTGGACCCCGATGCGCGAACTCGCCCCCGGCACCGACCGCTGGGGCGCCGAGGTCACCCCGGACGCGGCCGGCACCTGGACCTTCGCCGTGGAGGCATGGGGCGATCCGGTGACGACCTGGCGGCACGCCGCCGGGATCAAGGTCCCGGCCGGGATGGACACCGAGCTGGTCCTGGAAGAGGGCGCGCTGCTGTACGAACGCGCCGCGGCGGGCGTCCCCGAAGCCCTGCGTGAAACGGTTCTGCAGGCCGTCTCGGCGCTCCGCGACACCAGCCGCCCCGCCGTCGCCCGGCTCGCCGCCGCGCTCACCCCCGCCGTCGACGGGGCCCTCTCCCGCCATCCGCTGCGCGAGCCGGTCTCGGCCTCCGAGCCCCTGCCGCTCCTCGTGGAGCGCGAGCGGGCCCTGTACGGCGCGTGGTACGAGTTCTTCCCGCGCTCCGAGGGCGCGGTCGTCGAGGAGGGCAGGCCACCCGTCAGCGGCACCTTCGCCACCGCGGCCCGACGGCTCCCGGCGATCGCGGAGATGGGCTTCGACGTGGTCTACCTCCCCCCGATCCACCCGATCGGGACGACGTACCGCAAGGGCCCGGACAACAGCCTCTCGCCCGGCCCGCACGACGTCGGCGTCCCCTGGGCCATCGGCTCCCCGGAGGGCGGCCACGACGCGATCCATCCCGACCTCGGCACCCTGGACGACTTCGACCGATTCGTGGCGGCGGCCAAGGACCTGGGCCTGGAGGTGGCCCTCGACTTCGCGCTGCAGTGCTCGCCCGACCATCCCTGGGTGGACAAGCACCCGGAGTGGTTCCACCACCGCTCCGACGGCACGATCGCGTACGCGGAGAACCCGCCGAAGAAGTACCAGGACATCTACCCGATCGCCTTCGACCGGGACATGCCGGGCCTGATCGCCGAGACGACCCGGATCCTGCGCCACTGGATGGCGCACGGCGTGCGCATCTTCCGCGTCGACAACCCGCACACCAAACCGGTGGTGTTCTGGGAGCACGTCATCGCCGACATCAACGGCACCGACCCCGACGTGATCTTCCTGGCCGAGGCGTTCACCCGCCCCGCGATGATGCGCACCCTGGCCGAGATCGGCTTCCAGCAGTCCTACACGTACTTCACCTGGCGCAACACGAAGGAAGAACTGACCGAGTACGTGCAGGAGTTGGCGGGCGATTCGGCAGCCGCCATGCGCCCCAACTTCTTCGTCAACACCCCGGACATCCTGCACGAATTCCTGCAGCAGGGCGGCCGGCCGGCCTTCGAACTCCGGGCCGTCCTCGCCGCCACCCTCTCCCCCTCCTGGGGCGTCTACAGCGGATACGAACTGTGCGAAAACACGCCGCAGCGCCCGGGAAGCGAGGAGTATCTGCACTCCGAGAAGTACCAACTCAGGGTCCGGGACTGGGAGTCCGCCGCGCGGGAGCAGCGGACGATCGCCCCCCTGCTCCGCACGCTGAACGACATCCGGCGGCGCAGCCCCGCCCTGCGCGCCCTGCGCCAGGTGCACTTCCACCATGCCGACCAGGACGCGGTGATCGTGTACTCGAAGACCGTCACGGACACCCGTGGGTCGAACACGGTTCTGGTGGTCGTGAACCTCGACCCGCACCACACCCAGGAGGCGACCGTGTCGTTGGACATGCCGCACCTCGGGCTCGGCTGGCACGAGACCGTGCCGGTGCTCGACGAGCTCACCGGCGACACCTACCACTGGGGCAGGACGAACTATGTGCGCCTCGAACCGGGCCGCACGCCCGCGCACATCCTGACCGTCCTGCGACCGTCCTCACCGCGATGATTTCTCTGGCAGACCAAGGGATTTCGGAGGGTCACCCACACCATGATCATGAATGAGCCCGTCCCGGACACCTTCGAGGACACCCCTGCCAAGGACCGGGACCCGGATTGGTTCAAACGAGCCGTCTTCTACGAAGTACTCGTCCGTTCCTTCCAGGACAGCAACGGCGACGGCATCGGCGACCTCAAGGGCATCACCGCGAAACTGGACTACCTCCAGTGGCTCGGCGTCGACTGCCTGTGGCTGCCACCGTTCTTCAAGTCCCCTCTGCGGGACGGCGGTTACGACGTGTCGGACTACACGTCCGTCCTGCCGGAGTTCGGTGATCTGGCCGACTTCGTCGAGTTCGTCGACGCCGCGCACCAGCGGGGCATGCGCGTCATCATCGACTTCGTCATGAACCACACCAGTGACCAGCACGAGTGGTTCCAACAGTCACGCTCCGACCCCGACGGCCCCTACGGCGACTACTACGTCTGGGCCGACGACGACAAGCAGTACCAGGACGCCCGCATCATCTTCGTGGACACCGAAGCCTCCAACTGGACCTTCGACCCCGTCCGCAAACAGTACTTCTGGCACCGCTTCTTCTCCCACCAGCCCGACCTCAACTACGAGAACCCCGCCGTCCAGGAAGAGATCCTCGCCGCCCTGCGCTTCTGGCTCGACCTGGGCATCGACGGCTTCCGCCTCGACGCCGTGCCCTACCTCTACGCCGAGGAAGGCACCAACTGCGAGAACCTCCCCGCCACCCACGCCTTCCTCAAACACGTCCGCAAAACCATCGACGCCCAGTACCCCGACGTCGTCATCCTCGCCGAAGCCAACCAATGGCCCGAAGACGTCGTCGACTACTTCGGCGACTACCAAAGCGGCGGCGACGAATGCCACATGGCATTCCACTTCCCCGTCATGCCCCGCATCTTCATGGCCGTCCGCCGCGAATCGCGCTACCCCGTCTCCGAGATCCTCGCCAAGACCCCCGCCATCCCCTCCAGCTGCCAATGGGGCATCTTCCTGCGCAACCACGACGAGCTCACCCTCGAAATGGTCACCGACGAAGAACGCGACTACATGTACGCGGAATACGCCAAAGACCCCCGCATGCGCGCCAACATCGGCATCCGCCGCCGCCTCGCCCCCCTCCTGGACAACGACCGCAACCAGATCGAACTCTTCACCGCCCTGCTGCTGTCCCTGCCCGGCTCACCGATCCTCTACTACGGCGACGAGATCGGCATGGGCGACAACATCTGGCTCGGCGACCGCGACGCCGTACGCACCCCCATGCAATGGACCCCCGACCGCAACGCAGGCTTCTCCTCCTGCGACCCCGGCCGCCTGTCCCTGCCCACGATCATGGACCCCGTCTACGGCTACCAGGTCACCAACGTCGAAGCATCGATGTCCACCCCCGCATCCCTGCTCCACTGGACCCGCCGCATGATCGAGATCCGCAAACAGAACCCCGCCTTCGGCCTCGGCTCCTACACCGAACTGCCCTCCTCCAACCCCGCCGTCATCGCGTTCCTGCGCGAATACCGCGACGACCTCGTCCTGTGCGTCCACAACTTCTCCCGCTTCGCCCAGCCCACCGAACTCGACCTCCAGGCCTTCAACGGCCGCCACCCCGTCGAACTCATCGGCGGCGTCCGCTTCCCCGCCATCGGCGAACTCCCCTACCTCCTCACCCTCGCAGGACACGGCTTCTACTGGTTCCGGCTGCGCAGGGAAGGGACGTGACCGCGACCGGCCCCGGGGAAGGCGTTCGCGCCTTCCCCGGGGCCGGGACCTCGCCCGCGTCCTCCCAAAAAGCCCCCGCACCCGTTTCCACCCGCCCGCCCTGGGCACTCTCCCCCAATACCGAGCGGGACAGGCGCCGTTGCGCCCCGCGCCCGCTCGGGTCACTCGGCACGTCCCCCTGTCTGGACAGCACTTCGGCACCTCGGCACTCGGATCGCGCCGCGTCGCCCGGCGTCCCGGGGAAAGGACGCGACGCCATGTCGGAAGCCGCAGCCCGGCCCGCCCCCTCCGGGGAGGGCAACTTTGAACTGCTCGCGTCCCTGGAGCCGTTGCTGCGCGAATGGCTGCCGCGCCAGCGGTGGTTCGCGGGCAAAGGGCGGCCGGTCAGCGGGCTCACTCTCGACGCGGTCACCGAACTGCGGCCGCAGGCGGCGCTGTTGCACCTGCTGCTGCGTGCCCATCAGCCGCCGGCGGACGAGGGCCCCGGCGACTGCTACCAACTCCTGATCGGCGTCAGCGACACCCTGCCACCGCATCTCGCGCCCGCCGTGATCGGCCACATCACCCGGGGTCCGCTGACCGGCCGCACCGCGTACGAGGCGCTGCTCGACCCGCGCCAGACCGGCGTCCTGCTGGAACGTCTTCGCACCCCGGGCACGCTCGGCGCCCTCCGCTTCGACCGGGGCCCGTCCGGCGAGATACCCCAGGGGCTGATCTCCCGCCCCCTCACCGTCGAGCAGTCCAACTCCTCCGTCGTGTACGGGGATGCGCTCATCCTCAAGCTCTTCCGCCGCGTCCTGCCCGGCACCAACCCGGACCTCGAACTCCCCCTCGCCCTGGCCCGCGAGGGCTGCGACCGGGTGCCCGTCCCCGTCGCCTGGTATGAGACCGCCGACGGCGAGACCACCCTCGGCCTGCTCCAGCCCTACCTCAAGGACGCCGCCGACGGCTGGGACCTGGCGCTGCGGCACCTGGCCGACAAGGAGGAATTCACCACCGCGGCACGGGAGTTGGGCCGGGCGACCGCCGAGGTGCACACGGCCCTGGCCCGCGCGCTGCCCACGGTCACCTACAGCCGCCCCCAGACCGAACAGCTCACCGCGACGATGACCACGCGCCTGGAGACCACCGCCCAGCAGGTCCCGGCGCTGCTGCCCCACGTCCCCGGACTGCGCTCCGCCTTCGACGCGCTCGCCGCCCTCGCCGACGAGGGCGCCACCTGGCAGGCGCAGCGCATCCACGGCGACCTCCACCTGGGCCAGTGCCTGCGCGATCCGTCGGGCTCGTGGCGGCTGATCGACTTCGAGGGCGAGCCGTCCCGTCCCCTCGCCGAGCGCCGCCTGCCCCACCCGGTGCACCGCGACATCGCCGGCATGCTCCGCTCCTTCGACTACGCGGCCCGCACGCACCGCCCCTGGGACCCGGCCTGGTCGGACGTCTGCCGCGCCGCGTACTGCGCGGGCTACGCGGACGCCTCCGGCTGGGACCCGCGCACCGACCCGGTCCTGCTGCGCGCGTACGAGACCGACAAGGCGATCTACGAGGCCCTGTACGAGGCCCGTCACCGCCCGGACTGGCTACCGGTCCCGCTGGCCGCGCTGGCCCGGCTGGCCGAGACCCCGTAACGGCGCGGGGCCGCAGCCACGTGCGGCCCCGTCCCCTGAGCACCCACCCGCCCCAGCACGCCGCGCCCGCCACCGGGACCGCGACCCGAAAGACGAGAAGGCCACCCGAGGAGGCCCTCACAGTGACCCCCCGCCCCGACCCGACCCCGGCCCCCGTCCCGGGGGAAGACCGCTCCCGGCTCCTGAGCGCGACCCACCACGACCCCCATGGAGTCCTCGGCGCCCACCCCGCCCCCGGTGGCACGGCGATCCGCGCCTGGCGCCCCTACGCCCAGAAGGTCACGGTCACCACCCCGGCGGGTGCACGCCACGATCTCCACGACGACGGCGACGGCTTCTTCTCCGCGCTGCTGCCCTCCGAGCAGGCCCCGTCCGGGTACCGGCTGGAGATCACGTACGGGGACACGATCCAGTCGGTCCCGGACGCGTACTCCCTGCTGCCCGCACTCGGCGAACTCGACATGCACCTCATCGGGGAGGGCCGCCACGAGCAGCTGTGGACGGCGCTCGGCGCCCGGCCCATGGAGCACCAGGGCATCCAGGGCACCCGCTTCACGGTGTGGGCGCCCAACGCCCGCGGGGTCCGGGTGATCGGCGGCTTCAACTACTGGGACGGCGCGGCCCACAGCATGCGCTCGCTCGGCTCGTCCGGCATCTGGGAGCTGTTCGTCCCGGACATCGGCGAGGGCGAGCTCTACAAGTACGAGATCACCCGCCCCGACGGCAGCACGACGCGGCGCGCCGACCCGCTCGCCACCCGCACGGAGACGCCCCCGGCCAACTCCTCGGTGGTGCACGCCTCCCACCACACCTGGCACGACGCCGACTGGCTGACCGCCCGCGGGGCCCGCGCCGTCCACGAGTCGCCCTTCTCCGTCTACGAGATCCACCTCCCGTCCTGGCGCCCCGGTCTCACCTACCGCCAGCTCGCCGAACAACTCCCGGCCTATCTGGATGACTTGGGCTTCACGCACGTGGAGCTGATGCCCGTGGCCGAGCACCCCTTCGGCGGCTCCTGGGGCTACCAGGTCACCGGTTTCTACGCGCCCACCGCACGCCTCGGCACCCCCGACGACTTCAAGTACCTGGTCGACGCCCTGCACCAGGCGGGCATCGGCGTCCTGATGGACTGGGTACCGGCGCATTTCCCGCGCGACGACTGGGCGTTGGCCGAGTTCGACGGGAAGAACCTGTACGAGCACGAGGACCCGCTGCGCTCCGCCCACCCCGACTGGGGGACGCTGGAGTTCGACTACGGACGCAAGGAGGTCCGCAACTTCCTCGTGGCGAACGCCCTTTACTGGTGCGAGGAGTTCCACATCGACGGGCTGCGCGTGGACGCCGTGGCCTCCATGCTCTACCTGGACTACTCGCGCGAGCAGGGGCAGTGGACCCCCAATCAGTACGGCGGGCGGGAGAACCTCGACGCCGTCGAGTTCCTGCAGGAGATGAACGCCACGCTGTACCGGCGCGTGCCGGGCGTCGTCACCATCGCCGAGGAGTCCACCGCCTGGGACGGGGTGACGCGGGCGACGCACCACGTGGGGCCCGGCGGCTTCGGCGGGCTCGGCTTCGGGCTGAAGTGGAACATGGGCTGGATGCACGACTCCCTCGACTACGTCGGGCACGAGCCGGTGCACCGCAAGTACCACCACCACGAGATGACGTTCTCGATGGTGTACGCGTACAGCGAGAACTACGTCCTGCCCATCTCGCACGACGAGGTCGTCCACGGGAAGCGGTCGCTGGTGTCCAAGATGCCGGGCGACTGGTGGCAGCAGCGCGCCACCCATCGCGCGTACCTGGGCTTCATGTGGGCCCACCCCGGCAAGCAACTCCTGTTCATGGGCCAGGAGTTCGCCCAGGGCGCGGAGTGGTCCGAGGCGCACGGGCCCGACTGGTGGCTGCTCGACCCGGCGTACGGCGCCGCGGCCGACCACCGGGGCGTACGCGACCTCGTGCGGGACCTGAACGTCGTGTACCGGGACGAGCCCGCCCTGTGGGAGCGCGACACCGACCCGGCCGGCTTCTCGTGGGTGGCCGGCGACGCGGTCGAGGACAACGTCTTCGCGTTCCTGCGCCACGCCGCCGACGGGACGCCGCTCCTGTCCGTGTCGAACTTCTCGCCGGTGGTGCGGCACGAGTACCGGCTGGGCGTGCCCGACGACGTGCCCGCCTGGCACGAGGTCCTGAACACGGACACCGGCCGCTACGGCGGCGGCGACGTCACCACCGCCGAGCCGGTCAAGCCGGACGCCGTGGGGTCCCACGGCCGTCCGGCCAGTGTCCGGCTGACGCTGCCGCCCCTGGCGACCGTCTGGCTCAGGCCTGCCTGAGCTCCAACTGTTCGAGTCCGGCGGGGAGTTCGGTGGGTGACTCGGTGACGCTGTGCACGATGCCCAGCGACTGCGTCGCCCGGGTCAGCGCCACGTAGAGGTCGCTGGTCCCGAACTCCCCGGGCTCGACCACGACGACCCGGTCGAACTCCAGGCCCTTGGCCTGGCGCGGGTCGAGCAGGACGAGGTGCCGGGTGAGGTCCGGCTCGGCCCCGGCCACCACGTCCGGCAGCCGCGCGGCCAGCGCCTCGTGCAGCCGGCGCGGCGCGATCACCGCGAGCCGCCCCTCGTCGGGGGTCTCGGCCAGGGCGACCTGCGCGACCGCCGCGACGAGGTCCCCCGTCACGGCCCGACGCCAGGGACGTACGCCCGTCGAGCGCACCGAGGACGGCGGCTCGAAGTCCGGGTGCTCGGCGCGCAGCACCGCCGCCGCCACGTCCATGACCTCGGACGGCGTGCGGTAGTTCACCCCGAGCCGGGTGTGCTCGAAGCGGTCCTCGACGTACGGCTGCAGGATCTTCGCCCACGAGCCGACGCCGGCCTCCTCGGAGGTCTGCGCCGGGTCGCCGACCAGCGTCATCGAGCGGGTCGGCGAGCGGCGCATGAGCAGCCGCCACGCCATCGGGCTCAGCTCCTGCGCCTCGTCCACGATGATGTGCCCGAACGCCCAGGTCCGGTCCGCGGCGGCCCGCTCGGCGGCGCTGCGGTGGTCCTCCTCCTCGTACCAGTCGGCGACCCGGTCGGCGTCGACGATGTCGTGCGCGGCGAGCACCTCGGACTCGTCCTCGTCCTCGAACTCGTACGTCTCCGAGCCGCGCGAGAGGTCGAGCACGCCCTGTGCGTAGGCGATCCGCTCCTGCCGGGCCGCCTCGGCGGCGGCCCGCTCCGCGGAGTCGTCGTGGCCGAGCAGTTCCGCGGCCTCGTCGAGCAGCGGCACGTCGGCCGGGGTCCAGTCGGCGGGCCCGGTGACGGTGCGCCGGATGGCGTCCGCGTCCTCGTCGGACACGTGCACGGGCTCCGCCAGGAAGTCCGCGACGAACTCCTCCGGAGTGAGCCGGGGCCACAACTGCGCGATGGCGGCGTGCACTTCGGGGCTGGCGGCGACGGCCTTGCCCAGCTGGGCGAGGTCGTCGGGGCCGAGGAAGTTCGGGCCGCCGTACGGGTCGGCGCCGAGCCGCTCCGCGAGCTGCGCGGTGAGCGCGTCGAGGATGTGGAACGCGAAGTGCGGGCGGGCCAGGTTGTGCGGGAGCAGCGCGTCCCGGGCGGCCTGCCGCGCCTCGTAGGCGATCTCCCAGTCCAGGATCAGGTCGCCATCGTCGTGCGGGATCACCAACGGGGCGCCGGGCTCGGGGAGTTGCTGCCGGTCGCGGACGGCGAGGGCGAGCACGTCGGCCATCGCGACGGCGCCCTTGACGGCCGCGGCGCGGGGCGAGTCCGTCGCCGCGGTCGCCTTGATGCCGGGGAACAGCTCGCCCACCGTCGCGAGCAGTACGCCCGTCTCACCGAGCGCGGGCAGCACCTCGGAGATGTAGGACAGGAACGCCGGGTTCGGACCAACGATGAGGACGGCCCGCTTGGCGAGCAGTTCCCGGTGCTCGTACAGCAGGAACGCCGCGCGGTGCAGGGCGACCGCCGTCTTGCCGGTGCCCGGGCCGCCCTCCACGACGAGGACGCCGCGGTGGTCGTGCCGGATGATCCGGTCCTGCTCCGCCTGGATGGTCTGCACGATGTCGCCCATGCGGCCGGTACGGGCCGAGTCGAGCGCGGCGAGCAGTACCGCGTCGCCCGACGGGTCCTCGAAGCCGGTGCGCTCGTCGTCGCCCAGGTCGAGGATCTCGTCGTGGAGTTCGGTGACCGTGCGGCCCTCGGTGGTGAGGTGACGGCGCCGGCGCAGACCCATCGGCGTATGGCCGGTGGCGAGATAGAAGGGGCGGGCGACGGGTGCGCGCCAGTCGATGAGGATCGGGGTGTGCTCGGTGTCGTCCTCCCGAATTCCGAGGCGTCCGATGTGATGGGTCACGCCGTCCGTCCGGTCGAGGCGCCCGAAACAGAGGGAACCGTCGACCGCATTCAGGGCGGCCAGCAGTCCGGACCGCTCGACGACCAGCAGATCCCGCTCCAGGCGGGCCTGCTGGCCGGTGCCGACCGGTGTCAGGGCGGCCTCGACGGACTCCGCGGCGACGCCGCGCAGCACGTCGACGCGCACATAGAGCCGGTCGATGAATTCCTGTTCCTTTTGCATTTCTTTCTGCGCTGCGGCGGATTCCCGGCTTGACAAAACTGCTCCCTGCCCGGTACGGTGTGTTTAGTTGGCCCCTTGCGAGGGGCCTTTTCTGTGGGCACACAGAAACACCGAATATACCCCGGGCGGGATGCAATTCCAACCGCCGGGAATTCCGCGGAGCTTGTCGCCGCCTTCTCAGACGACCTCGGTCAATTCCTCCAGCAGTCGCCGCTTGGGCCGGGCGCCCACCCGCGACCACACCGGCTGACCATCCTTGAAGACCATCAGCGTCGGCATCGACAGCACGCCGTACTTCACGGCCGTCTCCGGGTTGGCGTCCACGTCGATCGCCACCACGTCGAGGCGCTCCGCCTCCTCCTGTGCGATGGACTTCAGCACCGGGGCCAGCTGCCGGCAGGGCCCGCACCACTGTGCGGTGAACTCCACCAGCACCGGTCGCCCGGACTCCAGGACCTGCTCGTCGAAGTCCGCATCGGTCACGTCCCGCATGATCACTCCTCGCTAGGGGTCAGTTCGCAGCGCGGCGGTTCGGACTCCTCCGTCGCCAGCGCGTCCATGGCCTGTTCGGCGCGCTCCAGCTGTGCGCCGACCTTCTTGCGCACAGCCGTCAACTCGCCGATCAGCGCGTCCAGTTCGGAGAGCTTGTTGCGGTACACGGCCAGCGACGCCGGGCACGAGTCGCCCTCCGGGTGCCCGGCGCGCAGACACTCCACGAACGGCCGGGTCTCCTCCAGGTCGAACCCGAAGTCCTGGAGCGTGCGGATCTGCCGCAGGGCGCGCAGATCCTCCTCGTCGTAGGTCCGGTAGCCGTTGCCGCCGCGCCGCGCGGGCAGCAGCCCGCGCGACTCGTAGTACCTGAGCGTCCGCGTGGTCGTACCGGCGCGGTCCGCGAGCTCTCCGATGCGCATGCCCATGAAGGTAAACGTTGACCCCGGCGTCAAGGCCAGCGCGGCCGCCCCGTTCTCAGTCCGCCGCGGGGGGACGCACCGCGTCGATCGTGCTCGACCAGTCGCCACCCCCGTGCCCGAGCGCCACCGCCCGCTCGGCGACCCGCTTGACCGCCCGCAGCACCGTCACGTCCGGGCCCCGGCGCTCGGCGGCGTGCACGATGTGGTCGATGCCGGCCACCTCCATGGCGAGCGCCGGCCAGAGCCTGCCCCATGGCGCCGAGGCCGAGAACGGTGACGGAGGTCGTGTCGGTGTGCGGGGAATGCGGGTGCGTCGTCATGGCGGCCATGCTGCGAGCAGTGCGCGACCGGCCACAAGAACCCACTGAATAGTCAGGTACGCACCAAAAGGTAAGCATGGAGGTGCCGGAATACGGCGCCCTTCCGCGGGCTTGCACCTAGTGACCTGCGAAGACCCGGCTCCTGGAGGCACCCGTGACCACGTCCGCGCCCGCGTTCGCCATCCGCTACGTCGGCGGGCCCACGTCCGTCGTGGAGATCGGCGGCCTGCGTCTGGTCACCGACCCCACGTTCGACGCCCCCGGCGAGTACCCGATCGGTTCGCGGGCGCTGGTGAAGACGGCGGGACCCGCGGTCACGGCCGAGGAGATCGGCGCGGTCGACGCGGTGCTGCTCTCGCACGACCAGCACCCGGACAACCTCGACACGGCAGGCCGCGCCTGGCTGTCCGACACCCCGCTGGTGCTGACCACGGCGGCCGCCCGCGAGCGGCTCGGCGACGTGGTCACCGCCCTGCCGAACTGGGCCCACGTGGACCTCGACCGCCCCGGCGGCGGCACCTTGCGCGTCACCGGCGTGCCCGCCCTGCACGGGCCCGAGGGCAGCGAGCCCGTGGTCGGCGAGGTCACCGGGTTCGTCCTCACCGGCGAGGACCTGCCGACGGTGTACGTCTCCGGGGACAACGCCTCGCTCGACCGTGTCCGCGAGGTCGCCGGCCGCTTCCCGGAGATCGACGTCGCCCTGCTCTTCGCCGGCGCGGCCCGCACCCCGCTCGTCCCCGACGCGGCGCTGACCCTGACCAGTGCGGAAGCGGCCGAAGCGGCGCGGATCCTGGGTGCCCGGCACGTGGTGCCGCTGCACTTCGAGCACTGGGGGCACTTCACGCAGGACGGCCCCAGTCTGACGGCGGCGTTCACGCGGGCCGGGCTCGACGGTCGACTGCACCTCCTCAAGCCCGGCGCGACCGCCACTTTCTGACGTACCGTCACCTCGACGGTCCCGCCGCCTACGGCCAGTCGACCATGCCCAGGAACACGACGTACGTGAGCACCACCGCGAACGGCGCCGCCACCGCGCACCCGACCCGGCGGGCCGCGTACCGCTCCTGCCAGGGCAGCAGCCACGCCGTGGCCAGGACCAGCAGCGAGACCGCGAGACCCCGGCCGAAGACCGTGAAGGCACGGTCGAAGCTCGGGTCGAACGCGGACAGCTGCGCATCCGTGCACGCGTCACACGCCATGGTGGCGAGCCCGGCGAAGGCGTACGCGAGCAACGCCGCCGGGAGCGTGACCAGGGAGGAAAGCAGCGGGGCGATCCAGTAACGGACGTACTGGCTGGGGCGGGCGGGCGCGTCGGCGGCGAGGTCCAGTGTCATGCCCACCACTCAAGTCGGCCTCGGCGCGGGCGGCATGAGCGCTCCTGCTCACATCCGCGTGCGGGTGCGTACCCACGCTCCGGCGGCTCAGAAGGTGACGTCCGCCGCGCTGACCGTCCCGGCGGTGCGGCCCGGTGCGCTCTGGAAGCCCCAGTACAGATTGGTGTGCTCGATGACCTGCTCCGGGGCGGGCGCCCCGTACGCGCTCAGGTCCTCCGTGGTGTGCGCGTCACCGACGAGCGTGACGTCGTAGCCGCGCACGAAGCCGCCGTGGAGCGTCGAGCGGATGCACACGTCGCTCTGGGCGCCGGTGACGACGAGCCGCCCGACGCCGCGCTCGGCGAGCAGCGCCTCCAGGTCGGTGGCCTCGAAGGAGTCGCCGTACCGCTTGTGCACCAGCGGCTCCTGCTCGCCGCGCGCCAGCTCGGGCACGTACTGCCACGCCTCACTGCCCTCCTTCAGCTCCCCGTCGTCGGAGTGCTGCACCCAGATCACGGGCACGCTCCCGGCGCGGGCCCGCTCCACGAGCGCGCCGATGCGGGCGATGACCTCGTCGCGACGCGGGGCGCCCGCCACCACCCCGTTCTGTACGTCGATGACGAGCAGCGCACTGTGCGGCCTGTCGGTCAAAGTGGTCATGCTGCGACGCCTCCTGTGGGTCGTTACCGTGCTCCGCAGATTAGACGCCCCCACTGACAGCGCAGGTCCGTATGGCAGGCTCCCCCGATGACCCACGACTCCTCCCCTGCCGCCGCCGCATCCGGGACCTGGCTCCTCGGCGGCGAACTCCCCGTCCACCGCCTGGGCTTCGGCGCCATGCGACTGCCCGGCCGGGTCGCCTTCGACCAGACCTCCGTCGCCGACCGGGACCGCTCGGTCCGGGTCCTGCGCCGCGCCCGCGAACTCGGCGTGAACCACATCGACACGGCCGCCTTCTACTTCTCTTCGCTGCGCTCGGCCAACGAGATCATCAACGCCGCGCTCGCCCCCTACCCCGACGACCTGGTCATCGCCACGAAGGTCGGACCGCGCCGCGACCGCGCGGGCGCCTGGTCCGCCTGGGCGCGCCCGGACGAGCTGCGCGGTGACGTCGAGGAGAACCTGCGCCAGCTCGGCCGCGACCACCTGGACGTCGTCAACATGCGGCTGTACGAGCGCACTTCGCCACTGATCGAGGAGTACGTCGGCGCCCTCGGCGAGCTGCGCGAGGCGGGCCTGATCCGGCACATCGGCGTCTCGGACGTCGACGCGGAACTGCTGGCGCGGGCGCGCGGGACGGCGCCGATCGTGTGCGTGCAGAACCGCTTCGGGCTCGGCACGGGCCGCGCCGGTGACGCCGAACTCCTGCGCTCCTGCGCGCAGTCGGGTATCGCCTTCGTGCCGTTCTTCGCGATCGCGGGGCGTGGCGGCCACACGGGCGGCACCGCCGAGGCCCCCGCCCTCCGCGAGATCGCCGCCGTCCATGACGTCTCCCCCGCGCAGATCCGCCTCGCCTGGACCCTCCACCAGGGCCCGAACGTCCTGGCCATCCCGGGCACGGGCGACCCGGAGCACCTCGCGCAGAACGTCGCGGCGGGCGCGATCCGCCTGACCGACGACGAACTGCGCGCCCTGGACGACGCCCAGGCCGAGGCCGGGTCCCAGGCCGAGGCCCGGTCCCAGGCCGAGGACTAGGACTTCCCCGCGTCGACGAGGTCCCGGGCACTCGGCTCCTCGGCCTCGGTGACCGCCTTGCCCTTGCGCGGCAGCAGCACCCCGACGAGCACCGTGCCGACGCCGAGGATCACCGCCCCGACGACACTGGTGTGCGCCACGGCGTCGGCGAACGACGAGCCGACCGCCTCCGTCATCTGCCGCGCCCCGTCGCGGAGTTGACCCGCCTGCGCCTTGAGCTGGGCCGCCTGCTGAGGGTCGGTGGCGCCGGCCGCCCGCTCGGCGAGCCGATGGGCCTGCACCCCGATCTGCTGGGCGACCGCGTACCCGGCGCCGACCGAGTCCTGCGCCGTGGACAGCGCGTCACCCGGCAGCTTCGAGCCGCTCGTGGCGTCGGCGAGGTGCGAGGAGTACGACCCCGCCAGCACCGATCCGAGCAGGGCGATGCCGAGGGAGCCGCCGAGCTCCAGCGAGGTGTCGTTCACCGCGCCGCCGACGCCCAGCTCGGACTCGGGGAACGCCCCCATGATGGCGTCCGTGCAGGGCGAGAGCGCGAGCCCGATGGCGAGGCCCAGGACGACCAGGGGCAGCACGAAGTCCCCGTACGCCGACCCGGCGTCCACCCGCGTCAGCAGCGCGAGGGCCGCCGTGCCGCCGACCATGCCGGCCGTCACCGTGACCCTCATGCCGAGACGGGGCGTGAGGTACCCGGTGAGCGCCGAGCCGACGAACACCGCGCCGGCCAGCGGCAGCATCCGTACGCCGGTCTCCCAGGCGTCGTACCCGAGAACGAACTGGAGGTGCTGCGTCAGGTAGTAGAAGGCGCCGAAGACGGCCAGGAAGAAGAGGGCGACGGCGAGGTTCGCGCCGGCGAAGCCGCGGTGCGCGAACCGCCGTACGTCGAGCACGGGGCGCGGATGCCGCAGCTCCCACAGGACGAAGGCCACCAGCGCGACCCCGGCCACCACCGCGGCTCCGATCGCCTTGACGCCCCACCCGAAGTGCGGCCCCTCGATGATCATGTAGACGAGCGCGCCGACCCAGACCACGGACAGCAGTCCCCCGACGTAGTCGATACGGTGCTGGTGTCCGGCCTTCGACGGCGGTACGAGGATGAGCGCGCCGACGATCGCGACGGCCGCGATCGGCACGTTGATCAGGAACGTCGACGCCCAGCCGTGGCCCCGCAGCAGCGCCCCGGCCACCAACGGGCCCGCGGCGATGGCCAGTCCGGCCGTCGCCGTCCACAGCACGATGGCCTTGGCCCGTTCGGCCCGGGGGAAGGTCGCGGCCAGCAGCGACAGCGTGGCAGGCATGATCATCGCGGCGCCGACGCCCATCACCGCGCGGGCGGCGATGACGCCGGTGGAGCTGTCGACGAGCGAACCCGCGACGGCCCCGCCGCCGAACACGAACAGTCCGAGGATCAGGGCTCCGCGCCGGCTGTACTTGTCGCCGATCGCGCCCAGCAGCAGCATCAGCGCCGCGTACGGGACGGTGTAGCCGTCGATGACCCATTGCAGGTCGGCGCTGGAGAGCCCCAGGTCCCGGGTCATGTCGGGCGCCGCCACCGTGAGAGCCGTGTTGGCCATGACGATGATCAGCAGGCTCAGGCAGAGCACGAGCAGCGCCCACCAGCGGCGGGCGTACGGCCGGTCCATCGTGGCGACCGGCTCGTTCATGACGAGGCGCATGGCGCGGAGATCCCTCCGGGAAGCGGGCACACGGACCCGCGAGCTTGCACAGGCCTGTGCAATTACACAGTGCTGTGCAATCTACGCGCTTGCACAGGCCTGTGCAAAACGGCAGGCGGGAGAGGGCACGAACGGGGTGCACAATGAACGGCGTGACTTCCGTACGGGCCGACGCCAATCGCCGCCGCATCCTCGACGTCGCTCTCGCCGAGCTGCTGCGCGACCCCGAGGCGTCCATGGACCAGATCGCGCGCGCCGCGGGCGTCGTACGCCGCACGGTCTACGGGCATTTCCCGAGCCGGGACGCCCTTGTCGGGGCGCTGGTGGAGGACGCGGCCCAGGCGGTCGCGGAGGCCCATCGGGCCGGCCGCGAGGGCATCACGGATCCGGCCGAGGCGGTGGCCCGCTCGATCCTCGCGATCTGGCCGATCGCGGACCGCTACCGCCTCCTGGTGAACCTCGCGCAGCGCAGCATGGCGATGGAGGGCATCAGGGCGGCGCTGGCACCGGTCCGCGAGATCTGTGTGGCGCTGGTCCAAGAGGGCCTGGACCAGGGCCGGTTCACCTCACCGCTTCCGGCGCAGGCGCTCGCGTACGTGCACGAGCAGGTGCTGTTCGGTCTGATGGAGGCCGTGAACGACGGCGCGATCCCGGCCGCGGACGCCGGCCGCGCCGCGGTCGTCACGGTTCTCACTTCCGCGGGTTACCCGCCGAAAGAGGCGGAACGCCTCGCGGAGGCCGCCTGAAAGGCTGCGGCCTCAACGCAGAAAAGCCCCGGACCGTATCCCGGTCCGGGGCTTTTCTATTCAAATTTAGTTCGGCGGCGTCCTACTCTCCCACAGGGTCCCCCCTGCAGTACCATCGGCGCTGTGAGGCTTAGCTTCCGGGTTCGGAATGTAACCGGGCGTTTCCCTCACGCTATGACCACCGAAACACTATGAAACTGTCAACCGCACCGTACGTGACCATGTACGGGGTTGTTCGTGGTTTCAGAACCAACACAGTGGACGCGAGCAACTGAGGACAAGCCCTCGGCCTATTAGTACCAGTCACCTCCACCCGTTACCGGGCTTCCAGATCTGGCCTATCAACCCAGTCGTCTACTGGGAGCCTTAACCCCTCAAAGGGGGTGGGAGTCCTCATCTCGAAGCAGGCTTCCCGCTTAGATGCTTTCAGCGGTTATCCTTTCCGAACGTAGCCAACCAGCCATGCCCTTGGCAGGACAACTGGCACACCAGAGGTTCGTCCGTCCCGGTCCTCTCGTACTAGGGACAGCCCTTCTCAAGACTCCTACGCGCACAGCGGATAGGGACCGAACTGTCTCACGACGTTCTAAACCCAGCTCGCGTACCGCTTTAATGGGCGAACAGCCCAACCCTTGGGACCGACTCCAGCCCCAGGATGCGACGAGCCGACATCGAGGTGCCAAACCATCCCGTCGATATGGACTCTTGGGGAAGATCAGCCTGTTATCCCCGGGGTACCTTTTATCCGTTGAGCGACGGCGCTTCCACAAGCCACCGCCGGATCACTAGTCCCGACTTTCGTCCCTGCTCGACCCGTCGGTCTCACAGTCAAGCTCCCTTGTGCACTTACACTCAACACCTGATTACCAACCAGGCTGAGGGAACCTTTGGGCGCCTCCGTTACTCTTTAGGAGGCAACCGCCCCAGTTAAACTACCCATCAGACACTGTCCCTGATCCGGATCACGGACCCAGGTTAGACATCCAGCACGACCAGAGTGGTATTTCAACGACGACTCCCCAACCACTGGCGTGGCTGGTTCAAAGTCTCCCACCTATCCTACACAAGCCGAACCGAACACCAATATCAAACTGTAGTAAAGGTCCCGGGGTCTTTCCGTCCTGCTGCGCGAAACGAGCATCTTTACTCGTAGTGCAATTTCACCGGGCCTATGGTTGAGACAGTCGAGAAGTCGTTACGCCATTCGTGCAGGTCGGAACTTACCCGACAAGGAATTTCGCTACCTTAGGATGGTTATAGTTACCACCGCCGTTTACTGGCGCTTAAGTTCTCAGCTTCGCACACCCGAAAGTGCACTAACCGGTCCCCTTAACGTTCCAGCACCGGGCAGGCGTCAGTCCGTATACATCGCCTTACGGCTTCGCACGGACCTGTGTTTTTAGTAAACAGTCGCTTCTCGCTGGTCTCTGCGGCCACCCCCAGCTCAGACAGTAAATGTCATCACCGGTGATGGCCCCCCTTCTCCCGAAGTTACGGGGGCATTTTGCCGAGTTCCTTAACCATAGTTCACCCGAACGCCTCGGTATTCTCTACCTGACCACCTGAGTCGGTTTAGGGTACGGGCCGCCATGAAACTCGCTAGAGGCTTTTCTCGACAGCATAGGATCATCCACTTCACCACAATCGGCTCGGCATCAGGTCTCAG